>NZ_CP061868.1:3346939-3650070 GCF_022646885.1 Priestia koreensis | reverse complement strand
TGATTTCGAAGATGAGCGTGTCGTGATTAAAGGTGATGACGCTCACCACATCATTCGCGTTATGAGGATGGTTGCCGGTGACGAAGTAATATGTTGTAATGAGAAGGATGAATCCGCTTTATGTACCATCGAAGATGTATCATCAGGCGACGTTGTGTTGAATGTAACGAAATGGCTTGACGAACGAAAGGAATTACCTGTTTCAGTGACTATAGCGAATGGATTGCCTAAAGGGGATAAGCTGGAACTGATTATTCAAAAAGGGACCGAGCTCGGTGCAGCAAAGTTTATCCCTTTTATTGCAGGTCGTTCTATTGTGAAATGGGATGAGAAAAAAGGTAAAAAGAAGCTTGAGCGCTGGCAGAAAATTGCGAAGGAAGCAGCCGAGCAATCCCACCGAACCAAATGTCCGGTAGTAACAGAGCCGTTAACGGTTCAGAAACTCATTGAAGAAGCAAAGAACTATGATCGCATCATCGTTGCGTATGAGGAAGAAGCGAAGGCGGGAGAATCTGCTAACTTATATAAAAGCCTCTCTAGTCTGACAAAAGGTCAATCCGTTCTTGTCGTGATTGGACCAGAAGGCGGCTTAACCGAAAAAGAAGTCCAACTTTTAAAAGAGAATGGATCTGTTATATGCGGCTTTGGCCCAAGGATTTTACGTACGGAAACAGCGTCTATGTATGTGCTAGCAGCTGTTTCGTACCAAACTGAACTAATGGAGTGATGAACATGGCAACAGTTGCGTTTCACACGCTAGGTTGTAAAGTAAACCACTATGAAACTGAAGCCATCTGGCAGCTGTTTAAAAATAGTGGCTACGATCGTGTAGAGTTTGAACATTCAGCAGATGTGTATGTAATTAATACATGTACAGTAACAAATACAGGTGATAAGAAAAGCCGTCAAGTAATTCGTCGTGCGGTAAGAAGAAACCCGGATGCCGTTATCTGTGTAACAGGGTGCTACGCTCAAACATCACCTGCTGAAATTATGGCGATTCCTGGTGTTGACATCGTAGTCGGCACACAAGATCGTGTTAAAATGCTTGAATACATTGAGCAATATAAAGAAGAACGTCAGCCAATTAACGGTGTAGGAAACATCATGAAAGCACGCGTTTACGAAGAATTAGATGTACCCGCATTTACAGACCGTACACGTGCTTCATTAAAAATTCAAGAAGGATGTAACAACTTCTGTACGTTTTGTATCATCCCTTGGGCTCGTGGTTTAATGCGTTCTCGTGATCCTCAAGAAGTTATTCAACAAGCGCAACAGCTTGTTGATGCAGGATACAAAGAGATCGTGTTAACAGGGATTCATACAGGTGGTTACGGTGAAGATATGAAGGACTACAATCTTGCACAGCTTTTACGTGATCTAGAAGCAAACGTAAAAGGTCTGAAACGCATTCGTATTTCTTCTATTGAAGCAAGTCAAATTTCTGATGAAGTAATCGACGTGTTGAAAAATTCTAAGATGGTTGTACGCCATCTTCATATTCCGCTTCAGTCTGGCTCTAACACGGTGTTAAAACGCATGCGTCGTAAATACACGATGGAGTTCTTCGGAGAGCGTTTAGATCGCTTACGTGAAGCTCTTCCGGGTCTTGCGATTACATCTGACGTAATCGTTGGTTTCCCAGGCGAAACAGAAGAAGAATTCATGGAAACATACGATTTCATCAAAAAACATCAGTTTTCTGAATTACACGTGTTCCCATATTCAAAACGCACGGGTACACCAGCAGCTCGTATGGACGATCAAGTTGATGAAGAAGTGAAAAATGAGCGCGTTCACCGCTTAATTGAGCTATCTGACCAATTAGCAAAAGAATATGCGTCACAGTTCGAGGGCGAAGTGCTCGAAGTAATTCCGGAAGAAGTATACAAAGAAGCACCTGAGAGCGGTCTTTATGTAGGATATACCGACAATTATCTAAAAGTTGTGTTCCCTGCAACAGAAGATATGGTTGGAAAGTTAGTGAAAGTTAAAATTGAAAAAGCTGGCTATCCACACAACGAAGGACAGTTTGTACGCGTATTAGAAGAAGACGCAACTCAAATGAAAATGAGCTCATAAGCGACAAAAAGACATCAGCATGCTGATGTCTTTTTTTTACGACTATCTTTTTACATGAAGGGGGATAAAATAAAAGAGAGGTTTTCCCCTCTAGAAGCGGAACATGTTTGATGCGTTTTCCTCAGGGGAAAACATAGAACTATTAAGGAAGCTTCATCGATTGAAAGGAGAGTTTAACTTTATGACACAAGAAATTGCCAAAATGATTGATCATACGGCTTTAAAACCAGATACAACGAAAGAGCAGATTGTGACGCTTTGTGAGGAAGCGGCTCAGTACGGGTTCGCTTCTGTATGCGTAAACCCAACGTGGGTAGAGCTTGCGGCAAGCCTTTTAAAAGGAACAGATGTGAAGGTATGTACAGTTATTGGATTCCCATTAGGGGCCACAACACCAGAGGTTAAGGCGTTTGAGACGAAAAATGCGATCGAAAACGGTGCGACAGAAGTAGATATGGTCATCAACATTGGGGCGTTAAAAGATAAAAACGATGAGCTCGTGGAGCGAGACATTCAGGCTGTTACAGCTGCTGCGCGAGGAAAAGCCTTGTCCAAAGTGATCATTGAAACGTGTCTTTTAACGGACGAAGAAAAAACCCGTGCGTGCAAATTAGCGGTAAAAGCAGGGGCAGATTATGTGAAAACGTCTACGGGCTTCTCAACGGGCGGATCGACTCCAGAGGATGTGGCACTTATGCGTGAAGCAGTAGGGCCGGATATAGGCGTGAAGGCTTCCGGTGGTGTCCGCAACGCGGAACAGGCTAAAGCCGTCATCGACGCAGGGGCAACACGAATTGGGGCAAGTTCAGGTATGGCTATTGTTCAAGGGCTAACAGCTGATAGCGACTACTAAAAAAATTGCTTTTTGACGTCAAAAAGCTTCTCAAAATTGCCTTTTGATGAGCAAATGGTGAACAAAAGCGGAATTTAGTGGCGAAACGAATGGATTTTGCATAGAAATACTATAGAGAAATACCATATATTTGTTCAAAGCGGTTGACCTAGAGACGTCATTATATTATAATTGCAAAAGACATGTTTTTCATGTCTTTTAATTATGATGTTATTGGTTTTGTTCGGAGGGAGGGAATTAGAATGTCAAAAACAGTCGTTCGTAAAAACGAATCGCTTGAAGATGCTCTTCGTCGCTTCAAACGTACTGTATCTAAATCAGGTACAATTCAAGAAGCTAGAAAGCGCGAATTCTATGAAAAGCCTAGCGTAAAGCGTAAGAAAAAGTCTGAAGCTGCTAGAAAACGTAAATACTAAAAGAGGGTGTATTTATGAGTCTTCTCGAGCGTTTAAACACTGATATGAAGCAAGCTATGAAAAACAAAGAAAAAGAGAAGCTCTCTGTCATTCGCATGGTGAAAGCTGCTCTTCAAAACGAAGCTATTAAAGCAGGCGGTGACTTAACAGAAGAAGACGAATTAACCGTCATTTCTCGTGAGTTAAAACAACGCAAAGACTCCCTCCACGAATTTGAAAAAGCAGGTCGTTCAGATCTTGTGGATAAAATCCAATCAGAGCTAGCTGTCTTAGAGGTATATATGCCACAGCAGCTAACAGAAGACGAATTAACTGAAATTGTTAAAGAAACGATTGAAGAAGTTCAGGCTTCCTCAAAGTCCGATATGGGAAAAGTAATGGGAGCGATTATGCCAAAGGTAAAAGGCAAAGCTGATGGCGGACTCGTTAATAAGCTTGTTCTTCAACATTTGTCATAAAAAAACCATCTTACATTTTGTAAGATGGTTTTTTCCATTTCTGGCGAATTTTTTGAAACCTTTTTGGATGTGATTCGTACATATAACTAGGCAGCACGATTATTCAAAGATGGAGGAGGCTTATGACGTATATTGGTCGATATTTAACAAGCAGCATGTTGGCTCTCATTTTTCTTTTTTTACTACCACATAACGCATTTTCATCTTCATTTCACTCAGCGGAGAGCTTTAACCACGCAACGCAAACGATCCACTCAAATCAATCGGTTATCCATCAAATTGGTGAGTTTTTAACTAGTCCACTTATGGTCATCGTTTTACTTACAATCGGCTGTGTTGGATTAGTGTTGGAGTTGTTTACACCTGCATTTGGTTTGTCAGGGACAATTGGATTACTTTCCTTTTTTCTCTTCTTTTTTGGCCATCTTATCACCGGTGTTTCTGGTTTTGATGCCGTTATTGTCTTTATTGTAGGGATTGTACTAATTCTGCTTGAAATTTTTCTCATTGGAGGAATCGCAGGAGTACTAGGTATTGGAGCAATTGTCACAAGCTTCTTTTTAGCTACTGATAATAATGTTGTAACAGGCATAGCTATTATTATAGCGGTAATTGTAGCTCTGGGGGGTGCATGGATGATGGTAAAGTTTTTTGGACGAAAACTTTCCGGGTTTCAAAAATTTGTATTAAATGACTCGATGAAAACAGAGTCTGGGTATGTGTCAAATCCATCGCGTATGGATTTAATCGGGAAAATTGGTGTCACAACCACACCGCTACGACCATCTGGCACGATGATGCTAGATGAGGAGTATTTAGACGTCGTAACGGAAGGAAGCTATCTACCGAAAGATATAGAAGTGAAAATTATTAAGGTAGAAGGCGTTCGGATCGTAGTTCGAAAAATTTAAGAAGGTGGGGATTTTATGGTTGAAGCAGGTTCAATTATGTTTTTTATATTGGTAGGTTTAGCGATTGTACTCGTTGCCGTTTTCTTAACGTTTGTACCAATCATGCTGTGGATTTCAGCACTAGCTGCAGGCGTTCGTATTAGTATTTTTACACTCGTCGGGATGAGGCTACGACGCGTTATTCCGTCTCGAGTCGTTAATCCACTCATTAAAGCCAGTAAAGCAGGAATTGATGTATCGATTAACCAGCTTGAAAGTCATTATTTAGCAGGTGGGAACGTTGACCGAGTAGTAAATGCGCTAATTGCTGCACAGCGTGCAAATATTGAATTGAGCTTTGAGCGCTGCGCTGCAATTGATTTAGCAGGCCGTGACGTACTTGAAGCGGTTCAAATGAGCGTTAATCCAAAAGTAATTGAAACACCGTTTATTGCGGGTGTCGCAATGGATGGAATCGAAGTAAAAGCAAAAGCGAGAATTACGGTGCGTGCCAATATCGAACGACTTGTCGGTGGAGCCGGTGAAGAAACGGTTGTGGCGCGTGTAGGGGAAGGGATCGTTAGTACCATCGGTTCGTCCAACGATCATAAGCGTGTGCTCGAAAACCCAGATATGATCTCACAAACAGTGTTAAATAAAGGACTAGATTCTGGAACAGCGTTTGAAATTCTATCGATTGATATTGCTGATATTGATATTGGTAAAAACATTGGTGCCGTCCTTCAAACTGACCAAGCGGAAGCAGATAAAAACATCGCTCAGGCGAAAGCGGAAGAGCGACGTGCAATGGCTGTTGCAACAGAGCAAGAAATGAGAGCGCGCGTAGAAGAAATGCGTGCGAAAGTAGTAGAAGCGGAAGCAGAAGTACCGTTAGCGATGGCAGAAGCGTTACGCTCAGGAAACATGGGCGTTATGGATTACATGAACTTTAAAAATATTTCAGCGGATACTGATATGCGTAACTCAATCGGTAAATTAAATAAAGATGTTGATGAAGACGAAAGCTAAGTAGAAAAGGAGGAGTCGTTCGGTGAATATACTTGACTTCCTTTTGCATAACTTTTTTATTGTGCTTGCCGTCATTGCGGGGATTGTTTCGTTCTTTAAAGGATCACTTTCATCAGAAAAACAAGAGAAAGAAACAAAACGAGCCCCAAAGCCTTTTGTTCCTCAGCAAACGTCTCCAATGAGGAAAAGGGTTGAGCAGGAAATAAAAAAGCGTCAGCGGTCTACAGAGTCGTTAGAAGAGAAGTTAAAAGAAGCAAAACAGCAAGTGGAAAATGAAATTCCTATTCCACCGCTTGTGCCGCATGTACATGTCAAAAAAGAAAAGGTCGAAGCACCAGCACCTTCTCTTCATGTGTCGAAAAAGCAAGTGGTGCAAGGAGTAATATGGTCAGAAATTCTAGGGCCTCCGCGTTCTAAAAATCCATATCATTCTCGAACACAGCGATAAAGGAAAAATTTTATTCGTAATTTGAAGTGATACTAGGACCCCCTTCCTCATAAATATGAGATGAAGGGGGTTCTTTTTATGAGCGCAAAATGGAGAAGACAGGTAAAGAAATGGATAACAGATAAAATGGAACTACCCGCAGACGTTACGCTGGACCTTCCTCGTATTACAATGATTGGCCAGATTCATATTTATATTGAGAATCATAAAGGGCTTCTCGCCTTTTCGGATATAGAGGTTCGTCTGTTATTGAAGCAGGGCCAGCTGTTAATTAAAGGTGAAGGACTAGTCATCAAAGTCATCCTCCCCGAAGAAATTGTCCTAGAAGGAAAAATCAATCAAGTGGTTTATCTAGAGGAATAGCCACGGGGGGGTTTTGGAATGAAAAACGATTGGATAAGCTATTTAAAAGGAACTGTGCGTGTTTCCATTACGGGAAAAGGCATTGAACGATTAATGAATCAATTTATTCGAAATGGAATCTCATTTCGAAATGTCAAAAAAATGGACGAACAGACGATTATGGCTGAAATATTTGTGGAAGACATTTCAGCCATTCGTGCGACAATGCGCAAAAGCGGATGTAAGCTCTTTTTTCATCAAAAAAAGGGTGGTCCTTTTTTATTAAAAAAAATGTGGAGAAACAGTGGTTTTGTACTTGGTATTCTCGCCTTCTTATGTGTCATTATGGTATTGTCTAACATGGTATGGAAGATTGATGTTAAAGGAGCCACGCCGTATATGAGCCATCGAATTATGAAAGAGCTTGATGCGATGGGCGTGAAAAAAGGAAAATTAAAATTTGTGCTTGACGATCCCGATACAATCCAGCGGAAGCTAACAGAGAAAATTCAAGATCTAACATGGGTAGGTGTAGAAGTAAAAGGAACAGCTTATCACTTTCAAGTGGTGGAAAAAAATATTCCTAAAGTAGTGGAGCAGACGTCACCTGGAAATATCATTGCTAAAAAGAAAGCGGTTGTCACTTACATGTTTGTCGAAAAAGGACAACCACTTGTGAAGGTTCACGACTTCGTTCAAAGGGGTCAGCTTTTAGTTTCAGGCGTTATTGGGAAGAATGAGACACAAAAGGTTGTAGCATCAAAAGGCGCCGTCTACGGAGAAGTATGGTACAAAGCAGAAGTAAGCATTCCGTTAGATACGAGCTTTCAGGTCTTAACAGGTAAATCATACAATAAGCATTATCTACAGATTTTTGGATGGAAGATGCCGGTATGGGCTTTTAATAAAGAAACGTACGCAAGTCAAAAGGTAGACGATGTGGTGCAGCCTGTTTATTTCTTCAAATGGAAAATGCCTTTATCATACGAAAAAATAAGCACTCATCAAAGCGAACATACAGTTCGTCATTATTCTCGAACAGAAGCGGTTAAAAAGGGCATCGAAACGGGAAGAAAAGAATTAGAGTCTAAAATTGATAAGGATGCAAAGATAAAAGGTGAAAAAGTTTTGCACCAATCTATTGAGAATGGTAAAGTAAAGTTAGTAATTCATTACCAAGTTATAGAAAATATTGCAATGACTCAACCAATTATTCAAGGAGATTGAGGAATGTCAGAACATCTAGTAACGATTGATTTACAACTTAAGAATCCAAATGAAGCAATTGCGCTGTTTGGTGCGCAGGACGCCCATCTAAAGCTGATTGAAGATGAAATGGGTGTGGCTGTTGTATCTCGCGGTGAAAAGGTAAATGTTGCGGGGGAAAATGAAGAACGAAAAGCCGTCGAAGAAATTTTAAAACGCCTGCTTGCTGTTATTCGAAAAAACGTGACGATTTCAGAACGTGATGTTGTCTACGCCATTCAATTGGCAAAGAAGGGCTCGTTAGAATTTTTTGAAGACATGTATAACGAAGAAATTGCAAAGACAGCACAAGGTAAACCCATTCGTGTGAAAACGTTTGGTCAGCGTCAATACATCAACGCGATTAAAAAGAATGACTTAGTATTTGGGATTGGTCCTGCCGGAACGGGTAAAACCTATTTAGCTGTTGTAATGGCCGTGGCTGCCCTGAAGAATGGTCTTGTCAAACGCATTATTTTAACACGACCTGCAGTAGAAGCCGGAGAGAGTCTTGGTTTCCTTCCTGGTGACCTGAAAGAAAAAGTCGATCCGTATCTTCGTCCTCTCTATGACGCCCTGCACGATGTGCTTGGCAACGAACATACTCAGCGCTTAATTGAGCGAGGAGTGATTGAAATTGCTCCACTTGCTTATATGCGTGGTAGAACGTTAGATGATGCCTTTGTCATTTTGGACGAAGCGCAAAATACAACGACTGCTCAAATGAAAATGTTTTTAACAAGACTTGGCTTTGGGTCAAAAATGGTAATTACGGGAGATGTTTCTCAAGTAGATTTACCAAGAGGAGTTCGCTCAGGTTTATCGGTTGCTAAGGAGATACTAGCAAAGGTAAAAGGTATTTCGCTCATTACATTGGAGCAATCAGACGTCGTACGTCACCCACTAGTGGGACGTATCATTGAAGCGTATGGACTCAAAGAAGATAAGACCCTATCTTGATAGGGTCTATTTTGCTTTTAAAGGGGGGAAGCTCTTGTCCAAGTTGCAAGTTTTGAAAGAGGCTTTTTTGAAAATGGAGCGTATGCGCTTGCTTTATGTAGCCCTATATACGGTATTAGGCATTATTTTATATGTCTCTATGTATAGCAACGTTAAGCCAGAAATGCTTCATTTAAAATTGTTAGACGAATCACCAACAAACATTTATTCGCCTGTTACGATTGAGGATAAAGAAAGTACGAAAGATAAGCAACAGCAGGCAAAAGACGAAGTAGAGGACATTTATTCACTGAATACTGAATACGCCCAAAATCAGGTTGATTTAGTAAGCACCATTTTTGATTCGATTCAGGATGTGAATAAAGAATATGATAAAAAGTCAGATGATGCTTTATTAGATGCAGAAGCTGTTTTAAAAGAAAAGAAAACGATGCTAGAAACAAAGCTACCAAAAGACGTGGTGAGATCGCTAGGACAAGACACATTATTAAATCTTTTCCAAGCAAATGACAAGCAGCTTTCTACTGCGAAGGATTCGGTTGTTACCGTTGTTCATTACTTAATGAAGGGACGTATTACCGTATCCGATGTGCAAAGTAAGAAAGAACAGGCGAAAAGTCAGCTTGTGTATACAAACGTGTCGAGTGATGTGAAAAAGGCGATGTATGATGTGGCAGAGTTTTCGATTATTCCAAACGTTGTCTACAACAGAAGCGAAACATCTGATCGCCGCCAAACAGCTATTCAGCAGGTAGATCCTGTGATTATCAAACAAGGCCAGATTTTAGTTGAAGAAGGCCAGTTAATTACAAGAGACATTTATCGCCAGTTAAAACTAGTAGGGTTACTCGATAATAAAAATACGATTCAACCGTTTCTTGGATTGCTTCTCATCGTCATCGTCTTTTTAGCGATGATTATGTACTACTTTCAGCAGCTCAAAAAAGGAACGTATCGTACGCTTCTTATGTATGTTATTACCGTGAGCGTTACGATCATCATTATGAAGATCGTGAGCTTGTTTCAAAAAATTGAGTTTACTGATCTCGGTTATTTAGCGCCTGTCGCATTAGGAGCGCTTTTGGTACGTATTCTCATTAATGAGCGCATTGCGATTGCTACAAGCTTCTTATTAGCAGGGACAGGCAGTATTATTTTTAATACGGGAACGACAACGGCGTTTAACGGACAAATCGGGCTTTATTTTCTCATCAGTAGCGTTGCCGGGGTCTTATTTCTCAGTGAGCAGCATCGACGTTCACGTATTTTACAGGCCGGTCTGTTCGTTTCATTGATTAATGTTGTCGTAATTTTAGCAATTTTGTTGATTAAAAATAACGGACAGTTAGAGACGATTAATTTAGGCTATTATGGTATTATGGCAGTAGTATCAGGATTGGTAGCTTCTATTCTAACGATAGGCTTGCTTCCATTTTTTGAAGCCGGATTCGGCATCTTATCAACGATGAAGCTCATCGAATTATCGAACCCGAATCATCCGCTACTGCGTAAAATTTTAACAGAAGCTCCAGGTACATATCATCATAGCGTTATGGTGGCTAATTTATCAGAAGCAGCCTGTGAAGCAATTGGAGCTAGCGGTTTATTAGCGAGAGTTGGTTCTTATTACCACGACATTGGCAAAACAAGACGACCTCAATACTTTATTGAAAATCAAATGAACGTGTCGAATCCACACGATCAGCTGTCACCTGAGGTTAGCCGAAGCATTATCATTGCCCATGCAACGGACGGAGCGGAGATTTTGCGTCGTCATAAACTACCGAGAGAGTTTGTGGATATTGCCGCTCAACATCACGGGACGACTTTGTTAAAATATTTTTACTATAAAGCGCTAGAACTGGATAAAGATCATGTAAAAGAAGAAGATTATCGTTATCCAGGCCCTAAAGCACAAACAAAGGAAGCGGCTGTTATTGGAATTGCAGATAGTGTAGAAGCGGCTGTAAGATCCATGCCAAATCCAACGCCTGAAAAAATCGAATCGCTCGTACGAAATATTATTAAAGATCGCTTGCAAGACGAGCAATTTAGTGAATGTGATATTACGCTAAAGGAATTAGAGACCGTTGCAACATCACTGTGTGAAACGTTAAACGGAATTTTCCATAGTCGAATTGAATATCCGGAATTCAACAAGAGAGGTGACCAGAACAAGTGAGTTTGGTAATTGATTTTATTGATGAAACAAATGAAGTAACAGATGACATGACAAAAACGATCGAAGGACTTCTAGGTCTTGCGGCAAAAAAGGAAGAGGTTGCAGATGATACGGAAGTTTCCGTAACATTCGTTGATAATGAGCGCATCCAAGAAATTAACCGCGAGTATCGAGATAAAGACAAACCTACAGACGTCATTTCCTTCGCCCTAGAAGAAATGGGAGAAGGAGAGCTTGAAATTATTGGTGAAGATATGCCGCGCGTATTAGGGGATATTATTATTTCAATTCCTAGAACGAAAGAACAGGCAGAGGAATATGGCCATTCGTTTACACGAGAGTTAGGCTTTTTAGCGGTTCATGGCTTTCTTCATCTTTTAGGCTATGACCATGAGACAACTGAGGACGAGCAAGAAATGTTTTCAAAACAGCGCGTTATCTTAGATGAGTATGGACTCTCAAGATAAAAGACGAAATGTCGGAAAAAAGCCAACTTTAATTGGAAGCTTTGGTCATGCGTTTCAGGGGATTTTCTATGTGCTAACATCAGAGCGAAATATGAAAATACACGCCTTTGCGTTGATTATTGTCATTATAACAGGTCTGTATGTTCACCTTTCACAAGTTGAATGGTGTATAATACTAATACTTATCGGCGCTGTCATGAGTCTAGAACTTGTAAATACAGCGATTGAAAAGACCGTAGATTTAATTACGGATCGCTATCATCCGCTTGCGAAAATAGCAAAGGATGCCGCAGCAGGAGCCGTATTAGTAATGACCATTATCGCCATAGTAATTGGATGCATGATCTTTCTTCCACACATCCTTCCTTAGATGGGGAGGAAAGATTAAATTTCAAATGAATAAGGGGACGAGCGAACATGGAGAAATTACAGTTGATCGAAGAGGCAAAAAAAGCAAGAGAGCGTGCATATGTGCCGTATTCAACGTTTAAAGTAGGAGCTGCGCTGTTAACAAAAGACGGTAAGGTCTATCATGGCTGTAACATTGAAAATGCAGCTTACAGCATGTGTAACTGCGCAGAGCGAACAGCTTTATTTAAAGCCTATTCTGAAGGGGATACAAAGTATGAGGCTCTCGCTGTTGTTGCGGATACCGATCGACCGGTTTCTCCGTGTGGGGCATGTCGTCAAGTTATTTCAGAGCTTTGCTCAAAGGACATGAAAGTTATATTAACAAATTTAAAGGGAGACATCTACGAATTGACCGTAGATGAATTATTACCAGGAGCATTTTCATCGGAGGATTTACATGACTAATCAACAATTTAAATCAGGGTTTGTCTCGATTATCGGCAGACCAAATGTAGGAAAATCAACATTTTTAAATCGCGTAATCGGCCAAAAAATCGCGATTATGAGCGACAAACCTCAAACAACTCGTAACAAAATTCAAGGTGTATATACAGAGGCTGATTCACAAATCGTGTTTATTGACACGCCGGGAATTCATAAACCAAAGCACAAGCTAGGCGATTTCATGATGAAGGTCGCACAAAACACGTTAAAAGAAGTGGATCTTATTTTATTTATGGTCAATGCTGTCGAAGGATATGGACGTGGAGATGAATTCATTATTGAGCGTTTAAAAAACACAAATACGCCTGTATTTTTAATCGTGAATAAAATCGATGACATTCATCCAGACAAGCTGTTACCTCTTATGGAGAAGTACCAGGCGTTATATCCATTTGCGGAAATTGTGCCAATCTCTGCTCTTCAAGGGAACAACGTGGATACGCTGCTCACGCAAATTAAAAATCGTTTGCCTGAAGGGCCACAATATTATCCCGCAGACCAAGTAACGGATCATCCTGAGCGCTTTATCATTTCAGAACTGATTCGTGAGAAGGTGCTTCATTTAACACGAGAAGAAATTCCGCATTCCATTGCAGTCGCAATTGATTCCATTCAACGACGTGAAGGCGGTAATGCCGTGTATGTCGGAGCGACAATTGTTGTCGAGCGTGACTCTCAAAAAGGAATCGTCATTGGAAAGCAGGGAAGCATGTTAAAAGAAGTTGGAAAACGTGCGCGTGTCGATATTGAATCATTGCTTGGATCGAAGGTTTTCCTTGAACTTTGGGTAAAGGTTCAAAAGGATTGGAGAAACAAAGCAAATCAGCTTCGTGACTTTGGTTTTCGTGAGGACGAGTACTGATAAAAAATTTTACAAAATTTGTTTTGCATGATTTTGAAGAAGGAAGGTCAATCTAAACATAAGAAATTGGTATCTTAGAAAGGTGGGGGTTTCTTATGTTAGATCTTACTTGGAAAGTATTCACCAGTACCGGGAACATTGATACATATCTCCTTTATAAAGAGATGGAAAGAGAATCAATACCGCAGCCGGAGGGAATATCAGAGGAAGTAAAAGTCCTCGATCATCCAATTTCATAGCCTTCCTTCTTCAGATAGGCGGGTGTTCACAATGCTAAAAAAATGTGAAGGCATCGTTATTCGAACAAATGATTACGGTGAATCGAATAAGATTATCACAATATATACAAGAGAGCTTGGGAAAATAGGTTTGATGGCTAGAGGTGCTCGAAAACCGAGTAGCCGTTTGTCTTCCTTAACGCACCTTTTCACCTACGGACAGTTTTTGTTTCAAGGTGGAGGAAGTGGAATGGGGACTCTTCAACAAGGAGAAAGCATTTCTTCTATGAGAAGCATACGCGAGGATATCTTTCTGACTGCGTATGCTTCTTACGTTGTGGAGTTGACGGATAAAGCAACAGAGAACAATCAGATCAATCCCTTTTTATTTCAGCTTCTATACCAAACGTTGTCTTATCTAGAAGAAGGGTTTGATATGGAAGTGTTAGCTATTATTTTTGAAATGAAAATATTGAATGTGCTCGGCTTATATCCACAGCTCGATCGCTGCGCGTTTTGCGGGGCAACGGATGGACGTTTTGGCTTTTCGATTCGTGAGGGCGGATTGATTTGTCATCGTTGTGCAGAAAAAGATCCTTATCATTTGCAAATTAGTCCAGCAACTGTTAAGTTATTACGGTTGTTTTATTATTTAGATTTGACGCGTCTTGGAACGATTTCGTTGAAGCCAGAAACGAAGAAACAGCTGAGGCTTGTTGTGGACATGTACTATGATGAATATTCAGGAATCGTACTAAAGTCCAAACGATTTTTGAAGCAGATGGAACAATTAAAAGATACATTCAAAGACTCATAGAATAGAATTCTTGCTTTAGTTGTATAATAAAGGATGAGGGCGATCTGCAACCAGGAGATCGCCTTGCTCTTTTTCTTCAAAATGGATACATAAAGAAGGCAAAGGACCCAAAAATATTTTGATAATATTCTTTCCCTTTGATCGAAAAAAGTATATCATGTTTGTATAAATAGTATAACACAATTAAACAAAGCTTAGGGTGGTGAGTACAATCGAATTAAATAAACGCCAAGAACATATTTTGCAAATCGTAAAAGAAAGAGGACCGATAACAGGGGAGCACATCGCAGATCAGCTTCATTTGACAAGAGCGACATTGCGTCCAGATCTTGCGATTCTTACGATGGCAGGTTATCTTGAAGCAAGACCGAGAGTAGGCTATTTTTATACAGGAAAAACGGGCGCTCAGCTGTTAACGGATAAAATTCGTAAAATTCAAGTGAAAGAATACCAATCCTTGCCTGTATTAGTAAATGAGAACGTCTCCGTGTATGATGCGATTTGCACGATGTTTTTAGAGGATGTTGGAACTCTTTTTGTGATCGATCAAAACGCATCGCTTGTTGGAGTGTTATCACGAAAAGATTTGCTTCGAGCAAGCATCGGAAAACAAGAATTAACTTCTATCCCTGTTCATATCATTATGACAAGAATGCCGAACATTACCTACTGCACACGAGAGGATCTGCTCATTGATGTAGCGAAGGTATTAATTGATAAGCAAATTGATGCTGTTCCGGTAGTGAAGGATTCAGATAAAGGCTTTGAAGTAGTAGGCCGTATTACAAAAACGAACGTAACAAAATTATTAGTCGCATTAGCAAACGATGAAATTATATAAAGGGGCTGGGCATACGAAATGAACAATCCGTTCTTATATGTTGTATCAGATTCAGTGGGAGAAACAGCCGAGCTGGTTGTAAAAGCAGCCACTAGTCAGTTTGATTTAGCGAATATCGTCATTAAGCGGGTGCCTTACGTAGAAGATACGGAGACGTTAGAAGAAGTAGTGTCACTTGCAAAGCTCAATCAGGCGATTATTGGATTCACCCTTGTGAAGCCACAAATGCGCGAATTTCTAATCACAGAGGCGTCAAGACAAGGGGTCGAAGCGTTTGATATTATTGGACCACTTATTGATAAAATTCAAACAGCTTATGGCATGGAACCTCGCTATGAGCCAGGAATGGTCCGAAAGCTTGATGAAGATTACTTTAAAAAGATTGAGGCAATTGAATTTGCTGTTAAGTACGATGATGGAAGAGATCCTCGTGGAATTTTAAAAGCCGATATTGTATTACTAGGAATCTCGCGTACATCGAAAACGCCTCTTTCACAGTTTTTAGCACATAAGCGTTTAAAGGTTGCAAACGTACCGATCGTGCCAGAGGTAGAGCCACCAGAGGAACTGTTTAAAATCCCTGCTGAAAAATGCATTGCGCTTACGATTAGTCCAGAGAAGCTAAATTATATCCGAAAAGAGCGTCTCAAGTCGTTAGGGCTGAATGATCAAGCCATCTATGCTAATATAGAACGTATTAAAGAAGAAATTGAATTCTTTAATAGTTTGATCGGACGAATCGGCTGCAAGGTGATCGATGTATCAAATAAAGCAGTAGAAGAAACAGCTGGAGTCATTTTAAATACCATTCAATACAATAGATAGTTCAACAGAAAGCGAAATCGTCTCTTGCAAAGGATGACGTCGCTTTTTTACGTATTGCTAAAAACATTTTTTTATGACTTTTGTATGGAAAATACAATCAATTTATATTATAATAAAAAATTGTGATAAAAAGGAATAGTTTTAGGTTTAGACTTTGTCAATAACGAATAAACTATTGATATATGTGGAAAAAGAAAAGACAGATTCGACAAGGTTTTTAATGAATTTACATTTAAAAGCAGGAATACCTGGAGTGATGTAGAATATTCAGTAATAATCAGAGAAATATACGAGTTTTTGTCGATGCCGATGCTTGTCCTGTCAAAAAAGAAATTAGCACCATTGCAGATGTCTTAAACGTAGCTGTCATCTATGTGGCGTCTTACAACCAAGCGTCCGCTCATAATGCAGAGGGCGAGTGGAAATATGTTGATGCTGAAAAAGAGGCTGCGGATTTGTACATTATGAATCAAGCAAAACCACACGATGTGGCTGTAACGCAAGATATTGGCTTAGCCAGTATTTTAGTGAAGCAGGGTGTGAACGTGCTTTCTCCACGTGGAAAGCGTTTTGAAGAGAAGGATATGAGTGAGGCGTTGTTTATGCGTTATGTCTCTGCAAAAGAAAGAAGAGCAGGCCACTATGGCAAGGGTCCAAAACGTTTTACAGATCGTGATCGGGAGCGTTTTAAAGAGACTTTTCAAAAACTCTTGTCGAAACTTGCAGGAATTTAGCGTTTTATAACGAATAATATCAATGACACGGAGCTGTTAATATGGTGAATCGAGTTCCTGATGTGGTTATTGACCAAATTCGTAATTCGGTTGATATTGTCGATGTAATAGGTGACTACGTACAATTAAAAAAACAGGGGCGCAATTATTTTGGACTCTGTCCTTTCCATGGAGAAAATACTCCGTCGTTCTCTGTTTCCGCTGACAAGCAAATTTATCATTGCTTTGGCTGTGGTGCAGGTGGGAATGCTTTCTCTTTTTTAATGGAGTTAGAAGGCTTGTCTTTTACAGAAGCTGTGCGAACAGTTGCTGAAAAAGCAGACATTCCATTTGAATATGAAGAACAGCTTCCAAGTTCTTCAACACCGAAACCGTCCAATAAAATGATTGAAGCTCACGATCTTTTAAGGAAATTTTACCATCATTTGCTTGTAAACACAAAAGAGGGTCAGGAAGCTTACGATTATTTAATCGGAAGGGGCTTTACTCGGGAAGTAATTGATGAATTTGAAATCGGCTTTGCTCTTGATTCATGGGAATTTGTTACGAAATTTTTAACGAAGCGAGGCTATGAACCTGAAGAATTAGAAAAAGCAGGAATATTAGTGAAGCGAGAGGGAAAAGATTCTTATCTAGACCGTTTTCGAAATCGGATTATGTTTCCTTTAGCTGATCTACAAGGAAAAACCGTTGCTTTTTCTGGACGTATTTTAGGAGAAGGCCAACCTAAGTATTTAAATACACCAGAAACGTCTATTTTTAGCAAAGGGAAGATCTTATATAATTTTCACCGCGCTAAAAAACACATTCGTAAGAATCAAGAAGTTATTCTTTTAGAAGGGTACGCAGATGTAATTGCTGCTCACAAAGCGGGTTGCTTCAATGGAGTAGCAACGATGGGAACCGCTCTAACAGAAGAACAGGCAGCGACTATTAAGCGAAACGTCGAGAACGTCATAATTTGCTACGACTCAGACGGTGCTGGAATAGAGGCTGCTTACAAAGCAGGTCAAGTACTTACAAAAGTAGGGTGTACAGTAAAGGTAGCCGTGATGCCATCTGGTTATGATCCGGATGACTACGTCAATCAATATGGCACGGAAGCATTTAGAGGTGAAGTGTTAGAGGCAAGCCTAACGTTAATGGCATTTAAAATGCGTTATTTACGTCGTGGTAAAAACCTCCAAAACGAAGCTGAACGCATCCAATATATTGATGAGGTTGTGAAGGAGATTAGTCTTCTACCGAGAGCTGTAGAGCGCGACCATTATTTACGTCAAATATCCCAAGAATTTTCTCTTTCCCTCGATGCGCTTAAGCAAGAAACGCAACAAAATAATCGTTTTGAGAAAAGGAAAAAGGATAACGACCATGTAGATCGAAATAATATAGCGAGACCAGCCGTTATACAATCCAAATTGTTACCCGCCTACCAAAATGCGGAGCGCTTTTTAATTGCGCATATGCTAAAAGATCGAGACGTTGCTTTTCGGGTGCAGGATGCTCTACAAGGAAACTTTAACGTAGAGGAGCACCGGGCGATTGTTACGTATTTATATGCCTTTTATGAAGAAGGTCATGAACCAGAATTAAGTTTGTTTATGCAAAAGTTAGAAGATCCGAAGCTGTCACGCCTTGCTTCTCAGTTAGCCATGATCGACGTTGATGAAGAAATCACAGAACAAGTGTTAAATGATTATATTCAGCAGGTGTTGATTTATCCAAAATGGTTAACAATAAAAGAAAAAGAACAAGAGAAACAGGCTGCTGAACGCCAAAAGGACTATTTAAAGGCTGCATCAATTGCTATGGAAATTATTCAACTTAAAAAGCTCTTAAAATAAATAGCTTGTTACCCCATAAGTTGTGGTTGAAATCTCGGAAGGAGGGGACCTAATGGCTGAAAAATCAGCTCATTCTAAAGAACTTGAATCAGAGTTAACCCTCGATCAAGTAAAAGAACAATTAACGGAAATAGGTAAAAAACGTGGTGTCTTAACATATGAAGAGATCGCAGAACGTCTCTCTAGCTTTGAGTTAGAAGCTGATCAAATGGATGACTATTACGAGTACCTAACAGAGCAAGGCGTTGAAGTATTGAGTGAATCGGAAGTAGAAAGCAACAATGATTCAAACTCAAAAGATTCATCAAAAGAGGAAGAATTTGACTTAAACGATTTAAGTGTTCCCCCTGGTGTTAAAATCAATGATCCTGTGCGCATGTATTTAAAAGAAATTGGACGTGTTGACTTACTATCTGCACAAGAAGAAATTCAGCTCGCTCAGCGTATTGAAGAAGGCGATGAAGAAGCAAAGCGTCGCTTAGCTGAAGCAAACTTACGTCTTGTTGTTAGTATTGCAAAACGCTATGTTGGCCGCGGTATGCTCTTCTTAGACTTAATTCAAGAAGGAAATATGGGTCTTATTAAAGCGGTTGAAAAGTTTGATTACCGCAAAGGATACAAATTTAGTACGTATGCAACATGGTGGATTCGTCAGGCTATTACGCGTGCGATCGCAGACCAAGCAAGAACGATTCGTATCCCTGTTCATATGGTAGAGACAATCAACAAGCTTATCCGTGTACAACGTCAGCTTCTTCAAGATCTGGGTCGTGAGCCAAGCCCTGAAGAAATTGCAGAAGACATGGATTTAACACCTGATAAGGTACGTGAGATTTTAAAAATTGCACAAGAACCTGTATCACTTGAAACACCAATTGGTGAAGAAGATGATTCACATTTAGGTGATTTCATTGAAGACCAAGATGCTACCTCGCCTTCAGAGCATGCAGCATATGAATTATTAAAAGAGCAGCTTGAAGATGTACTCGACACACTTACAGACCGTGAAGAAAACGTACTGCGTCTTCGCTTCGGCTTAGATGATGGTCGTACAAGAACGTTAGAGGAAGTCGGAAAAGTATTTGGTGTTACGCGTGAACGTATCCGCCAAATTGAGGCTAAAGCACTTCGTAAGCTACGTCACCCAAGCCGTAGCAAACGTTTAAAAGACTTTTTAGAATAAAATATTACTCGTTACGGTATTTACTTTAAATAGTTTACTTCTTATCATAAGGAGTAAACTATTTTTTTTGGAGTGACAGTGAATGCCAAATCAAAAAGAGAAAAATGAAATAATCGTGAACGAAATTTTATTTTGGAAAGAAAACCGCTTATTGCCAGCTCACTTCTGTGACTACCTCTTAACACTGTATACGGGTGGGAACAACGATTTTGACGAGAAAGAATCAAAACCTAAGCGAAGTCAAACGCTTTCAATTAATTTGTTCACCAGTTTGATTTTGTTATTTTTACCAATACTTCTTCTTGTCACTTATTTTACTGAATTGTCATTCGTTTTGCAAATGGTCATGAGCAGTATTTTTATCCTGTTTTGTCTAACCGGTCTCTTGCTCTTGAAACGATCTACTCTTGTACGTCATACCTCGCTTACAGCGATGGCAGTGGTACTGTTAATGTTTTCGAGCAATCTCAGCTTCACTTATTTTCCACATAATCTGTGGATATTGAAAGGTTTGCTGTTTCTTAATTGCCTTTTATGGTTTGTCATGGGCCGAAAATTTTCTTTGCTCTATTTTCAAATTGCTGGGATCGTTGCCTCATGCGGAGTTGTGATTTCATTTTTATTATAACATGAATGAAATAAATTTTTTAAAAGTTGAGAAAATTTTATATCCTCTTTATAATCTATTTGAAAGCGCATTCAAAAATAAGGGGGATGGGTATGAATTTTGATCTGACAACTGAACAAAAAATGATTCAACGAACGATTCGAGAATTTTCAGATGAGGTGGTCGCTCCCGGAGCGATACAACGTGATCGTGATAAAAAATTTCCAAGAGAGATTTTTAACCAGCTCGGGGAGCTCGGAATGATGGGGCTACCCTTCTCAGAAGAATTTGGCGGAGCAGGGGCAGATACAACAAGCTTTGCCATTGTCGTTGAGGAACTTAGTCGTGCATGTGGTTCCACAGGTATTACATATTCAGCTCATATTTCACTCGGTGGTGCACCTATTCATCTATTTGGAACAAAAGAGCAAAAGGAACAATTTTTATCAAAAATTTGTTCGGGTGAATCACTAGGAGCATTCGGTTTAACAGAGCCTAACGCAGGAAGTGATGCAGGTGGAACGCAAACAGAAGCTGTTCAGCAAGAAGATCGATTCATCGTTAATGGAAGTAAATGCTATATTACGAATGCAAGCTTTGCGCAATTTGTTTCGTTAACAGCAATCACCGGAAGAAAAGACAATCATAAGGAAGTATCGGCGATTATCGTCCCAACCGACTCAAAAGGATTTACGGTGCTTGATCAATACGAAAAAATGGGGCTACACTCTTCAAATACGACGGAATTAATTTTAGAAGACGTAGAAGTTCCGACAGAGAACCTGTTAGGGAAGCGTGGAGACGGCTTTAAACAGTTTTTAGTCACCTTGGACGGTGGAAGGATCGGAATCGGAGCAATGGCTGTAGGAATCGCTCAGGCGGCGTATGAGCGAGCGCTCAAATATTCCAAAGAGCGAAAGCAGTTTGGAAAATCACTATCAACGTTTCAAGCCATTCAATTCAAGCTTGCAGACATGGCGCTAAAAGTAGAACTTGCTCGTACAATGGTATACAAAGCAGCGTGGCTAAAAGACCAGGGCAGACCTTTTACAAAAGAAGCTGCAATGTGTAAGCTCTATGCCTCTGAAATTTGTATGCAAGTAGCCAGTGAAGCGGTACAAATTCATGGTGGCTATGGTTATATGAAGGAATACGAAGTAGAACGTTATATGCGTGATGCGAAGCTTCTTGAAATCGGTGAAGGAACGTCTGAAATTCAGCGAATGGTTATAGCAAGACAAATTGGTTGCTAAACAAATGAAGCAAACTAATCGATCCGTCTTTTAGTTTGCTTTTTGAATTTTTTAAGTATTACATAAATTAAATAGACAACTTCTATAAAAGGGCTTTCACTAAAATGTAATTTAAAGTAAAATAGAGATGTTTCTATTACTCGGTGGAAATTTACTACGGGATGGGTACATAAAAAGGGGGTATAGGTGATGAAACGAAATCCACTTGTTCCATTTTTTCTCATCATGATTATCGGCGTTGGACTTATGTTTCTTTTTTCAATTAACGGTGTGGATAACGCTAAGCAAATGGCATCAGAAAAAGAAGGTGGGGGCGCAAAGCAAGAGACGCCTTCAAATCCAGAAGACATTTATAAGAGCACATGTATTGGCTGCCACGGCGATCAATATCAAGGCGGTACGGGTCCTTCATTAAAAGGGGTAGGGGACCGTTTATCAAAAGCTGAGATCAAGGAAGTCATTACAAAAGGGCGAGGCGGAATGCCAGCAAATATGGTGCCTGCCAATAACGCTGATAAAATGGCGGAATGGGTTTCAAAGATCAAGTAAATTTAGTAAACTATAAATACAGTACGATAATTGTCCTTTTACATAGGTAGAAGGACTTTTTCTTTTGACGATTTATAAGTATGATTTTTAGCTAGAAATAACATACTTTTCTTGAAAGAAGCTGTTACAGTCGTTACTATAAAAAGAAAATCAAACAGGTGAAAATATGAATGAATTAAA
Organism: Priestia koreensis; assembly: GCF_022646885.1. Classification (GTDB taxonomy): domain Bacteria; phylum Bacillota; class Bacilli; order Bacillales; family Bacillaceae_H; genus Bacillus_AG; species Bacillus_AG koreensis_A. Next base: position 3,627,927 of record NZ_CP061868.1, on the reverse strand, counting down.
GTTATCAAAGCGTTTAGAAGAAGTCGTAAAATCAATTCCAAAAGGAGCACGTATCGCTGACATTGGGTCTGATCACGCGTATTTGCCGTGCTATGCCTATTTACAAGGATACATAACAGAAGCAATCGCTGGTGAAGTGGTGGAAGGTCCGTTTCAATCAGCTAAAGATCAAGTGAAGAAAGTTAATTTAGAGAACGTGATTGATGTAAGAAAAGGAAATGGTTTGGCAGTCCTTGAAAAAGGAGAAGTAGACTGTGTAACGATTGCTGGAATGGGCGGAACGCTAATTTCCACGATTTTAGAAGAGGGAAAAGAAAAGCTTGAAGGTGTTACCCGCCTTATCCTTCAGCCGAATATTGGCGCAATTAACGTGCGCAAATGGCTGTTAGACAACGAATGGGAAATTATTGACGAGAAGATTTTAGAAGATGAAAAGCGTATTTACGAAATTGTAGTAGCAGAGCGAGGAGAGGCTAAAAAGCCTTACGGAGACGAGCTAGAGAGCGGGTTGTTAGTAGGTCCTGTTCTAAGGGTAGAGAAAAATGAAGCGTTCGTAAAGAAATGGACGCATGAATTATCACACTTAAAGCAAATTGCCTCTCGTCTGAGCAGCAGTGCGCAAACAGAAGAAAGTAAACAAAAGTTAGCTCGTTTTCAACAAGAGATTAAGCTTATTGAGGAGGTTCTAGTATGAGTAAAACACCAAATGGCTATGAAGTCATTCAGCTTTTTGAATCGTTTTCCCCTAAAAGCCTAGCAATGGAAGGTGATAAAATTGGCCTTCAAATTGGAACGCTTAATAAACCGATTCATAAAGTAATGGTAACGTTAGACGTATTAGAAGAAGTAGTAGAGGAAGCGGTGAAAGAGAGCGTAGATCTAATTATTGCGCACCATCCGCCTATCTTCCGTCCGATGAAAAACATCGTCACAGATCAGCCGGCAGGACGACTTGTTGAAATGTGTATTAAGCATGATATTGCTGTATATGCAGCTCATACGAATTTAGATATCGCTGAAGGAGGAGTTAACGATTTACTCGCGGATGCTCTTGGCCTTGAGGACCTAGATATCTTAATTCCAACGCAAACAACAGCGCTTAAAAAGGTGGCGGTTTCTGTACCGAAAACACACGCTGAACAAGTGAGAACGGCATTAACCGATGCAGGTGCAGGTCATATCGGCAACTACAGCCACTGTACGTTCTCTACGCCAGGAGAAGGAACTTTCCTACCTGAAGACGGAACAAAGCCCTTCATTGGCTCACAGGGCACGTTAGAACGCGTGGAAGAAGTGAAGGTAGAATCAATCTTCCCTGTTGATCTTCAGCGCAGAGTCGTTCAGGCGATGATCAAAGCGCACCCTTATGAAGAAGTAGCGTATGATATTTATCCGCTCGATAATCCAGGGAAAGAGTATGGACTTGGCCGTATTGGTAAACTTCCAGAGGAAATGACGCTGGAGCAATTTGCACAACACGTCAAAAGCTCGTTAGATGTGAAAGGACTTCGTGTTGTAGGGAATCTTACAGACAAAGTTCGAAAAGTGGCGGTGCTTGGGGGCGATGGGAATAAATACATCACACAGGCAAAATTCAAGGGAGCTGACGTATACGTAACGGGTGATTTATATTTCCATGTTGCGCATGACGCAAAGGCGCTTGGATTAAACGTTGTGGACCCTGGACATCACGTGGAAAAAGTAATGATGCAAGGTGTGACAAAGAAAATGAAGGAGCTGTTCGCTGAAAAGAATTTTTCATGCGGAATTACGGCTTCTACCATTCATACGGATCCATTTACATTTATGTAATGAAAAAAGCGACAGGAGCTCCTGTCGCTTTTTTATTATGCATTTTTAGGAGCTTTGACCTTTGGTAAGATTTTAGAAAGTGGAACAGAGCGTTCGCGTGTCCACGTTTCTTCTTTTTCCCCATCAAAGGCTTCTAAAAACTTAATGACTTCTTTTGTAATGGGTGTAGGAGTTGAAGCGCCAGCTGTTACAGCAACAGTCTTCGCTCCTTTTAGCCACTCAATTTCAATTTCCGTCACGTCTGATACACGATATGCTTTTGTACCGGCGATTTGCTCTGATACTTGAGCGAGACGATTGGAGTTATTACTTTTCGGGTCCCCAACCACAATGGTCACGTCCGCTTCAGTAGCTTGCTCTGCCACCGCTTCTTGACGTACTTGAGTCGCTAAGCAAATTTCCTTGTGTATTTCAACGTGAGGATATTTTTCTTTAATTTTATCCATAATGTCTAAAACGTCCCACTGACTCATCGTTGTCTGGTTTGTGACAATGATTTTGTCTCGCTGAATAGAGAGTTTTTCTACATCTTGTGCGTTTTCCACAAGGTGCACGATATGAGGAGCGATGCCGACAGCACCTTCAGGCTCCGGATGGCCTTTTTTGCCGATGTAAATGACTTCGTAGCCTTGCTTTTCTTTCTCCACAATTAAATCGTGTGTTTTCGTTACGTCTGGACATGTAGCATCAATCGTAAAAAGGCCTTTTTCTTTTGCGCGTTTTTTCACTTCAGGTGAAACACCGTGCGCAGTAAAAATAACGGTTCCTTCGTTAATTTGATCTAAAATCTCCAAACGGTTTGCGCCGTCTAATGTGATGATTCCGTCTGCTTCAAACGCATCTGTGACGTGTTTATTATGAACAATCATTCCTAATATATAAATAGGTCTTGGTAGTGTTGTATCTAACGCCGCATTTCGAGCAATTACCATTGCATCAACTACGCCATAGCAATAACCACGTGGGGCGATTTTAATAATTTCCATAAACAATAAACATCCTCCCTTATAGATGTCCGAACAGCTTAACAGCTTAACTCGGTTCTATTATAAAGGAGATAAGAAGATAATACAAAGCTAATCAATTATGGACGAGTAGTTTGCGTGTAGAGGCGTGGACGTGAAGAGCCCTGATTTTGTTTTCCTGCAAAATCGTCTAGAAACTCTTCGTATTCAGTTTCCTCTTTCGATGCAGGAAGCACCTTTTCCGCTTTCCCAGCTGCCTTCGTTTCTTTTTTCTCTTCAGATGTGGACGTATCACTGTCGTCTGTTTTGAGCGCTTGATAGATTTTGTACATAGCAGGTAAATTTTTCACCATCGGTCCATATTGCTGAACCATTGGTAGAAACGATTCCGCTGTTTTCATTACGCCTTGAACATTTCCAAGCATCGATGAAAGAGAGGATGCGCTAGTTAAATTTCGAAACCCACCTATCAGGCCACCTAAACCTCCTGAACCACTTCCAGCAGCGCTACCTAATCCTCCGATGCCGCTGAGTCCACTACCGATTCCACGGTTGTCAGCAAACGAAGATTGATTGTTCACAAACGGTTGTTGCCCTTGATTTTGGTTGCGATTGAAAATTTTTGATAGCACTCCGCCTCGGTTGCGCATCTGTGGCTGCTGCTGTTGATAAGGGTATGGGGGATGAAACTGATTTTGCATCTGCTGCATGTTATGCATCATCGGATTTTGTCCCTGCATCATCTGACGCTGCATCATCGGGTTCATCATTTGATTAGGCATTTGATTGGGCATCATACGGTTTTGCATTTGGGGTGGAAAGGGCTGTCTGTTTCCGAGCATGTCGAGCACCTCCTTATATTGAGTCAAATGACCATTATTATCTTATGCAAAGCGGAGATAAATGTTTGTCGAACATCGTTTAATTCAGTAACTTTGGTAGTCAGCTTGAAAAAAATCGATTATAATCATATACTGTGTTTACTTATAGGAACGTAATTTAGAAGTAAAAAGGAGAAAAAAATGACAAAAACGAATTTTGACCGTTTTGATTTTCGGCCATTTATTATACAAGCAGTTGAAAAATTAGGGTTCAAGCAGCCAACTGAGATTCAGGAGCGCTTAATTCCTTCGTTATTAAAAGGAGAAAGTGCGATCGGTCAATCACAGACTGGAACAGGTAAAACGCACGCTTATTTGCTGCCGCTTTTACAAAACGTTGATCCTACGCAACAAGAGGTACAGGTAATTATTACAGCACCGACTCGTGAGCTCGCTTCACAAATTTACAAAGAGGTAGTAAAAATCACGAATTTTTGTGAGCCGGATGCACCGATTACTGCGAAATGCTTTATCGGAGGAACGGACAAGCAGCGTACAATTGAAAAATTAAAAACGCAGCCTCAAATCGTAGTTGGAACACCTGGACGCATTGCTGATCTAGTATATGACCAAGCGTTATTTATTCACAACGCAAAAGCACTAGTCGTCGATGAAGCCGATTTAATGCTAGACATGGGCTTTATTCAAGATGTGGATCGTATCGGAGCAAAAATGCCAGAACAAATTCAAATGCTTGTTTTCTCAGCAACGATTCCTGAGAAATTAAAGCCGTTTTTAAAGAAGTATCTTGAAAATCCAAAATACACGCACGTTGCACCAAAACGAGCAACGGCTGAAAAAATTGAGCATGTACTTGTGCCTGAGCGCCACCGTAACAAAGTGAACTTACTTCAGGATATTCTTTTATCGTATAATCCGTATTTAGCGATTGTGTTTACGAATACGAAAAAGAAAGCAGAAGAAGTAGCACGTGGTCTAGAAGCCAAAGGAATGCGTGTTGGACGTATTCACGGAGACTTAAGCCCGCGTGAGCGTAAAAAAATGATGAAGCAAATTACAGACCTAGAGTTTCAATATGTAGTCGCAACAGATCTTGCGGCACGTGGTATTGATATTGAAGGTGTGAGTCATGTTATCAACTATGAGCTTCCTTCTGACCTAGACTTCTATATTCACCGTGTAGGACGAACAGCACGCGCTGGATATTCTGGAATTGCAACAACAATCTTCTCATCAAGTGATGAGGATGCGATTGCACGTTTAGAAAAAATGGACATTCAATTCGTAAACCGTGATATTCAAAACGGTCAATGGACAAACATTGAGGATCGCAATCGTCGTAAAAACCGTAAAAAGAAAGTGGACGAAGCTGACGTAACGGCTCGTAAACTTATTAAAAAACCGAAAAAGGTTAAACCTGGATATAAGAAAAAGCGCGAGCATGAAATTGAGAAATACGTAAAGAAACAAAAACGTAGCACGCGTAACAAGTAATGTGAATGCCTTTTAGGACGTTACGGTCTTAAAAGGCTTTTTCATGAATCGATAAAGAAAAAGGAGTGGTCGTTCATGTTGAAGATTGGATCTCATGTATCAATGAGTGGGAAAAAGATGCTGTTAGGTGCGAGTGAAGAAGCGGCATCATACGGAGCAAACACGTTCATGATTTACACAGGTGCACCGCAAAATACCCGCCGTAAAAAAATTGAAGAGCTAAACATTGCTGCTGGTCAAGCGCATATGAAAGAGCATGGAATTGATAATATCGTTGTTCATGCACCGTATATTATTAACGTGGGCAATACTACAAACCCTGCTACGTACGAATTAGGAGTAGAATTTTTACGTTCTGAAATTGAGCGTACGGCTGCTTTAGGAGCAAAGCAAATTGTCCTTCATCCAGGGGCACACGTAGGAGCAGGCGCTGAGGCTGGAATTCAGCAAATCATTAAAGGATTAAACGAAGTACTAACACCCGATCAAGAAGTGCAAATCGCATTAGAGACAATGGCTGGAAAAGGCTCTGAGTGCGGTCGTTCCTTTGAGGAAATCGCTCAAATTATTGCAGGTGTAACGCACAATGAGAAGCTTTCCGTTTGCTTTGATACGTGTCATACGCATGATGCAGGATATGATTTAATTAATGATTTTGACGGGGTATTAAATCATTTTGATAAAACGGTTGGGATCGATCGTATTAAAGTGCTACACGTAAATGACAGCAAAAATCCAATGGGGGCAAGTAAAGACCGTCATGAGAACATTGGGTTTGGTCATATTGGTTTCCAAGCGCTCAACTATATTGTGCATCACGAAGCGCTAGCAGATGTTCCGAAAATTTTAGAAACACCATATGTAGGAACAGATAAGAAAAACAAAAAGGCACCTTATAAATTAGAAATTGAAATGCTCCGTGCGAAAACATTTGACGAAGAGCTACAAAATAAATTAATGAGCTAATGGAAAAATCCCTCTCAAGAAAGAGGGATTTTTTTATTAGCGTGCGATTTGATCAAACAGTTCTTGAACCTTTTGAGCTGTTTCGTAATTCGTAACGCGAGCTACTTTTTTAAGTAGGTCTTGGCGATCAGCGGTGTTGTATATATCAATCGGCCGTTCACGAATAATGCCGACAAGCTTACGCGCCTGGTCCTCGGTTAAGTGCACCTTGTACTGTTTGCTAAAGCTTAGCAGTTCTTTCACAGAAATGTTATTGACTTTGTTGTTGATAATTTGTTGAAAGATTCTCATCATTCGCCCTCCTTGTTATGTATCATTGTATGGGGGAAGAGCGAAAGATGTGCCTAAATTCATTAAAAAAACGTAGAAAATAAAAGATGGTTTACAAATGTAGCGTGTGGCTGTATACTTGATTATTGTTTATAAAGTAAATCGTAACGATTCTTAAAAAGGTAAAAATAAAAAGTATGGTGATGATAAAATGAATGAACATATCATTGAAATTGATCACGTGTCATTTCAATACGATCGCCAAACGGTATTAGATAACATTACGCTTTCTATACCAAAGGGGTCATTTCTAGGTTTAGTAGGGCCAAACGGGTCAGGTAAATCAACGTTAATTAAATGTATTTTAGGTCTTCATAAGCCACAGCAAGGAACCATTCGCTTATTCGGACAAGATATATCAAAATTTCGTGACTGGAGTAAGATCGGATTCGTCTCTCAAAAAGCAAATAGCTTTAATACCGGTTTTCCAGCCTCCGTATTTGAAGTCGTAGCAACAGGCTTAACATCTAAAATTGGTTTGTTTAGTTTTATGAATAAAAATCATAAACAAAAAGTATTAGATGCTATTGAAGCAGTCGGAATGAGTGATTTTGTACGTCGGAATATCGGTGAGCTGTCAGGTGGTCAACAGCAGCGCGTCTTTATCGCACGAGCGTTAGTAAGTGAACCAGAGCTCCTTATTTTAGATGAACCTACGGTTGGAATCGATAGCCAAAACGTCGATAATTTCTACACGCTATTAGAGAATTTGCATAAAAATCATGGTCTTACGCTTCTGCTTGTTACACATGATACGGGTACAATTACGGAGAAGGTCACGCACGTTGCATGCTTAAATAAGGAACTACATTTCCATGGTGAAACAGAAGAGTATGAACATTTATGTCAGCATGAGCTGTCCGCATTTTATGGTCATCACGTGCACGTTTTAACACATGATCATGGAGGACAGCCAGTATGATTTCGAGTTTGTTTCAATTTGAATTTTTGCGAAATGCTTTTTTGGCAGGAATTATTATCGGGCTTATTGCACCGCTTCTAGGAGTTTTTATCGTTGTCAGGCGATTGTCGCTCATAGCAGATGCATTAAGTCACGTCACGCTTGCCGGAATTTCAGCGAGCGTACTACTAGAGAAAAAATTTGGTGTTATGGCAGGGGTCACACCGATTTACATGGGAATGATCTTCTCCGTCATCGGATCGCTGTTTATTGAAAAGCTACGCCGAGTGTACAAGCATTATCAAGAGCTCGCGATTCCAATTATTTTATCAGGGGGAATTGGGGTCAGTGTACTACTCATCTCTCTAGCAGACGGCTTTAACAATGATTTGTTTAATTATTTATTTGGAAGCGTTAGTGCGGTAAGCCGTGCTGATTTATGGACGATTATCGGTATCGCTATTTTCGTCATTGCGGTTATTATCTTGTTTTATAAAGAACTATTTGTTTTATCATTTGATGAGGAACATGCCGCCGCATCTGGCGTAAAAGCACGCGGTATTCACTTTGTATTCATTCTTATGGTAGCATTAGTTATCGCATCATCTATGCGAATTGTCGGAGTCCTGTTAGTGTCAGCGCTCATGACGCTCCCGGTTGCGGCAAGTATTCGACTAGCAAATGGATTTAAGCAAACGATCGTATTTGCTATTATCTTTGGTGAAATTTCGGTTGTAGGTGGTTTGTTCTCTGCTTACTACTTAGATTTAGCACCTGGGGGAACAATCGTTATTTTAGCGATTCTCATTTTAGTTATTTCTATTTTAATTAATAAAGGGCGAGGTGGACGAAAATGAATTTATCCGAAGCCATTGTGTTGCTAAAAGACAAAGGATACAAACATACGGGAAAACGTGAAGATATGTTAGAGCTGTTTGCGACAACGAACAAATATCTAACAGCAAAAGATGTACTTGACCATATGAAAGGGGATTATCCTGGATTAAGCTTTGATACGATTTATCGTAATTTAGCACTGTTTGCTGAGTTAGGCATTTTAGAAATGACAGAGCTTTCGGGTGAAAAAAACTTCCGCTTTCAGTGTGCAACAAGTCATCACCACCATCATTTTATTTGCTTGGACTGCGGAAAGACGGCTGAAATTGCAGTTTGCCCGATGGAGCAGATTAGCCAAGATTTAAACGGATGTGAAATTACCGGTCATAAATTTGAGATTTATGGACGATGTCAGGAATGTATTGCATAAAAAAAACGAGGCAGCTGCCTCGTTTTTTTATTGTATTTTAAGCCAGCTTTGAATCCAATCGTTCGCTTCTGCCCAGTTGTAGACACGTACAACGTTTTTAGGCGTTGGGAGACGGTTATAGGGAGTATCAAATAATAAGACTGGAATGTTGCACTCTTCGCTAATATCGCAAGCGTTATCGTGCTTATCCTCGAAAAATACATCAATGTCATATGTTTTAGCTGCCTCAATTTTGTTGTGAGACCCGATCAAGTCAATATGGTTATAAGCAATTTCATGGTTGCTGAACCATTTCTTTGTAACGTCTAATAGGGCATCATGACGTGCGCTAATGAAGACGAGTTCATGCTCTTTGCCCCAATTTACTAACACATCCTTCGCTTGTTCTGCAAGTGGGGCATTTTCATAAATTTCCGCTTCGTTCTTTAAGAACCAATCCGCTAATTCCTGTTCAGGAACCTTCACGATTGGTACTAAATCGTACTCGGTAATATCTTCAAGGGTTAATGATAAATTAAACGATTTATTGAGATAGGGAATAAAAGTTGACGGAGAAGTGACCGTACCGTCAATATCAATTCCAAAGCGCTTATTCAAAATAGCTGCACTCCTTTTTTTGATAAAAAATTCGATATAAAATGTCCAACCATATTGTAACACAGATGGTTTTTAGAAAAGCGTTCCCGAATTAAGCAAACATTTACAACTATAATTACGTGCGTTCATCAAATACTAAAGATGATCCTTACTAAGAAAGAGAGGGATAGACGAATGGATCAGAAGTATGATGAACATAAACGCTATGAGCGTGATATAAAAGACCATGAACCAGATTTCATGGAAGAAACAGCCGCTGAGTATGCTGTGCCAACCACTGCACGTGAACGTGAGTATGATCGTGACCTCGATCGTGATCACGATATCGACCGTGACGGAGCAGAGGAAGGGAAAGTATACGGGTATTTAGCAATTGCCGCTGCAATTCTGTCTCTGTTTTTCTTGCCGGTTATCCTTGGTGCCGCAGGTATCATTTTAGGATTTATCGCGAGACGAAAAGGAGCACATGCACTAGGAGCTTGGTCAATTGGAATTGGAATTGTATCTTTAGTAATCGGCATTTTCATTTTGCCATTCTTTTAAACGAAAAAAAACGGAGACCTTTGTCTCCGTTTTTTTCGTTTAAGCTTTTTGTGCGTTCTCAGCTTCAGCAGCTTGCTTAGCATAATGCGCTTCAGCAAGTATGTCGATTTCTTTTTTCAGTTCTTCCACCATTGTTTCTTCAGGTACTTTACGTACCGTTTTACCATGACGGAACAACAGTCCTTCGCCACGTGCCCCTGCGATACCGATATCAGCTTCACGAGCCTCACCAGGTCCGTTAACTGCGCAGCCAAGTACAGCTACTTTAATCGGTGCTTTAATCGAAGAGATGTACTCTTCTACTTCATTCGCAATGCTGATTAAGTCAATTTCAATACGTCCACATGTCGGACAAGAAATTAGTGTCGGTGCATTTGCCGCAAGACCGAATGATTTTAATAATTCTTTTGCGACTTTCACTTCTTCTACTGGGTCAGCACTTAAGGAAATACGTACTGTGTTTCCGATTCCTTTTGAAAGGATTGCACCTAAACCAGCAGCACTTTTTACTGTTCCAGCGAAAAGCGTTCCAGATTCTGTGATCCCTAAGTGTAGAGGGTAATCAAACGCTTTTGCAGCTTTTTCGTACGCTTCAATTGCCAAATTAACGTCCGAAGCCTTCATGGACACGATGATATCGTGAAAATCAAGGTCTTCTAAAATTTTAATGTGATGAAGGGCACTTTCAACCATTCCATCTGCTGTTGGGTAGCCATACTTCTCAAGGATACGGCGTTCTAGGGAACCAGCATTAACACCAATACGAATTGGTACTCCGCGTTCTTTTGCTGCTTTTACAACTGCTTCTACTTTTTCACGACGACCGATATTACCCGGGTTAATACGGATTTTATCTGCTCCGCCTTCAATTGCTTTTAGCGCTAGGCGATAGTCGAAGTGAATATCAACAACAAGCGGAATATTAATACGTTTTTTAATTTCAGGAATGGCATCTGCAGCACGCTCATCAGGACAAGCAACGCGAACAATTTGGCATCCTGCTTCTTCTAAACGTTTAATTTCAGCTACTGTTGCTTCCACATCATGTGTTTTCGTTGTGGTCATACTTTGAATAACTACTTGGTCATTACCGCCAATCGTTAAATTACCTACTTTAACGGGGCGTGTTTTTGTACGATGTATAATTTCACTCACGTGTTAATCTCTCCTTTAAACCTAAATCAAATAATTGATTCACCTACTAGAATAACGCTTTGTAGAGAAAATAACTAGTATAAAATCTGAAACCAATTGATATTGTATCAATGTTTTCTCGATGTTGACAAGAAATAAGCTGTTATTTACTGTAAATCGGAAATTTATAGGTTTTGCCTACCTGAATTTTATCAGGCGTTGTCTGCTTATTTAGCCCTGAAAAGTCTGAAATGATACGTTGCATAGGAATAGACCGCGTGTCTTTATTCACTTCTTCGATGATCGACAATACGGTATCACCAGGCTGGATTTTTACGGTGACGTAGGAAGCATTTTTAGTTTTCTTCGCAGCTTTTTCAGTTGATTTGTAAACAGGAGCAGAAGCTGTCGTTGCGGTAATAGGTAATGTCCCTTTTGCGATATCGTGGTAGATAATAAAAGCGAAAAACAAACATACGACTAGGATTATCAGTTTTTTCATCTTATCCTCCTGCAAATGCATCATTAATACAACGTATGCCTGTCCAAGAAGATGTATGAGTGGGGTCTTTGAGGTGTAAACAAACGAATACAGCTACATGTTCAACGTAAGTCGCTGGGAATCCTTTTTTAGGAGAGAATTTGAGCACAGAAAAAAGCGCCGATTAAGCAGGAAGCTGTTTGTTCGGCGCCTTTGACTTTTTCGCGGGGACGGATTTAATACTCATTACGATAAATAGGAGTGAAACGCCGATATGTAGGATGGACACCTGTGGCGTATAAATTCCTATTAAAGAAAGCAAGGAAAACAAGACCGTTGAGAACGTTGTGCTATATAAAGAGATCGTCCACAGCTGTTTGTAGATAAGGGTACGCTTGAACAACTTTGCTACAGCCATTGCAACGAAACCAAACAAGCTGATACCAATAAACTTCATCATGGCTGAAAAAAGATAAACGAGAACGAAATAAAGAGGTAAAAGGAAATAAGTAAAGGTTTTAAATTCTTGAAGCTTATCGGCTACCTGATCACCAGTTAACGGTTTATTGCCTAATAAATAATACGAATATACTTGAGTTTGATTGTTGGATTTAATGACGAATCCGTCTTTTGATAATCCAATGGCTTCTCGGGATGATAAGGTGAGATCCTCTATAGAATGCTTTCCATCTATAAAATAAATCATCTTCTTTTTTGAAAGAGTGATGGTTTTTTCACTAGAAGAAACAAGATCTCCATCTTTAATGACGAAAGAATGAGGATGCTTGGAGAGAAACGATTGAAATTCAGCGTATCCGGATAAAACCGTCTGAGAAAAGAAAATGAAAAAAGGGATAAGTGAAAGTAAGACAAGAAAAAATCCCATCTTTAATACCCGACCGATACTTAGTAAACGAAAAAGAGCGATTTTTTTAGGTGAATAAAGGCTGTAAAGCGTCTGTTGAAGGATATTCATTTTTCCTCCTCCTATCCCTTTAATTGTAAAAAGAAGAGGGGGAAAAGACAAGGGAATATTCGCAATTTTATGGGACGTATAATAGCAAATATTTCTTTTAGAGGGGGTGTATACTATAATAAAAAGAAAGTTATGGAGGTGACAAATGGATATTTTATATTGGATCTTAATCAGTGTCTCTTTTTTAATTGCGTTTGTAGGACTAGTGTACCCGATCATTCCTAGCGTATTATTTGTAGCCATTGGCTTTATTTTGTACGGACTGTTTTACGGATTCGCTTCTTATAGCGTTGTGTTCTGGTTTGTTCAAGGATTTCTTACCATTGCGCTGTTCCTTGCCGATTATTTAGCGAATTTAGTCGGAGTGAAAAAATACGGGGGAACAAAAGCTGGGGTGTGGGGAAGTACGATTGGGCTGCTTGTTGGACCATTTATTATACCGATCGTGGGAATTGTTATCGGACCTTTTGTTGGGGCTGTTCTTGCAGAGCTCATTTTCAAAAGACGTTCATTAAAAGAAGCATTTATGGTAGGCGTTGGATCATTAATTGGCTTTTTTAGTGGTGTATTAACGAAGGGGCTTATTCAGCTGTTCATGGTGGGCTATTTCTTATATGCTGTATTAAAATAACGTGTTGACAGGGGAAAGTATTCATGGTAAATTTTTAATGTCGTTACATAATTGTGATTTTTCCACAGTAGCTCAGTGGTAGAGCTATCGGCTGTTAACCGATCGGTCGCAGGTTCGAGTCCTGCCTGTGGAGCCATATGGCGGTGTAGCTCAGCTGGCTAGAGCGTACGGTTCATACCCGTGAGGTCGGGGGTTCGATCCCCTCCGCCGCTATTTACTACATATTTTGAATGATTACGTTCCACAGTAGCTCAGTGGTAGAGCTATCGGCTGTTAACCGATCGGTCGCAGGTTCGAGTCCTGCCTGTGGAGCCATATAGGACCCTTAGCTCAGCTGGTTAGAGCAGACGGCTCATAACCGTCCGGTCGCAGGTTCGAGTCCTGCAGGGTCCACCATTATAGCACGGAGGAATACCCAAGTCCGGCTGAAGGGATCGGTCTTGAAAACCGACAGGGGTGTAACAGCCCGCGGGGGTTCGAATCCCCCTTCCTCCTCCATATTACATATACATTTCAAAAGGGAAGCAGATGCTTGTCTTTTTTTTTATGCAATAAATTCTTGTTTTGTGGCACGATAAAAGCAAGGCACGACGAATTGTTAATGGAATTGTTAAGAGTTTGTAAATTTTAAATAAACCGATTGTAAATTCGACATGATCTGATAAAATGTGAGCAGTTGGTTCTTAAATATATATATAAATTTTTGGAGGGTTTCCTATGATTTTTTCACCAAAAAAAGATGTGTTTTTCGAAATGTTATCGAAAATTTCCGCTAACATGAAAGAATCCACACATTTCTTCGTTGATTACAACATTAAAAATGCAAGTGATTTAAAAGAATTTGCAGAAGTAATGAAGAACTACGAACATAAAGGTGATTCTTATATTCACGAATTAATTGTGGCACTAAATAAGACGTTCATTACACCAATTGAGCGCGAGGATATCCTACAATTAGCAATGAAGATGGATGATGTATTAGACGGCTTAGAACAGTGGGTAGCTCGTTTAGAAATGTATTCTGTCACAGAAACAGATGACTACATGAAAAAATTCTTTGCTCTGATCCATCAAGCATCCATTGAAATTTCAAAAGCGATCGAATTATTAGCAAGCAAGAAGCTTGGCGAAATGCGTAAGCATGGTATCGAAATTAAAGATATTGAGTCTCGCTGTGATGAGTTGTTGCGTTCATCGATTAAAAACTTGTTTGTTATTCAAAAAGATCCGATTCAATTAATTAAAATTAAAGAGCTATATGAAATGCTTGAAGATATCGCGGATAGCTGTGAAGATGTAGCCAATACGTTAGATACAATTATCATGAGAAACGCGTAAGGAGTTTATTTATGGATACGGTATTGCTTTTAACCATTCTAATCGTTATTTTTGCCTTGGCATTTGACTTTATTAACGGTTTCCATGACACGGCAAATGCGATTGCAACATCAGTTTCAACGCGCGCATTGTCTCCGCGTATTGCAATCATCTTGGCAGCAACGATGAACTTAGTAGGGGCGTTAACTTTTACAGGTGTTGCCACAACCATTACAAAAGACATCGTTGACCCATTCGCATTACAAAATGGTTCCATTGTTATTTTATCTGGATTAATTTCTGCGATCATTTGGAACTTAGTTACATGGTATTTCGGAATTCCAAGTAGTTCTTCGCATGCAATCATCGGTTCGGTTGCAGGTGCTGCGGTTTCAGCGGCAGGATTTAAAGTGTTGAACTACGATGGATTTATTAAAATCCTAGAGGCACTTATTCTTTCTCCATTCCTTGCCTTGGCAATAGGATTTATCGTCATGACGATTTTCCGTTTTGTGTTCAAAAACTTCAATCTGGAAAAAACAAATCGTGGCTTCCGTACGTTCCAAATTTTCACAGCGGCCCTGCAATCATTCACACACGGAACGAATGATGCGCAAAAAGCGATGGGGATTATCACAATGGCTCTTATCTCAGCAGGAATGCACACATCAAGCGATACAATCCCGTTCTGGGTGCGTATTTCAGCAGCTCTTGCAATGGGGATTGGGACATCCATTGGTGGATGGAAAATCATCAAAACCGTTGGTGGAAAGATCATGAAAATCCGTCCCGTTAACGGTGCGGCAGCAGATTTATCTTCTGCAATGATTATTTTCGGTGCCACAACAGTGCACCTACCAGTAAGTACAACGCACGTTATTTCATCTGCGATCATGGGTGTTGGTTCTGCTCAACGTGTCAAAGGTGTAAAATGGGGCGTAGCACAGCGTATTGTTATTACGTGGATTATCACACTGCCAGTTTCAGCAATTATGGCGGCGCTTGTGTATCAAATCTTACATCTTTTCTTTTAATAGACGTAAAGAAGCAGTGGCGATGGCCGCTGCTTCTTTTTTAAATTTCAACGTGTTTAGCAGGTATACATTGAGGGTAAGTGGAAATTATATAGTCGTTAAGCAATCTTTTAGGCAAATTGTTTGAAACAATAGCCTGAATTTGCTAATCTTACTTTAAAAGGTGTTAATCACCTCAAATTAGGTACATACATTGAAGGAGGAAATTAATTATGGCTTACGAATTACCACAATTACCTTACGCTTATGATGCACTAGAACCACACATTGACAAAGAAACGATGAACATTCATCACACAAAACATCACAACACATACGTAACAAACTTAAACAGCGCGTTAGATGGTCATGATGACCTAGCTGGTAAAAGCGTTGAAGAATTAATTTCTGATCTAGAAGCTTTACCAGAGGCAGTACGTACAGCAGTACGTAACAACGGTGGTGGACATGCTAACCACAGCTTATTCTGGACATTACTTTCTCCAAACGGTGGCGGTGCTCCAACTGGTGAATTAGCTGACGCAATCAGCTCTAAATTCGGTAGCTTAGACGAGTTCAAAGAAGAATTCGCAAACGCTGCTAAAGGCCGTTTCGGTTCTGGTTGGGCTTGGCTAGTAGTAAACAACGGTGAGCTTGAAGTAACAAGCACTCCAAACCAAGACAGCCCATTAATGGAAGGTAAAACACCTATCCTAGGCTTAGACGTTTGGGAGCACGCATACTACTTAAACTACCAAAACCGTCGCCCTGACTACATTTCAGCATTCTGGAACGTAGTAAACTGGGATGAGGTTTCAAAACTTTACGCTAACGCTAAATAAGTTTTACTTATGAACAAAAGCCGGCAGAAACTTCTGCCGGCTTTTGTTTTCCAATAAATCCTTTTTACATAACTCCTTTTCTTTTCCACACACTATAGTGGAGAAGAAAAAAGGGGTTTTTATCATGAGTGTTTTAAAGAAAGTAATGGGTGAAGTTGAAGTAAGCAAAGACTTACTTTTGCTCTTAACCATTGGAGGATTATATGCATTAAGTATTGCGCTATCTAATTCATTTGTGAATATATATTTGTGGAAACAGTCTGGTGAATTGTTGGACATCGGTATTTATAATTTATCGATTGTAACGTTTCAACCGCTTACCTTTTTATTGGCTGGGAAATTGGCAAAAAAAATTGATCGAGTGGTTGTTTTACGGCTCGGTGTCTCCTTTTTGGCAGCCTTCTACATTGCTGTGTTAGTATTTGGGGAACATGCTCACCAGTTTTTAGTGCTGTTTGGAGCAATTCAAGGAATTGGAGCCGGATTTTATTGGCTAGCGTTTAACGTGTTAACGTTTGAAATTACGGAGCCAGAAACAAGAGATTTTTTTAACGGGTTTTTAGGGATTCTAAACTCTTCCGCTGGTATGATTGGGCCCATTGTGGCCGGTGTAATCATCTCCACTCTGTTTCGCTTTAGTGGATACAATGTCGTGTTTGGAATTTCGTTGGCTCTTTTTGTAGGAGCTGTCATTACAAGCTTTTTTCTTCAAAGGCGTGCTGCAGAAGGTCATTACTACTTAAAAGAGGTTCTTGCAGAACGAACAACCAATCGTGATTGGAAGCTTGTATTAAACGCTCATTTCTTTCAAGGATTAAGAGAGGGAACGTTTATCTTTGTTGTTTCAGTGTTGGTATTTATTACGACGGGCAGTGAACTAGCGCTTGGAACATTTGGACTAGTGAACTCCGCTGTTGCGTTTTTAGGCTATTACTTTGTTTCAAGGCTATTGAAGAAAAAGCACCGTTTAAAGGCGATCTTAACAGGTGGACTCATTCTATATGCTTCCGTCTACCTTTTAATTGTTCATCTTTCCTTTGTAAATTTAATTCTATATGCCATTTGTATTGCTGTAGCTTATCCTATGCTTCTTATCCCTTACACATCTTTAACGTATGATGTGATTGGAAGGTGTCAAGATGTAGGGAAAAAGCGTATTGAATTTATCGTTGTGAGAGAGCTCTTTTTAAATATGGGGCGTATGACATCGATTATTGGTTTTATTATCGCGGTGGCCTTTTTTAACGAACGTATTAGTGTTCCTGTCTTACTAGCTATTGTAGGGGCGGGGCATACGTGCATCTACTTCTTTGTCCGCCATGTATCCGTATTAAAAGAAGAACAAGCTTCGCAAGAAATTACGCAACCGAAAGCACCTACACCTATTTTGAACGAAGGGGACGGTGAATCACCTGTCTAGCTCTTAAAAGCCTCTCGTGTCGAAGACAAACGTTCTTCGGGCAAACGGGAGGTTATTCTTTTTTCTTATGTTTGTGACAAAAAAAGTATGTTTTGTGATCGACAGGTCTTATTCTTTCTATAAGGTAGGGGGTTTTCCTTTTCAGTCGTAACAACCTCCTGTATAGTACTACTAGAGGAAAATGTAGAATTGCAGGTGTTGAAATGAAGAAAAAGAAAAAAAAGAAAACCCATCTAACGGGCAGATTAAATGTCCTTTTTTTGGTTGTTTTTCTCCTGTTTTCCACCTTGATTTTACGGTTAGGAATCGTTCAAATTGTGAATGGAAAAACGTATGAAAAACAGGTAGAAAAAACAGAGGATAAAACGATTAATAATCCCGTGCCTCGAGGTGAGATATTCGACCGCTACAATCGTGTAATGGTTGATAATCAACCGCTCAATGCCATTACATATACGCGTTACTCAAATACGACACAGGAAGATCGTCTGCGTGTCGCACGGAAATTAGCTCAGTATATCGACAAAGACACGAGCAAAGTAACAGAACGTGATCAAAAAGATTACTGGCTACAAACACGCCCAAAGCAGGCGAAGCAAAAAATTACGAAAAAAGAATGGGCGTTGTTTAGTGACAACAAGTTAACGGACAAGCAAATTTACGACAAGCAGTTAGATCGTATTACTGAAAAGGATTTGCAGTCCATTTCTAAACAAGAGCTTGAGGTCATCGCGATTAAACGGGAAATGGATAGCGGCTACACGCAAACAACTCAAACGATTAAGAACGAGGGTGTGACACCAAAAGAGTATGCATTAGTGAGTGAGCATCTGGCTGAGCTTCCAGGTATAGACACGACAACTTACTGGGATCGTGACTATGTGTTTAATGATACGCTACGTACCCTCTTTGGAAATATCTCGTCTACGAATGAAGGAATTCCTCTTGATAGTTTAGACTATTACCTCTCTAAAGGATACAGTCGAAATGAGCAGGTGGGCACAAGCTACATTGAAAAGCAGTACGAGAGCATTTTACGAGGCGAAAAGTCTCAAACAAAAGATATTGAAGACCGTGCGGGGAATATTGTTGATCAAGTGACGATTGATAAAGGACAGCGCGGGAAGGATATTTCGTTAACAATTGATGTGGCGCTGCAAACAGCAGTTGAACAGTCTATTGAGAAGGAGCTTCGTAAAACGAAAGCCAAGCCTACGACGCAATATTTAGATCGTGCGTTCATTGTCATGATGGATCCGCGTACAGGAGAAGTTCTGACGATGGCGGGCAAACGCCTTGTGAAAAATCCTGACACTGGTCAAATGGAAATGAAGGATTTTGCTCTTGGTAATATGACGTCCGCTTACGCAATGGGTTCAGCGGTTAAGGGGGCTACAGTGCTAGCAGGGCTTGATTCGGGAGCTATTACGCCTAGTACGCTTTTAGTCGATGCGCCGATTAAGTTTAAAGGAACAAAAGAGAAAAAGTCGACTCATAATATGGGTCCTATTAATTTGCAGCGTGCCTTAAAAGAGTCGTCAAACGTATTTATGTTTAAGACGATTATGCGAATGGCTGGCGCAGATTATAAGTACAACGGTTCATTAAATATTCGTCCGTCCATTTTTGAGGAGATGCGCCAATATTATAGCCAGTTTGGTCTTGGGGTGAAGACAGGGATTGATCTTCCACAAGAGATGACAGGTTACAAAGGGAAAAGTCATACACCAGGTTTAGCGCTTGACTTTGCGATCGGTCAGTATGACACGTACACACCTCTTGAAATGGCGCAGTATATTTCAACGATTGCGAACGGTGGATATCGTATGAAGCCGCAAATTGTGAAGGAAATTCGTGAGCCAACGGTTGACAAAAATGAGCCAAGCAACGTATTGTATCATGCCGAACCAACGATTTTAAATCGTATTACGATGAAGGAGTCGTATATTAAGCAGGTGCAAGAAGGAATGAAAAAGGTTTATCAGGAGCCACACGGTACGGCTTATAATTACTTTAGAGGTGTAAGTTATGATCCAGCAGGTAAAACAGGCACGGCCCAAGCGTTTTATAATGGGAAGCCGACGTACAATTCTACGTTAGTTGGATTTGCTCCTTATAACAATCCTGAGGTTGCATTTGCGGTCGTAGTACCGAATGCGTACACGACGTCTCCGAATGGAATTAGTCGTGAGATTGGTCGCGATGCGTTGGATGCTTACTTTAAGTTGAAGGAGCAGGGAGAGAAGGAATTAGAGGAGCAGGGTCAAGCGAATCAAAATTCCGTCAAAACGTCTTCTAAAAGCATTGAATCTGAAGTGAGTAAAATTCAATAAAGAGTTAGTGAGTCCACCTGTTAATGGGTGGACTTTTTTGTTGTGAGTACGAAGGGTAGGGGGAATGCTGTTAAAAGAGAAATCGGTTTATTGGTCCGGATCTTCGTTTCAGATTGCTTCGCTTTCCACGGGGCGAGCGGTGAGCTTCCTCGTCACTTCGTTTCCTGCGGGATCTCAGCTGACTCGCTCATCCCGTAGGAGTCTCCGCATCTTTCACTACGATCCTTTTGCGTTTCGGATATGGGAAATTCACTGGTCTGCTTATTTAATTTCACCATGCGAATGGGATGGGAAAGGAAGTTGTCTCCAGTTTAGTGACCTTTTAACTAATACGATAGATATAGGATTTACAAAACCTTTACACTCCCTTCAAACACAATTAATACTTGGGCTTTATTGTAGGAAATGTAGAAAGAAACAAAATACAAAGAGATCAAACGTGGGAGGAATTGTTGAATGAAACGCTTTAAAAGTCTTACTCTTCTTGTAGTGCTTGCACTAACGATGGTAGTTGCAGCAGCATGTGGCAATTCGAACAGCGCTTCAGATTCAGACAAGTCAAATGGAAGCGGAGGAAAAGAGTTGTCAGGTTCGTTAGTAGTTTCTGGTTCTAGTGCGATGCAGCCTTTAGTAGCGGCAGCAGCTGAACAGTTTATGGCGAAGAATCCAAAAGTTAGCATCCAAGTTAACGGCGGAGGAAGCGGTACAGGTCTTAGTCAGGTTGCTGAAGGTTCTGTACAAATCGGAAACTCTGATGTATTTGCTGAAGAAAAAGAAGGTATCCCAGCTGATAAGCTAGTTGATCATAAAGTGGCAGTTGTAGGAATGACAGCAGCTGTTAACCCAGAAGTGGGAATTAAAGAAATTTCAAAAGAAGACTTAATTAAAGTGTTTACAGGTAAAGTGACGAACTGGAAAGAAGTTGGCGGGAAAGACCAAAAGATCGTTCTTGTAAACCGTCCTGATTCTTCAGGTACTCGCGCGGTATTTAATAAATTTGCTTTAGATGGTGCTACTCCAGCAGAAGGAATCACTGAAGATTCTTCAAACACAGTTAAAAAGATCGTTGCTGAAACAAAAGGTGCCGTTGGTTACTTAGCTCTTTCATACTTCACAGATGATAAAGTGACACCACTTGCAATCGATGGCGTAAAAGCAACAGAAGAAAACGTAAAATCAGGTAAATTCCCAGTTTGGGCGTACGAGCATTCTTACACTAAAGGGGAGCCTAACGAATTGGCAAAAGCGTTCCTTGATTACATGATGAATGATGATGAAGTGAAAAAGAACATTATTCCGAAACAAGGATACATTTCTGCAGGTGATATGAAAGTAGAACGTGACGCAGAAGGTAACATCAAGTAAGAGGATCACAACTAGCTATATTCTAGGGTAAGTGCGTGTAAAACAGGTACTTACCCTATTATACCGTTATTGGGAGTGTTAAAAATGGAGAGACAGATAAAGTTAACAGCCAGCGAAAGGCTGATTAATTCAAGTAAAAATAGGCGTTTGGATGAAGTAAGAGGAAAAGTAATTGTGATGATTTGTGCAGCGATTATGATTATCGCAACGCTTGCGATTACGATTTTCTTAGTAACAAAGGGGTTACAAGCATTTGTGAAAAATGATGTAAGTCCAATTGAGTTCTTAACCAGTACGAATTGGAATCCTAGTGGGGATTCCCCTGAATATGGTACAGTTCCGTTCATTCTAGGATCATTTGCTGTTACCGTATTAGCTGCATTAATTGCCGCACCGTTAGGAATAGGTGGAGCTATTTTCATGACAGAAATCGCACCTTCATGGGGGCGAAAAGTATTACAGCCTGTTATTGAATTATTAGTTGGTATTCCATCTGTTGTTTATGGATTCATAGGGCTTACAGTGTTAGTGCCATTTGTTCGTGAACATTTTGGAGGACTAGGTTTTAGTTTATTATCCGGTATGATCGTCCTTGCAGTAATGATCTTACCGACGGTTACAACCATTGCAACAGATGCAATGAGCGCATTGCCAAACAGCTTACGTGAAGGTTCGTATGCTCTCGGTGCAACACGCTGGCAGACGATTCGTAAAGTATTAATTCCAGCTGCGCTTCCATCATTACTAACAGCTGTCGTGTTAGGGATGGCTCGTGCATTTGGTGAAGCATTAGCGGTTCAAATGGTTATTGGTAATACGCGTAATTTATTTAGCAGTATTTTAGATCCATCAGCTACCTTAACAACGATTATTACGTTGAACATGGGACATACAACGTTCGGAAGCTTAGAAAACAACGTACTATGGTCAATGGGCTTAATCTTACTAGTGATGTCTTTCATCTTCATCATGATTATCCGTTACTTATCTGCTAGGAGGAAGTTTTAATGAATAGTAGAACAGCTGATAAAATTGCAACGGGCGTGTTCTCATTAATTGCCTTTATCATCGTTGCGATTCTCGTTGGATTATTTTCGTATATTTTAATCAACGGTGTGAGTCATATTTCTGGAAACTTTTTAACGACTCCATCGAGTAATATTATGGCGGGTGCTGGTATCCGCGATCAGTTATTTAACTCCTTTTATATTTTAATTATTACGATGCTTATTACGGTACCGCTTGGAGTAGGCGGGGGCATCTATATGGCTGAGTACGCAAAGCCAGGAAAAGTAACAAACTTTATTCGTACGTGTATTGAAGTATTAGCTTCTCTTCCATCAATCGTAATCGGGATGTTCGGTTTACTTATGTTCGTTAACCTTACAGGCTGGGGATATAGCATCATCGGTGGTGCACTAGCGCTAACGGTATTTAATATTCCTGTTATGGTTCGTGTAAGTGAAGATGCGATTCGCTCTGTTCCGAAAGAACAAAAAGAAGCAAGTTTGGCTTTAGGTATCACTCACTGGCATACGATTAAGACCGTTATCTTGCCAAGTGCATTTCCCATTATTTTAACAGGGGCCATTTTAGCTTCAGGACGTGTGTTTGGGGAAGCGGCCGCATTATTATTTACAGCAGGACAAACCACACCAATCTTAAATTATGCCGACTGGAATCCGTTCTCTGCAACGTCACCGCTTAACATCTTCCGACCGGCAGAAACGTTAGCTGTTCATATCTGGGCCGTTAACACACAAGGCTTGATTCCAGACGTAAAAGAAGTTGCAAACGGCGCTTCGGCTGTACTTGTATTATCAGTCTTAATTTTCAATTTAGGAGCTCGATTTATCGGTAGCTTTATTCATAAAAAAATAACAGCATCAAAATAATTAAAAGATAGGTGGTTCTGTCAATGGGAAAAATGGTAGCGGAATTGGAACGAAACACAGTTCTTGATGAGCGTGCAGAAATGGTGAACGCACAGCCACACATTTTGAAAATTCGTGATTTGAGCATTTATTATGGTGAGAAGCGCGCGGTCAATTCCATTTCATTTGATATCCATCAGCATGCGGTAACAGCTTTAATTGGTCCATCTGGATGCGGAAAGTCGACGTTTTTACGAAGCATTAATCGCATGAACGATTTAATCCCCGGAGCACGTGCAGAGGGAGAAATCATGTATGAGGATTTAAATATTTTACGCGGAGATGTGAATCTAGTTGAGCTTCGAAAAGAAATTGGAATGGTGTTTCAAAAGCCAAATCCATTTCCAAAGTCCATTTATAACAATATTACTCACGCGTTAAAATTTGCTGGAACGAAGCGAAAAGGCGACTTAGATCAGCTTGTTGAAGAAAGCTTACGAAAAGCAGCGCTATGGGATGAAGTCAAAGATCGTCTTCACGATTCGGCTCTTTCTCTCTCCGGTGGACAGCAGCAGCGTCTTTGTATCGCCCGAACGCTTGCAATGAAGCCAACGGTCTTGTTGCTAGATGAACCAGCATCAGCGCTAGATCCTATTTCTAACGCAAAGATTGAAGAGCTGATTCTCGATTTAAAGAAAGAGTATTCCATTATTATCGTGACGCATAACATGCAGCAGGCTTCTCGTATTTCAGATAAAACGGCCTTTTTCTTGAACGGAGATTTAGTAGAGTATGATGAGACAGAAACAATTTTTACACGTCCATCTCAAAAGCAAACAGAAGACTATATTTCTGGAAGATTCGGTTAAGGAGGCTTTTATATGATTGAGACTTTAACAAAGCGGGCTACGAAATCGGCAGCCTTTGAAATGAAGGATTTAAATTTATGGTATGGAACAAATCATGCTTTAAAGAATATTAGCTTTCCCATTTATCGAAACGAAATTACGGCGATTATCGGTCCGTCTGGATGCGGGAAATCAACGTTTATTAAAACATTAAACTTAATGATTAACACAAATCCTAGCGTGAAAATGTCCGGTGAAATTAATTACGACGGAATGAATATTTTGGATTCAAAAGTGGATCTTGTAGATTTACGTAAAAACGTCGGAATGGTGTTCCAAAAAGGGAACCCTTTCCCTCAGTCAATCTATAACAACGTTGCGTACGGGCCGCGAATTCACGGAATTAAAAAGAAGAAAGAGCTTGATGAGTTAGTAGAAAAAAGCTTAAAGGACGTAGCACTGTGGGATGAAGTAAAGGATCGCTTAGATGCTCCTGCTCTAGGGCTGTCTGGTGGACAGCAGCAGCGCTTGTGCATTGCGCGTGCTCTTGCTACAAAACCAGATGTACTGTTAATGGATGAGCCTACGTCTGCGCTAGACCCTATTTCAACGATTAAGATTGAAGAGCTTGTGCTCGAGTTGAAGAAAAAGTACACGATCGTGATGGTGACACACAACATGCAGCAGGCTGCTCGTGTGTCAGACAAAACAGCCTTTTTCTTAATGGGTGAGCTTGTAGAAATTGATGCAACGGATAAAATTTTCTCGAATCCTGAGAAAAAGCAAACAGAAGATTATATTACCGGACGATTTGGATAAGTCATTCAACACAGCCATAAATATCGGTTTATAGATTTGTAAATCATCTCAGGGAGTGGAGAGCAATGAACGTTCGTAAAAGTTTTGATTTGGAGCTTAAACAATTAAGAGATCAACTACTAAACATGGCAGAGCTCGCACAAAAAGCATTAGACAAAGCCATTTACAGCCTTCAGCATCAAGATTTACAAAAAGCAAAGCAAGTACTCGATGAAGATAATGTTATTAATCAGATGGAATTAGATATTAATAATAAAGCGATTGCTGTTATGGCGAAACAGGCGCCCGTAGCTTCTGATCTACGACGCATTGTGGTAGCGATTAAAATTTCATCGGACGTAGAGCGAATTGGTGACTTAGCGGTGAACATTGCAAAGTCAACGCTTCGTATTGGAGATCAGCCTCTTATTAAGCCGATTGAGGACATTCCAAAAATGATGCAGTTTGTTCAGCAGATGTTATTAGATGCCGTTACAGCGTTTTATTCAGAAGACGTCAACTTCTCGAAAGAAATTGCTGCAAAAGATGATACGGTTGATGAGATGTATGGAAAGATTATTACGGAACTTATGGAGCTAATGGCGATCCGCACGTCAGACGTAAAGCAAATTACGGAGCTTTCGTTCATTTGTCGAAACATCGAACGCGTCGGTGATCACATTACAAACATTAGTGAAAACATTATTTATTTAGTGACTGGCCATTTATATGATCTTAATCATTAAGTAGCAAAAGAAGCCCAAGCAAACGGGCTTTTTTTTGTGGATAGAAATGTTAAGGAATGTAAAAGTGTTGTTAAAAGTTGGTTAATACCCGCCTTTTATAGGTCAAATGAATTACTCTAAAGGAGGTAATTAGACTTACAAATAGCGGGGGAAAGCATATGTGGGAAGGAACAAAAAGAATAAGGGAGCGTTCGTTAAAGAAGCTCTCTGCATTTCCAGGGAAACAACAGTGGGCCAATTTGAATGTTAGTAAAAAAATTGGATTGGTGTTTGGATTTATATTTGTTTTAATTGCCATTACGACTTTAGTAGTTGGCGTGTCATTAAGAAGCATTGCAGGTGAGACAGAAGTTATTAACGAAAAAAGCAAGCGGGCGGTTGTAATTACGGAAATGGGCTCTTTAATACGAGCAAAGGATATCCGTATTGCGGACTATATCACTTTTTTAAAAGAAGACGATTTAAAGGGATATCGAGCTGCTCGAAATGAGCTCAATGAACTGCTATATAAAGTGACAGTCGATACGTCTAGTGCGAATCAGAAGAAATGGTTAAACAGAATTAAAGATAATAACAAGAAGATTGATGATACGTTTATTTCGACTGTGGCGCCTGCTGTTGTACGAATGGATACCGCCATTTATACGTCAGCTAGAAAAGATATTTCAAGCCTGCGTGATCAGAACGTGGCGACTCTTGCAGAATTGCGTAAGGAAGCACTGAAGGAAAGTGAACATGCCTACACAACCTCTGCTAAGCTTCAGAACTACGTGATGCTTGCTTTGATTTTGTCTGTCGTGATCATTCTGCTTGTAAGTGTTCTGATTGTCACGTTTTTTACAAGCGTCATTCGTCACCAGCTAAACAACGTTGTCTATACGTCTGAACAAATTGCGAGCGGAAATTTAGCTGTTCCACAGCGTATTTATGAGTCAAATGACGAGATCGGTCGCTTAACAAAGACCGTTCAGCGCATGACAGATCATTTGCGAGAAACGGTTACTCATCTATTTTCGGTGTCAGATGAGCTTCGAGGACAAAGTAGGGGCTTACTACATTCAGCTGAAGCGGTGAGGAGAAAAAGTGAAGATATTTCAGGAGCTGTTCAAGAACTGGCAAGCAATGCAACAGTTCAAGCTGAGCACGCAACGGTGATTAATGAAACGATTGAAGCATTTTCTGAGGACGTTCATCAAGTTGCCGTATCAGGAAAATTTTTAGAGAAATCCTCACAGCATGTTAAAGAATTAACATACATAGGAAGCCGTTCTATGAACTATTCAATGAATAAAATGAAGCAAATTAATGAAGTGGTTATGCAATCCTACGAAAAAGTGCAGGATTTGCAAAAGCAATCAGAGGAAATCTCAAAACTAGTGGCTATTGTGAAGGATATTGCTGCTCAGACCCATCTACTCGCATTAAATGCAACCATTGAAGCTGCACGAGCAGGGGAATTTGGGAAGGGATTTGCAGTTGTAGCAAATGAGGTCAGAAAGCTTTCCTCTCAAGTGAATCATGCGGTCCGCGATATTACGACTATGACGGCAACCATTCAGTCCGTCTCACGTGATACGATGCAATCATTGCAACATGGATATACCCAAGTAGAAGAAGGAAGCACTCAAATGGCCGAAACGAATCAAAAGTTTTTTCATATTGAAGAAGAGGTAGAAAATATGACGAATCGTATTTTGCATATTTCTACAGCGCTACAGGGACTTAACGAGAAGGGAAGTCTTGTTCGAGATTCATTTCAGGAAGTGGCCGCTACTTCTCAAGACTTTACGTCAGGAACGATGTATTTTTCAGCGTCCATTCAAGAGCAAGATCAAGAAATTGAACATATGTTAACACGTATCACACAGCTCGAAAATCATGCTGAGCATCTGACACAGAGCGTGCAGCGTTTTACGATTTAACAAAAAGAAGGAGGCGCTTTAAGCGGCCTCCTTTTATTGCGTAATGATTTTGCTAATTTCAACGATACTCATGCCTTGTTTAATTTTGTAAGTACCGATTTGAATCTTTTGATTGAGCTGATGATCTGTTAAGTATTGAATAAAGTCACTCGTATTTTTAATAACACCTTGCTTTTGAAGCGCGTTAGCAACGTCGCTGCTCGTAGTACCTGCTGAAACAGTGATGGTTACATTCAAAGGTGGCGTTGGCTGAGACAAAACCGGTTTGTCCGGTTTCTGTTCACTCTGTGGCTGTGTCCATTCCTGCTTAGACACGATTTTGTACCCTTTTTCCTCTAGAAAACTCTTTGCGCTTTTTTCAGTCAGTTTCGGAATCCGTTCCTGCGGCTTGGCAATGGTTTGTTCCATCGATGTGTAATAGACAATTCCAATAATAC
Source organism: Priestia koreensis (assembly GCF_022646885.1). GTDB lineage: Bacteria > Bacillota > Bacilli > Bacillales > Bacillaceae_H > Bacillus_AG > Bacillus_AG koreensis_A. The sequence continues at coordinate 3,600,073 of NZ_CP061868.1, read as the reverse complement.
AGGTGGCAAGCAACAGTCCAAAGGAAAAGGATCGAATAGTAGATGCAGTCATTCCGTACGACCTCGCTTGTATTTTTCTACAGTAACTAAAATATCTTGGATGGATAAAGACAATGTAGTGGCAATTTCACTAGGAGATACTCCGTTTTGAATCAGTTCTACAATTTGTTTTTGAACGAGTGGATGTTCGACCGCTTTAGGCTGTTCCTTTTTTGCTGTAGCAACATGAATCGGGGAGTGGTCCATCAGCAGCTCTTCTTGAAGAAGTCCAATTTTTTTATTTACCTGATATTGATCCTGCATCATTGTAAGAGACAGCGTTTCGACCTGATTCTCTAATGCCTTCAGACGATCCTTTTTGAGAAAGGATAAAAGGTAAAGCAGAATACTAGTCACGATTAAAATAATAAATACGAGTTTCATTGAATCACCTCAAATATCAATAAGATGTTTTGCAATTACATGACGAGTTTCTCATTATTTAATAATTGGAATGATTTCCTGCTTTATCTTATCATGTAAATTTTAAAAGTTATAGAGTTTTTCCACGAATCGTGAAGCAAAATCTGTGCTAAATCGACAAAATGCGTTTATTGTAGGCTGTTTTTGATGATGGTAAGATAGAAATAAGAAATTAAAATAAACAGGCGTGACCGTTTTGAAAAGAGGCAGGGGACCAGTTTTGGATCACATAATAAGCGAAAATATAGACCAATGTATAGGCATCAATCGAAATAATCAGTCCATCTATTTATACTGGAGTGCCTCTAGGGAAACACAAACATTATTAAGAAATATGTTTGGATTAACGTGGGCAACATGCACAAAAACGTTGCGGCTGAATGAAGTAACAGGTATTTCATTCAATGGGCATAATGCGCACCAGTTCAAGGATTACGACGTTTCGTCTAATCAATCGTCTTTCTTCATGGATGACCTCGCTCAGGGGGCGTATATTGCGGAAATAGGCGTTACGCTGCCAAACGACCAGTACTTTGCTTTGCTTCGTTCTAATCTTGTTTATGTAGATTCAGAACGCTCTCTTACAAATGAAGGATGGAAGCAGGACGAAGAACCTCCCCCAGCCTGGAAAGAAACGTTCAGTACGTACTCTTGTTATTTAGAAACGAATAAGGTGACTAGCTATGACCCTCACTAATTATATTTTCATTGATCAAGAAGAATGCTATATAAAATACGAGAATGACGAAGAGTTGCTTTTTGAACGCATTTGTCAGGAAGTAGTTGAGATCTATTTTCCTGCGCTAAAGCTGCTAGAAGAACAACCCTCTTCTGAAATGATTCTCGTATTATCTCCCTTTACCATCGCTTTACTTGCACACTCAACAATCCAAGAAAAAATACGCGAGCGAATGTCAACTGATGATGGAAGTACCGCCTTTGAAGCGTGTAGACACGATATTTTGGCCACCTTTAAACGATTTATTACAAAAGGACAAATTACGTTATGCCTGAAGCCATTAACCGGTGTGTATACGCCTTGGCTTTTGACAAAGCAATCCCTTCAGGCACAAATATCCGATGCATTACGTCTTTGTCAATCGGTGTTAGGGTGTAGGCCATCAGCCTTTTACTTTCCTTTTTCTCATTTTGATGATGTATCCGATTGTGTGATGCGAGAAAACGGCGTTCATACCGCATTTTTGGGGATTCGTCGTGATCATGTTGAAACACAGCAGCTCCACATTCACGTTTCATCGCTTCAAACGACGCTCGTTTGTTTCGAAGAGGCGAATAACGGCGACGTTATGACGAGCTGTTACCCGTTTATAAATGGACTGCAGCACGAACGAGAACGAGTCAATCCACAAAAAGAAATTCACATAACCGAACAAAATGAATGGATCGTCCGAGCGCTTCATTTCATGGAGAGGACGATTGTTGAGCTTGCGAATGACCCAACGTATCGCTTAGATGCGAAGACGGTGGAGTTTACTGAACTCGTGTCGGTATGGATGCTCTTGAGTCACGAGATGTTTTTAAAAGGGAAGAACGATCTATCCGGATTTAATGCAGAGAGCTATTTTATCTCCCTGCTCACTTATTTTAAAACGCTAGCTGCTAATGTGCGGCAGGATCGAACAGAATCTTACGTGTCACCGCTGCCGAAATGGCTATCCTACGTAGCGCGTTTTTACGATTTGGCATCATTCAGGCATCCATCGCTTCAGCCGTTCGCCCCACCTGCTAAAAAAGAGGGCATGAATATTTTAATGCTTTCATGGGAATTTCCACCTTTAGTCGTTGGTGGATTAGCGAGACACGTGTTTGATTTATCAAGAGCGCTTGTCGACCTCGGTCATAACGTGTATGTGATTACGGCTTTCGTAGAAGGACTTCCATCTTATGAGAGGTTGTATGGGGTTCACGTCTATCGCGTTCGGAGTTTGCAACCACATCATCAAGATTTTCTCCTGTGGGTGAGCAGTCTCAATGCAGCGATGATGAGACAGGGAATGAAGCTTGGAAAGCAAGTTTCCTTTCACCTCGTTCATGCGCATGATTGGCTAGTAGGTGAAGCGACTGAGGTTCTTGCAGAGCATCTAGCTGTTCCATTTATTACGACGATTCATGCAACAGAGCACGGACGAAATAACGGGATCTTCAACGAACTACAAAAGACAATTCATCAAAAAGAAGAACGCCTCGTCAAACAATCGGATGCGCTCATTGTGTGCAGTCAGTATATGAAAGAAGAACTTACACGTTTATTTTATGTTCCGGAGGAGAAAATATCCATTTTTCCAAACGGAATCGACCCAAATATGATGATCTCCCACACGAAACATAGTCAGCTAAAAAAGAAGCACGAGTTGTCACAAGGACCGATGTTATTTTCGATTGGCCGAATCGTGTATGAAAAAGGTTTTCAAACGATTATTGAGGCGGCAGAAACCTTAGTAGAAAAATACCCAACGATTCAATTTGTGATTGCAGGTAAGGGTCCGCTTCTCGCAGAGCTCCGCCAGTTAGTAAGTGACAAGCAACTTCAACGAACCGTATTGTTTGTTGGGTATATATCAGATGACGAACGAAATCAGTTTTTATCTCTTGCTGACTATGTACTGTTTCCAAGCTTATATGAGCCATTTGGGATTGTAGCTCTAGAAGGAATGGTAGCAAACAAACCAACGATTGTATCTGATACGGGCGGATTAAAAGGCATTGTAGAGCACGGTGTGACCGGTTTGAAAATGACGCCTGGAAGTTCAGAAAGTCTTTGTGAGCAAATTGAATGGCTGATGAGGGATGCGAATCGAGCAGCGGAGATGGCGTCTAGAGGCAAAAAGCACGCTATTACGGAATTTAGTTGGAATAAGGTTGCTATTGATACGAGTGAGCTTTTTAGTTCAGAAATTGGTCATTATCGCAACGGAAAGGGGATATCGACTTGAAGGGAGTCATTTTAGCAGGCGGTAAAGGAACCAGGTTGTATCCTCTGACAAAACACGTTCCAAAGCCTATGCTTTCATTACTTGGCAAGCCTGTTTTAGAATATACAATTAATCTTCTTAAGGAGTATGGCGTTACAGATATTATGATTACGCTTGAATATCTGCCAGAAACGGTGATGACTTACTTCGGTAACGGAGAGAAGTGGGGCGTATCTATTCAATATTTTATTGAAGAAGAGCCGCTCGGAACAGCGGGAAGTCTTTCGCACTTAGCTCATTTTCTCACAGAGCCTTTTATTGTTATGAGCGGAGATTCTATTACTGATTTGAATTTAACAGAAGTGATGGATTTTCACAGAAATCATCACGGGATTATGACGATGGTGACAAAGGAAGTGGAAAATCCCTTTCATTACGGAGTGGTCATTTGTGACGGGGAAGGTCATGTCGAAAAGGTGATTGAAAAACCAAAGCGTCATGAAGTAATGAGTGATCGAATTAATACCGGTATTTATATTCTCGAACCCCGGGCTCTTTCTTATATCCAAGAGGGTCATAAAGTTGACTTTAGCCTTGATGTCATTCCTACCCTGCTTGCGGCAAGTGAATCTATTTTTGCTTATTATACAAACCCGTATTGGGTCGATATTGGGCAGGTTAGTCACTATAAAAAAGCACATTGGGACGCGATGAGAAGGCAGCAGTCAGACTACGTAATGATTGAGGACAACGTGACGATTGGGGAGGAAGTCATTTTGATTCCCCCGATTTATATCGCAGCTCATACAGAAATTCAAGAACGGGCTGTAGTAGGTCCTTACGCTGTAGTGGGGCCTAATTGCCGAATTGGCACGGACTCTACCGTTCAGTATAGTATTTTACTAGGTCAAAACGACGTACAAAAAGAAAGTCACTTACACAGCGTCATGATTCACTGCGGAGACCATGCCCGCTCTACCATAAAAAAAAGCGGAGAAGATGGCAGTCCTTTTACGTCTAGTGACGATCGTCAAACGTTGAGTAGAGGAGAGCCACTTTTTTCAAAAGGTCAGATGATCAAGCCACTTTTTCAGATTACGTCGGAATTTCTGATGAGGCTTGGTCAGGCATTTGCCTCTCTTTATACAGATGGTGCGACGATGTATATTGCCTGTGACGGAGACCGTGATTCGTTTCATATGAAGGAGCTTGTGGCACATTCACTACAGCTTCAAGGCTATGAAATAAAGGATTTACATAGTTTGTCAGTTCCTTGTCTACAGCATATGGTCATGACCACACAGGCTACTTTTGGATTGCATGTTAGCACATCGCAACATGAAGTAAAGATCGAATATTACCAAGGCAATGGAGAGTTGCTAGAGTCAAGCCTAGAATGGCAGCTAGAACAAGCTTTTTGGGCAAATGAGCGTTTATATTCCTCGAACCGAGTGGGCTATAAAGAACAGGCTCTCTTTGATCGAGAGGGATATGTAGATTCACTTGTTTATTCGTTTCACATTCCTAAAATTTTAAGCGTCAATGCTTTTATTGTCGTTAGCTGTCCGTCTTATATGAGAGACGTTTTGCTGCAAATTTGCCGAGACCTTCGCGTTGAGTGTATTCACGTAGCTCCTTCTATTAATGACAAAGAAATGAGCGATATGATTGCGAAACAAAAAGCGTTTCTCGGAATTAACATTTCTTCAAATGGTGATGAATTTGTTTTGTTTGATGAAACAGGGCGGAAGCTGACGGAAATGGAGATGCTCTCCTTGTATGTTCTAAGTGAATGCATGGTGAAAAATAATGAAGAAATCCCTCTTCCTGTTCACGCACCGTCGACGTTTGATCAGGTGATCAAGCATTTTAGGTGTACGTCACTACGAACCAAAAAAGAAAAGAGAGATATAATAAGGGCAAGAGCCCCTATTCAGTTTCAGACCGATGCCTTGTACGCCCTATGCCAGCTTTTGGAGCTTATCGCGGTTAAAAATTCGTTTCTTTCTGAACTACTAGCCGACCTCCCCGTTGTGCATATGCTACAAGAACATATCGAATGTCCGTGGGAGGTACAGGGAAAAGTCCTGCGTAAGTTAAGTGAAGAAGCATTCGATAAGGAGCTTATTGATGGGATAAAAATTTTCCATGATGACGGAAGCTGGACGCTCATCTTGCCAGATTCGTATGCGCCTATTTTAACGATCTATTCACAGGCTACTAATCAGCAAATCGCCGAACAGTCACTTTCGTATTTTATTGAAAAAATAAAAGAATATCAGAGGGTGTGAACAATGGATACTTTATATACGAACTTTAACGAAGAATATATGAGTATGAATAACAGCTGCTTTGATTTTCATGAAATGAAACACACGATCGGACTCTGGATGAACGGGGAATTTGTCTGGATGAATGATTTGTTGTCCAAAGAGCAGATCGAACGGCGTGGCTTAGACATACAAGCGAACTTTACGACGGCTATACTGAATGGGTGTGATGTCGGAAAGTTAGTCATGCATATTCACAATGATACAAACGAAGAACAAGAGATCAAGTTATATATGCAACAGGAAATCTACCATCAGCTCAGTAACCATATGGCATACTATGCGCCTACGGACCAATATCTTGTTCATGCTCTTCTAAAACACGTGTACGTTTGCAACGGAGCGTTTCAACAAAAAGGAATCATTCAGTACACCACAAAGTCACAGAAAAAACATACATTTCCTCATTTATGGGAAAATATAAAAAAAGGTGGACTTTACTATCAGCCTTTATCAACAAAAAATGTGATGAGCGCCTTTACTTTAGAAGGGAAAATACCGCCATTTAGCAGTGTTTCCGCCTCTTATTGGGTGATTAAAAGTCGAAGTAAAGAGGTCGCTTCGACATTAAATAAACTTCTTCGTAAAAACAGGCTGGAATTTATATAAGAAAGATGATATTATAGTAAAGTCTGATTTATGTTTTGATGTTTGGAGGGAAAAAACGATGCGTGTGAATATTACATTAGCTTGCACAGAAACTGGTGATCGTAACTACATCACTACTAAAAATAAGCGTAACAATCCTGACCGTCTTGAGCTTAAAAAATATTGCCCAAGACTTAAGAAAGTTACTCTACACCGCGAAACAAAGTAAGCAGTAGGAATTTATTCCTACTGTTTTTTTTTATGCCTTTTTAACGAAACGCTATAATAGTTCAGTTAAGAGGATGAAACAGATATAATGGAGCTACGAATACGTACAGCTAGAGGAGAGTGAACAAAGTGAAAAAAGAATTGCGAAGCGCGTTCAAAGCCCGAATGGATGAAATGACGACAGAGGAACTTCATCGCTATTCCGTGCTCATTACAGAGCGTCTAGTAAACAGCTCATTTTGGGAGAACTGTCAGGTCATTGGATGTACGATCTCTGGTCCAAAAGAGGTTTCAACGTTGATGCTTATTGAAAAGGCGTGGGAGCAAGGGAAAGACATTGTTGTCCCTAAGTGTCACCCAAAAACGAAGGAAATGACGTTTCATCGCCTTACATCCTTTGATCAACTCGAAACAGTCTTTTACGGGTTAAAGGAACCAATTGTTGAAAAAACAACCAAGGTTGAGGCAGCTCAAATCGATGGAATGATTGTTCCGGGATTATGGTTTGATCACAGCGGGTATCGTGTTGGATACGGAGGCGGCTATTATGATCGCTATTTAGTTCATTATCCTCACAGAACGACCGCTCTGGCGATGGACTGGCAGCTGGTTGATTCCGTTCCTTACGAGCAGCACGATGTTCCTGTTCACCAAATTGTCACGAATGAGACGGTGCTTTATGTGGATTGACCTTTTTACCTATGTCATAATCGGAGTAATTGCTTATGCTGGCTATCGTCTTCGTGCGTTGACGATAAGCGGAGCCGCTGCTGCTTTCATAACGGGCGTGGCGATCTCGATCGGAGCCGGAATACAGGGGCTATTTATTCTCGCACTCTTTTTCGGAACATCCACTCTTTGGAGTAAATACAAAAAACAGCAAAAGAAAGCTGTGGAGGAAAAACTCGAAAAAAGCGATGCAAGAGATTGGGTTCAAGTATGTGCTAATGGAGGAATTGGGACGCTGTTCGCCTTAGTCTACCGTTTTACGGGTCATTCGCTTTATGAGTGGATGATGATTGTCAGCTTCGCGGCAGCAAACTCTGATACGTGGGCATCTGAAATCGGATCACTCAGTAAAAGCAGACCGTTTCATTTACTTCGTTTACGAGTGGTAGACCGAGGAACATCGGGTGCGATCTCCGTGCTCGGTACATTCGCTGCTGTTGGAGGAAGCGCTGTAATTGCCTGTGGTGCTTTTTACGCGTTTCCGTCCGTTACATGGCGTGTGGCTCTTTTCATCGCGCTGTTTGGATTTATCGGAAACGTGATTGATAGCGTACTAGGCGCAACCGTTCAAGTGAGCTATCGCTGTCAAGTATGCGGGATGGAGACAGAGCGTAAAGAGCACTGTGGATCTAAAACGGTCTATGCACGTGGAATATCATTCTTAAACAACGATGCTGTGAATGCGCTATCTATTTTATTTGGTACACTAATAGGAGGACTATTCCTATGAATCAACGAACTACTGTAACAGGCGTCATTTTAGCGGGGGGAGAGTCAAGACGATTCGGCTCACCAAAGGCACTGGCGAAGTTTGGGAATCAAACGTTCATTGAGAGAGCGGTACAGCTTTTGCAGGAGGAAGTGGATTCTCTGCTAATTATTGCCCATCCAACGATTGCCTCGACTATTCAGAAGCTGCTGCCGTCTGTCACTGTGATTACAGATGTGCCTGCTCATGCAGGAAAGGGGCCACTTGCTGGTATTTACACGGCGATGGACCATGAAAACGCTCATTGGTATTTTGTGATGCCCTGTGACATGCCTTACCTTTCAAAGGAAAGTATTCGTACGTTCTTTTCACATCAGCGTACCGAGCACGATGCGGTGCTAAGCTGTATACATAATCGAACACAGCCTCTTGTAGGCTTGTATCATGGACGAGTAAAAACAAAGTTAGAAGATTGCTTGTCTCGTCACGAGCTGCGTGTCATGAAGGCGCTAGATCTTCTAAACGTACACTGGTTAACCGAAAAGCATTTCGATACAAACGTGCAACGTGAATTTCAGAATATCAATACTCCTAATAGCGTAGGGTAACTTTTAAAATTGAATAGTGAATCATGGATAAATGAACCTAAATGGTGGCAGAGTAATGGTAAAAGGAGGTTATAAGCATGCAAAGATTCCTTTTACTGCTGCTAGGATTTGCGGTATTGCTCGTAGGCTTTCGCTTTCGCTACCGATTCGTCAACATCATCTTAGGAAATCCATTTATTCGAGGCTTGGCGGTAAGCTCATTTTTCAAACTTCCATTTGTGCGTGAGAAATTGCTAAACCAAGTGTTTCGCTATTCGTAAAAGAAAAAAGAGACCTGTAGGGAGTATACCTACGGGTCTCTTTTTTTGTAAACGAAACTTGATGAAGAGGTGATGAAGTGAGCAGTAGGCAGGAATACATGTATTGGCAAACGGTAAGAAAGCTTATTCATGAAAAGAAGTATTCCGTGTTGTCAGTTGCAGAAAACCTTTCTGAAATTTGGCTAGAATCCAAAAAGGAAGCGCAGATCGTACGCGTCGTTCGACATACGTTCAACTGGGCGAACGAAATGGAGCATGATGCAAATCAAGTTTATTACGTAGCAGATACATATCGAAAGCGCAGCATGAAGCGCAATCTACGTCTTGTTAATATTTATATCTCGGATCATGAGCCTGTGAATGATTGGACGGATGTAATAGGTGCTAAAAAAGCCGATCACATTCAAGTTCAAACATTTTTAATAAGCAGAGCAGAACGAGAAAGCTATGAGGACTTGTACCGTCAGCTTCAACTATCGTTATTCATTCCAGAAACGGACGAGTTAGACAGTGACATACGAGCGTTACAAATGGAAGTTGTGGACGGAATTAACGAGGAGAGGGAAAAAGAGAAGAATTTATTTAATTACTCTAAGCCTTTCTTTTCGTATCTCTTTTTAGCCATTCAAATTGTGATGTATCTGGTGTTGGAATTAAACGGGGGAAGTCAAGATAATAATACACTCTTAAAGTACGGTGCTAAATTCACGCCTTATATTTTAGCAGGAGAGTGGTGGCGTCTTGTCACACCGATTTTCTTACACATCGGATTTCTGCATCTACTAATGAACAGTTTCGCTTTATACTCCATTGGTCCGCTAGTAGAACGTATTTATGGTCGAGCACGCTTTGTTTTTATTTACTTACTAGCAGGAATCACCGGAGTGCTTGGAAGTATGGTATTTAGTACCTCGCTTTCTGCAGGTGCTTCCGGCGCGATCTTTGGGCTGTTTGGGGCACTGCTGTATCTAGGCGTTCAGCACAAAGCGCTCTTTTTCCGCACGATGGGTGTGAACGTTATTGGCATTATCGTGATTAACTTAATTTACGGATTTAGCGTGTCTGGCATTGATAATGCGGGTCATATTGGTGGAATGATCGGTGGCTTTTTAGCGGCTGCGATCGTGGCTCTGCCGAAAGATCGAAACAAAGCCCTACAAATTGGCGCATTTGTTGTTACGGCTTTGCTTGTTGGTGGATCGCTCGTGTATTCCTACAGTGATCAAAATTTAGTGAAAAACGAAGATATGGCTTTTCAATCCACTCAGCAATATGTATCGGAAAACAAATACGAAGAAGCATTAAAAATTGTGAAGCCTTATGAAGATCGCCATATTAAGAGTGGAAAGATGATGACGGCCCTTGGCGTCATTGAATTTCAAAAGGGAAATATAGACGCGTCTAGAGAAGATTTAGAAAAGGCGATTAAATATGATCCGTCATTTGCTCATCCCTATTATGTGCTAGGTGTGATTTATGCAAATGAAGGAGATCTTACTAAAGCAACAGAGTTTGTTCAAAAGGCAGTAGACCTAAATCCTGACGCAGAAGGTTACCAAGAATTACTAGATCGACTTAAACAAGAAGCGCCACAAGGAAATTCCTAATAGGGCTTAAGATTCTATTCTTGACGAAGGGATAGATTCTTTTATACTCTAGTAATGTACTAGTAGCTTATGAAGCATTGATAGGTGACTAAATGAAAACTTTTTATGATGTCCAACAACTTTTAAAAACATTTGGTATCTTCGTCTATGTAGGCGATCGTATCGCTGATTTAGAGATAATGGAAGATGAGCTGAGGGAGCTATATAGCTCTCAGCTTCTTGATGTAAAAGACTATCAAATGGCAATCTTAATCGTTCGACGTGAACGACAACTATTAAAAGATAAAAAGGGATGAATATACGATGGATGAAAAATGGTTAGTAGGTGTCGACTTAGGTGGCACAACAATTAAAATGGCGTTTATTAATTACTACGGTGAAATCCTTTACAAATGGGAAGTTCCAACGGATAAAACTGAAAATGGACGTAAAATTCCCATTCAGATCGCAAAAGCAGTTGTAACAAAGCTAGAAGAAATTAATGAACCAAAAAGCAGACTTCTTGGTATTGGAATTGGAGCACCTGGTCCGGTCAATGCCGCAAACGGTTCCATTGATGTAGCGGTTAACTTAGGGTGGAAAGATTTCCCGTTAAAAGACATTTTAGAAGTGGAAGTAAACCTACCTGTTGTCGTTGATAACGACGCAAATATTGCTGCAATCGGTGAAATGTGGAAAGGTGCCGGAGAAGGCGCGAAAGAATTGCTAGCGGTTACGTTAGGTACAGGCGTAGGCGGCGGTGTGATTGCGAATGGTCAAATCGTTCACGGTGCGAACGGCGCAGCTGGTGAAATTGGTCACATCACATCTATTCCAGAAGGTGGCTCTCGCTGTAATTGTGGGAAATCAGGCTGTTTAGAAACGATTTCATCTGCTACAGGAATCGTTCGTGTGGCACTTGAAGAAATCGCTAACACGTCTACACCAAGCGTGCTGAGAGATTTGTATAACGATGAAAAGCACTTCTCATCTAAAACCGTATTTGATGCTGTAAAAGAGAACGATCCATTAGCTCTTAAAGTAGTGGATCACGTAGCGTTTCACTTAGGATTAGCGTTAGCAAACATTGCAAACGGTTTAAATCCTGAAAAAATCGTAATTGGTGGCGGCGTATCCAAAGCTGGCGACACGCTTTTAAAACCTGTTACGGCATACTTCAATAAGTTTGCGTTCCCACGCGTCGCAGACGGTGCGGAATTAACCATTGCAACGCTTGGAAATGACGCAGGTGTCATTGGCGGAGCGTGGTTAGCTCGCAGTAAATTTGGCGTAAACTAATCGAAGCTTTGGCGAACTCCTTTCATAGGAGTTCGCCTTTTGTTTTTTTATGACCATGATCCGAAAAAACATACAAATGATGTAAGAAATGAGCGCATTAAGGTCATTCTATATAAGATACCTTTCTGAACGAAGCAGAGAGAAGATCGGAAGGAGGAGACCTATGCGCTTAAAAAAGGATGTACGAAAATTTTCTTTTTTAGGATTCGCTGCATTATTACTTTGGATTAAGACTTATATTGTGTATAAAACATGCTTTGATATTGATATTGAAAACTGGCATCAGGAACTTATTTTATTTATAAATCCGCTGAGCTTTTTACTTATTCTATTTGGCTTCTCGCTCTTTTTTAAAAGTCAGCGTGCTCACCATCGGTACATAATTATCGCAAGCTTTCTTGCGTCATTCGTATTAGCGGCGAATGTGATCTTTTATCGCTTTTTTAACGATTTTTTGACGCTTCCTGTGCTGTTTCAAATGAGCAATATGGGAGACTTAGGAGGAAGCGTTGCCGAGCTTTTAAATGTTAGTGATTTTCTTTTATTTAGTGATGTCCTTCTTTTATGGGCTGTGAGCAGATGGAAGCGAAAAGAAACAACGCGTGCTTTTCATGTGCCTTTGAAATTGAAAGCAGCTTTTTATACGTGTGTACTAGTCGTATTCAGTACGAACCTAGTGCTATCTGAAGTAGAGCGCCCGGAGCTCTTAACGAGGACATTTGACCGAGAAATCCTAGTGAAGAATCTTGGCACGTACAATTATCACGTGTACGACGCGGTTCTTCAATCAAAATCAAAAGCACAGCGAGCGCTTGCTGATAGCAGTGAGCTTGTGGAGATTCAAAATTATATGCAAGGAAATCGTGAAGAAAAAAAGGATTCATTGTTCGGCGTGGCGAAGGGTAAAAACGTAATCGTCATTTCAATGGAATCCACGCAAAGCTTTGTGATTAATCAAAAGGTCAATGGCCAGGAGATTACCCCATTTTTGAACCAATTCATAAAAGAAAGCTACTACTTTAATCAGTTCTATCACCAAACAGGGCAAGGAAAAACGTCCGATGCTGAATTTTTAGTGGACAATTCTCTTTATCCGCTCGGTCGCGGATCGGTCTTTTTTACGCATGCAGGCAATAAGTATTATGCAACGCCGACCATCCTAAAGCGCCATGGCTATTATTCAGCAGTTTTACATGCGAACAATAAAAGCTTTTGGAATCGCGATATGATGTATCCACAGTTTGGGTACGATCGTTTCTTTTCCCTAAGTGATTATGATGTAACGCCCGAGAATTCCGTAGGATGGGGACTGAAGGATATTCCGTTTTTTGATCAGTCAACGGAGTATTTAAGGTACATGCCGCAGCCGTTTTATGCTAAATTTATTACGCTTACCAACCATTTCCCATTTCAGTTAGGCGTGGAGGATCAGTATATTGCACCTTATACGTCTGAAAGTAAGACATTAAACCGTTACTTTCCAACCGTACGCTATACGGATGAAGCGCTCAAGCATTTCATTACGAAGCTGAAGCAAGATGGTTTGTATGATAACTCCATCATTATCATTTACGGAGATCATTATGGTATTTCTGACAATCATCAAGTGGCAATGGGACAATACATGGGGGAAAAGGTGACACCTTTTTTATCCACACAGCTACAGCGCGTACCGTTTATTATTCATATTCCAGGAGACCGCTATAAGGGGACGATTACAAACGTAGCGGGACAAATCGATATTAAGCCAACCATTTTGCATCTGCTCGGCATTTCTGATGAGAAAGATGTTCGGTTCGGTCATAATCTGTTTTCCCTTCCTGCTAACAACGTGACGGTTCTACGAAATGGTAGCTTCATTACAAACGACTACTTATATACGGATACAAAGTGCTATGATCAGCATACGAAAAAAGAAGTTAGCAAAAGCTTCTGTAAGCCGTACATGAATCAAGCGAAAAAAGAACTCGAGTATTCCGACAAAATTATTTATGGTGACTTACTTCGGTTTTACAATTAATGATATAGACCGATGAATAGAAACGTGCGGGAAAAACTCATGAAATCTCCTTCATTTAACATATAAATAAAAAAAGATGTGAATGAGGTGAGGAGAAAATGACCCGCATTACAAATTCAATGATTCCCTATACGTATGAACGAATGGTTCACGATTTGTATGTATTGCAATACCGCTATCCATTTATGAAGCTTGAAGTAATTGGGAGGAGCGTCCTTGGCTATCCGATCTTTCACGTATTGCTCGGCAAGGGTGAGCGCTCTGTTCACCTAAACGGATCGTTTCATGCAAATGAATGGATCACCACAAATGTTCTGATGCAGTTTATCGAAGAGTATGCAGAAGGAATGAAACAAAGCGAGGAACGTGACGGAGGTGTGACGCTATCGATTGTACCGATGGTGAATCCTGACGGCGTAAACTTAGTGCTGAACGGGCCTCCCTTAGTTGAACCCTATTACTCTCTTGTACAATACGTCAATCGAGGCTTTGATGACTTTACAGGATGGAAAGCAAACATAAGAGGCATAGACCTGAACAATCAGTTTCCCGCTTATTGGGACGTTGAAAAAGAACGGAAAATTCCAAAGGAGCCTTATCCCCGGGATTATCCTGGTGAAGAGCCGTTAACAGAGCCTGAGGTACAGGCAATGGCGGAGCTCACGAAGCATTATCAGTTTGATCGTGTAGTTGCTCTTCATACCCAGGGCAAGGAGTTTTATTGGGGATATCTTGGCAAAGAACCCGAAGAGTCAGAGCGAATTGCGTCAAAGCTTACAGACGTAAGCAGCTATAAGTCCGTGCGAAATGTCGACAGCCACGCAGGGTATAAGGATTGGTTCATTCATGAGTGGAGCCGGCCAGGTTTTACGCTTGAGCTTGGAAAAGGTGTCAATCCCCTCCCGCTGTCTCAGTACCCGGAGATATATCGTGAAACACGGAACATTCTTTTGGCTGCCATTCACACAAAATAAATCGGATATTGCTGTTTCAATTGGGATTCCTGTGTTAGCATATAGAAGGACAAAAATTAAAGGTGAGTAAACGTGAAAAAACGATATATCCTATATGCTTTTCTATTAATTGTCGTACTCTTAGCAGGGTGTGAACAATCATCTACTAAAAAAGATCCTCAAAAACAAGATCAGTCGACTACGCATCAAACAATACAGAACGTGAAACCAATTTCTGTACAAAATTCGTCTTTCTATACATTTGCTGATTGGTATGATAATCGCCACGTGTTTTACATTGAAAACCATAACGGGATATCAACGATCTTTTTATATGATCTATACAACGGAAGTAAAAAAGAGTTTTTCAAAACGCCTCAAAAAGTTATTACGCTGCAAGCGAATCCTTCACATACGAGATTCGTTCTTTATACAAGCAAGTCAGATGAAGAAGCATCATTGCTCTTTTTGGATAAAAAGGGAAACGAAATTCACTCCGTTACTCTTCATTCGTTTGATATTCAATATTCCTGGAATCCGACAAAGCCAAGCGAGCTCATCGTTACAGGTTTTGGAGAAGATTGGTCGTTTAATACGTATTTAATCAATATCCACAAGCATACGAAACAGAAAATCGACATTCCACAGCCGTTTGCACAGTGGTTGAACGGTGAAGAGGTGGTGTATCTAGATTGGAAGAAGGATCAACAAAGCCTTCAGGCACCTCTTTGTAAAATGAACATGAAAACAGGTAAAACGACAACGCTTGAAAAAGGAATTGGCACGTTTTCCATGTTTCCAGAAACGCTTCTAGCGGTAAAAGCAATGGAAGACTCAGAGAAAGAAAAGAATGGGACGTATCAGTTTTATTCCTCCAAGTGGCACAAAATGAAGCAGTTTTCTGCGCCGGTGCTTTCCAACTTCTCAGGCTGGCTACTTCCTTACAGTCAGTTTGATTCTCGTCAAAAGGTCTTTTACACGTACGTTCCGTATCAAAAGGGAGATGCAAGTGAATACAAAGGCGGCTTTGATATGGTGTCGTTTTCACTTAAAGACGGTAAAATGAAACGACTTTTTAAAGGCGTAGACAATATTCCTTTTAAACTATCACCTGATGGAACGATGGCGTTATATGGCTATCAGTTAGAAGAAATTATGGATTTAACCGGAAAAGAGAAGCGGATTCTCGCTAATTTCAGCTCATAAACGAACGAGGCACATGCGATGACATGTGCCTTTTTTAGTTATCGTTTGAATGTATTCTGAAAATTATGATATGTTTATCTTAGTAACGAAACAAGAGAATGATATGGTGAGATGGGAGGAATCACATGAGCAAGCAATTAGGATATAAAGACGGAGTAGATTGGTTGAAAAACACCTCCTCACAAGGAGAGTTTGGAGACGTTTCTTTCTGGGAAAAGCCAATTCCAGATACGAAAAAGAGCGGTGAGCTAGATCCACGGGTGTATGAAATGAAGCAGAAGGAACGTGCAGCTAGAGAAGAAAAAAAGAAAGAATCAGCTGAAGACGTCTCGATTGAGGCTATTCGTGAGAGTATGGGATTTCCAAATACGGATGTGACAACGTCCGCGATTCAAGTCCACTATACGTTTGCTCGTGGACGAAGCGGTGACATTCCGATTCGTATTTATACGCCACCGCAGGAAGAGAAAAAACCGGCAGTCGTCTATTTCCACGGAGGAGGGTTTATCGGGGGAAGTGTCGATGTCGTGGAAAATGCCTGCAAGTGCTTGGCCGAACGTGCAGGTGCTGTCGTCATTAACGTTGATTACCGGTTAGCACCTGAACATCCGTTTCCAGCTGGGCTACACGATTGCTATGACGTTGTTTTATGGGTTCATGAACATGCAGACAAGCTCGGTATTCACTCAGGAGCAATTAGCGTAGCGGGTGACAGTGCAGGAGGAAATTTGGCGAATGGCTGCTCTGTTCTTGATCGTAATTCCGGCAAGTCAATTATTCAATTTCAGGCTCTTATTTACCCGGTCGTTCTGCTGGACCGAAAAAACGATCAGCTGTTTCAGTGGGATGTCAGCCATTATGACATTCAAAATGAGGAACATAGAGACCTCATTTTAGCGGACTTAATCGGAATGGAAAGTGGAGGAGAGCTGCTAAGCCGTTTGTATTGCAGAGATTATCCCGTCACTGATACCCTTTTATCACCACTGCTTGCAGAGCGTTTAGAGAGTCTACCAGACACGTTGATTGTAACATCGGAATATGATTATCTGCGCTTAGAGGCTGAAGAATACGCCAAGCGACTTACAAAATCAGGCGTTTCAACCTCTGTTATTCGCTACAAGGGGATGGATCACGCGTTCATCGATAAAATGGGCGTCTACCCGCAGGCAGAAGATTGCATGGAAGAGATTGCGAAGGTTGTTCGGAGCATCGGAAGCGTACGAAAATAGAAAAAAGACAAACCTGAGGGTTTGTCTTTTTGTATGTGCACATTCTGAAGAAGTATTAGTGAACTGCAGGATATCCGCTATTAATGACGGTCATCACAGTGAACCATCCAAATACGGCAAGCGTTGCAACTGAAAAAGCTAGGCCGAGAAAGTTTTTATTGCGGAACGCTGAGACGGTTGCAAATAATCCAAGAAGAGCTATTAAACCAAAGATAATGACAGTTCCCATTATGAGTCTCCTTTCAATCAATAGTTAGCGCTTTCTTTTCGTCGATGAACATTTGCAAAAATTTTCTAACTAGTATTTATTTTAAAGGTTTTCCTATATCTTGTCGAGGTGAAAAATGCCTTTTTATTGTAGGGAGAGAAGGTCAAGATGCGAACGGTTTTCTAAGAAGTGGGCTTTGTAGTAAAATGTGAAGTAATACATAGTGAAATTGGAGGAGAACACATGAAATATATTCGTATTCCGCTAGGAGCCGTACAAACAAACTGCTATTTTCTTATTAATGATGAAAAAGAATGCTTAATCGTCGATCCAGGAGGCGAAGCACAAAAAGTGTTTCAAACAATTGAAAAGCACAAATTAAAGCCGCTTGCCATTTTATTAACACATGCTCACTTCGATCATATCGGAGCAGTGGATGAAGTGCGAGAGCGCTACAACCTTCCTGTACATTTGCACCGACTAGAGAAAGAATGGCCAACAAATCCTGAGCTAAACGGCTCTCGCTTTTTCCCACTAGGCGAAATTACCGCAAAACCAGCAACCGATCTCATCCAAGGAGAAGGGATGAAAACAATTGGTGGCTTTACGTTTCAGATTTTAGAAACGCCTGGACACACGCCAGGAAGCGTATCGTTTTACTTTGCAGAGGAGCGCTGGGTCGTATCCGGCGATGCTCTTTTCGCTCGTAGCATCGGCAGAACTGATTTACCAGGAGGAAATGAACCACAGCTGTTGAAGTCTATTCATGATAAGCTCCTGACGCTTCCAGAGGATACGCTTGTGTTATCTGGACACGGTGAAGAAACAACGGTAGAAGAAGAAATGGACGGAAATCCGTTTTTGAACGGATTTTAAATCAGTGAACTAAAGGGGAGTGCCAATGAATGACATTTTGAAACAGCAAATTCGAAATGCTCCTAGGCAATGCATCACATATGCAGCGTATATGAACACCGTTTTATATCATCCTCAGTGCGGCTATTACATGAAGGAACGTGAAAAAATAGGCAGAAGCGGGGATTTTTTAACGACCAGCCACTACTCCCCGGTGTTTGGAAAAGTAATGGCAAGGCTATTTGCAAGGCTTGTAGAAGAGGAGATTGTTGCACCAGAGATTTGTGAAATAGGTGGAGGAGACGGCGCTTTTTTTAAAGCCGTGCTAGATGAATGGAAAGAGGTGTCACCGCACACGTACGGTTCCCTTCGCTATCATGTGATTGAGAAAAGCCCGGACCACAGGGAACGAGCGGAGGATGGTCGCGTTCAGTTTCATGATCACCTCATGGCCTTTTTTGATCATCGTTCATTTCATGGAATCATTTTTTCAAATGAATGGTTTGATGCGCTTCCTGTACACGTTGTACAAAAGCTAGACGGAGCGCTTTATGAGGTGTTTGTTTCCATGACGGAACACGATGAGTTAATCGAGGTCTATCATCCGTTAGCGAACGAAGAGATCGCAGAGTATATGGAAGTATACGACGTCATGCTATCTGAACAGCAGCGCATCGAAATTCCGCTCGTCATGCTCGAGATGATCACCTATCTCGCAGAGCATACAGAACGGGCAATGGTGTTCACCTTTGACTATGGGTATGTAAAGGAGGAATGGGAAACGCCAGAGCGTCATAGCGGCAGCCTCAGGGGATACTTTAAGCATCAGCTTGTTGACGACCCGCTGAAGCATCCCGGTGATATGGATCTGACCTCACACATCCCATTTCATACGCTTATCGAAAAAGGGAATGAGGAAGGACTTCAGCTCGTTGATTTTTTACGTCAGGATCAATTCCTCGCAGAAGCTGGATTATTAAAGCTACTCGTTCCAACGGTGAATCCTGATCCGTTTTCTCGTGAAAGCAAGCAAAACCGTGCCGTGCGTCAGCTCGTCATGGACGGTGGGATTAGCAGTTACTTTCACGTATGTTTGCAACAAAAAGGTCTTTCCCTCACAAGTGAAGAGTGGAAGAACCTTCTTCATCAATAAAAAACAGCGGAAGCAAATGCTTCCGCTGTTTTTTATTCCCCTTGTCCTGGGATCATCATGAATGTCGACCAGTACGTGAAGCCAACGAAGAAAACGGTCAAATAAGCGCCAAAAACATAGATATACATGCGCTCAGATAATTTTAAGAAACTTAAAAAGACAAAAAAACCAGTTTGACCGAGAAAAAGTAGAGCCGCCTTTTCCATGTGTCCAAGATAGAACATAACAGCAAAAATAGCCGTCCAAAATCCCAATACACGGTACATTCGTTCCACGCTGTTCTCCCCCTTTTACAGAATTCCCCTTGTGTAAAAGTCCTCGTATGTAAAATGCTCCCTTAATTATAAAGGAAAATTCACACAATTGTAAATAAGCGTTTTCATTTAATTAATCGAAGAAAGTGTATAGGCATATGTGTGAGTGCATTCTGGTACGGGTTCAACTGCTGTAAGAGAGCGATCAAAAAAGATAGCGTCCACAATTCCCTGCAAAAGAGACACGTGAAATTCCTTTGGAAGATCGTCATTTGAAAAGGAAATCTCCTTAAACAACGAATTTTGAACAGAAAAAACAAGCTGTTCATGTTGTTCATCGAAAGCAGCCGTAAACCCAAGACTTCCTGCGGCTTCCACAAATAAAATTTTTTTCTTATCAATTGATAAAGGACGGCTAGATTCAATACTTTGAGGGTAATAGAGTGTTACGTAGTTAATTCCAAAATCATACGCATACGCAAATAAGGCTTCATGCCCAACTTCACCTAGTGAATCGAGCGCTTCAACGGCGATAGAGGCGAGGAGTTCGTAGTTGCGGGTTGGGAAGGATAGGTGGATGGGCTTTTCAGCTAGCTTATACAAGCGACTAGGACGACCTCCGTTCGGAGATTGATACTTTAGTGAGGTAAGTAGCTTTGCTTGTTCAAGTTTTGTTAAATGTAAACGTGCAACGTTTGGGTGTATTTTGAATTTTTGTGAAATTTCTTGTACAAGCGAGCCATTTGGAACTTGTGATACATACTCATAAATGTGAAAACGCGTAGGATCTGCAAGGGCCTTTGTGATTTTTAAAGTAGCTTTCATACGTGATCATCTCCTATAGTGTCAATTTTTCCCATTATAGTTCAAATGTCATGAATATTAAATACTACATGAGCGATTTAAAAGGAATGTTAAAAAAAATTCACAAATAGGATCTAAAATAGTATACAAAACTTATACAAAAGGTGTACAATACATTTAACAAAGATTATACAAACTAATGGAGGCGAGAAAATGGAGAACATAACTTTTTATACGTATCCAAGTTGTACATCATGTCGGAAAACAAAAAAATGGCTGTCAGAGGAGAAAGCGAAGGTAGAGGAAAGACATTTGTTTCGTGAAACGCCAACGTACGAGGAAATGATGCACCTCTTATCATTAACGACTGAAGGCATTGATGAACTACTAGCAAAAAGAAGCCAAGAGTATAAGAGCTTAGATGTGGATGTAGAAGCAATGAGTTTATCAGAAGTTGTACAACTAATGATTGAACAGCCACGCTTACTTAGAAGACCTATTTTAACAGATGGGAAAAAACTTGTTGTGGGTTACAATGAGTCAGCGCTTAAAAATTTAGTGAAGCGTAAAATGCGTGAAAAAGAAATGCGTGTAGTTTAAAAAGCGACCATAGGGGTCGTTTTTTTTAGTGTTTTATAAAAATATGGAAGGAATTTGTCAATAAATGTAGAAATGTATGTTTTAGAAGCGAACAACTGCATGCTTCTTTACATCTAAAATGCAAGGGAGGGGTAATATTTGCAAGAAATTGAACAGCTAGCTGAATATTTGATTACAGACGCTTATCGACACAGAGTGTCAGACATTCATATTTTACCCAGAGAACAAGACGCTATTGTACAATTTAGGGTGGGATATGATTTAGTATTTAAGGAGTCTATGAGCAAGCGAATATGTGAACGTCTCATTACTCATTTTAAATTTTTAGGGGGGATGGACATAGGAGAAAAAAGAAGACCGCAAAATGGCGCTTTAAAAATTTCAATTCAAGAGGACCATATTAACCTTCGTTTGTCCACGCTTCCAACAGCTTATGAGGAAAGTCTTGTTATTCGAGTACTTCCTTCTAACCATCTCACACCACTTCAAAAGCTTTCTTTATTTCCAAACACAGTTACAAAACTCATCGCACTCCTCAAATATTCACACGGTTTATTAATCTTCACAGGGCCAACCGGCTCCGGAAAAACAACCACTCTTTACACGTTACTTGAAGAATCCAAAAATATGTTTAACCGAAATATTATTACACTTGAAGACCCTATTGAACGTAGAAGTGAAGGAGTTATGCAGGTTCAGGTTAATGAAAAAGCAGGTATCACCTATACGACAGGTTTAAAGGCAATATTGCGCCATGATCCAGACATTATAATGGTAGGTGAAATACGTGATGCTGAAACAGCACAAATTGCTGTACGCGCTGCGTTAACTGGTCACTTGGTTTTGACTACTATGCATACAAGAGATTCGAAAGGTGCTATCTATAGATTGCTTGAGTTTGGTGTTTCCTATCAAGAAATTGAACAAACGTTAGTGGGAGTGGTCGCTCAACGTCTGTTAGAAATCTATTGTCCACTTTGTGGGGAGCCTTGTCATCCTGTGTGCAAGCGTAGCCGAAAAAATAGACAGGCAAGCATTTATGAAATCTTAACAGGGAAAAATTTAATGTCGGTTCTTCATGAAGTAAATGGAAAAGAGTCCTCGTATAACTATAAAACATTGAAGGATGCGATAGTAAAAGGTATTGCTCTAGGATATGTACATGATTCAAATTTGAGTAGATGGGTGCGTAATGATTAATAGAAACCAGAAATGGAAATTGAGTGAGCAGTCGATTTTTCTGCTACGATTATCTGATTTGTTAGGAAAAGGTTATACGTTATCAACCGCGTTAGAGTTTTTACAATTCCATTTTCGACCACCATTAAAGCGAGATTTACAGCAGTGTTTAATTAAGCTCAAAAGTGGTCACTCACTGCATGAAGTCCTCCGTGATCTTCACTTCCATAATCATGTGTTAGGGTATTTGTTTTTTGCTGAATATAGAGGGGAGCTATCATTTTCTCTGAAAGAAGCAGGCCGAATGATGACGGAAAAAACAAAACAAAAACAGAAATTAAAAAAGGTTATTCAATACCCATTGTTTCTTTTGGTGTTTTTAGGCATTGTGATGATCATTATGAGTCAAATTCTTCTTCCTCAATTTACTTCTTTACAAGGATCAATTGAAGATAACGAAAACTCCTTTTCTTCCATTTTTTTAAGTGTTTTAGCTTACTTGCCCATAATAATGATTTTAGCACTCGTTTTTTTAGTAATACTTTGCCTCTTTTACGCTCTGTGGTTTCGCAAAAGATCTCCCTTGTTTAAAATGAGATTTCTTTTCTACCTTCCCTTCCTCCGTTCCTACCTTCGAACGTTCAACGCTTATTTCTTTTCCTTTCATATGAGCAATTTACTTAGAGGAGGATTATCGGTTTATGAATCTCTTTCTCTATTTGAGAAACAAAGTCACTTTCCTTTTTTTCAATTAGAAGCGCATGATTTAATGCAGAAACTTTCTGAGGGGTACTCTCTAGAAGAAATCTTTCAGGAAAGAAGATATTATCAAAAAGAACTTACCTATATTATTTCACACGGGCAAAAAAATGGAAATTTAGGTCAGGAACTTTCCGATTATAGTGAACTATTGTTACAAACACTGCACGCCAGAATTATGAAAGTTTTGGGATACATTCAGCCTTTTATGTTTTCAGCCATTGGGATTCTTGTGCTACTCATGTATCTTTCCATCATGTTGCCAATTTTTAATACGATGTCGTCATTATAGGAGGTAATTATGAAAGAAAAAGGATTTACTTTAATCGAGATGCTCGTTGTTATGCTAGTAGTTACAGTTTTGCTGCTCGTGATTATTCCTAATGTGGTTAAAAATAAGGAGGTCATTAATACGAAAGGATGTTCAGCATTAATTAAAACCGTTCAATCACAAGTAGAAGCGTATGAGATTGATAATCGCAAAATACCAACCCTAGAAGAATTAAAAACAGAGGGTTACCTTAAAGGGGATGTTAAATGTCCTGGTGGGCAGGAGATTGCGATCGTGGACGGAGTGGTTCAGCAAAGTGGCAGCAAGTAACCAAAAAGGGTTTACTCTTCTGGAAATGCTGCTTGTTTTAATGATTTTGCAAGTCATGGCGGGAGTATTGCTTCTTTCTGTAAAGCCTGTCATGCAAGCATATCGATTGCACTATTTTTTCAAGCAATTACAAACTGATATGTGGTATGCCCAGCAGGTAGCTATTAATAGTGAGAAAAGTGTAGTACTCGTATTTCTGAATGCCGAGTCAAAATACTTGATGTTATCAGGAGGCAATCTGATTATGACACGAAACTACGAGAAAGATGTGACTCTTCAAACAGAAGTTATACAAGGAAGGGTATCGTTTCTACAAGATGGCAACGTCGATAAGAGCGGCACGATCATTGTAAAGAATCATGAGAAAAAATACAGAGTAGTCGTGTTAATAGGACGTGGAAGATTTTATGTGCAAAAACTCTAATGGATATATGCTTTTGGAAACAATGGTAGCATTCTCCGTTCTACTTCTTTTAACCCTTCATCTATTCCCTCTCTATACACACATTCGAATAGAACGAGACAACCAAGTAGCAATCAATACAGCTGACCGGCTGCTTCATGAAGAAATATTGAATTACAAATATGATGGAAATGAGGGAAGCCCTTCTACAGTTATCCATAATCAGCGCACATACAACCTGTCATGGGAGTCGAGCGGACGGGAGCTAAAAGGATGCATTAAATGGGAGGATAAATTAAATCGTGCAATGGAAAGGTGTGATTATATTCTTAAATGAAAAATCAAAAAGGGTTCACCTTGCTAGAGATGTTAATTAGCTTGTCACTATTCTCGTTTCTTATTGCCTTTCAGCCGTTACTCATGAATTTAATAAAACAGTTCCATCAAGCTGACGAGACGATTGAGCTACAGGAGTGGGAGATATTTATCCAGCAACTTACCTTTGATCTAAGGGAAGCTACTGAGTTTCGCATACAGGAGCAGAAGCTTCTTTTAATCACAAAAGACAACCTAGCCGTTACGTATGAGCGTTATGGAAATAAAGCACGAAGACAGGTAGATGGAAGAGGACATGAAATTGTTCTTCAAGGAATAAAAACCATCGTCTTTTCACGGTCTACCGCAGGAATCACGGTAGCGACCATCGCGCTAGATGATCGTCATTTTAAACAGCGTATTAGCTCTTTTGTTGGAGGATAGTAATATGAAAGCTTTTTTTATTCTTCCCACTACAATGATCCTCGCATTTCTCACCATCTTCCTCGTTACTCAGCAGCTCCAGCCGTACATTAGTGAAAAACTCTTCTACAAAGAAGCAGAGGAACAGTACAAGCTCAACCATCTCCTAGAAAACGGCCTGACCTCATTAAAACGAGATATCACCTCTCAATCATTCTCACCACAGCATACCTACCGTTTCCAAAACGGCACTGTTTCTTACACTGCTACCGCAGACGAATTCTCATATTCCATTGAAATTACCGTAAAATCGGCTCATAATAAACAATATCGTGCATGGGCGAAGCTTCGTAAGATAGACGGAGTCGTCATGGAATGGAAAGAAAAGCATAGGAGTGAGTAGGATGAAGTCGGTATACATCGTAGGATTTATGGGAGCAGGAAAGACGACCATTAGCGATGCGCTAAAAGCAAAGCTACAGTGTCAGGTAGTGGACGTGGATCAATATATCGTGGAAAAAGAGGGAAGAACGATTGCGGAGATTTTTGAGCGTGACGGAGAAGCGTTTTTCCGTAATCTTGAGCATCGTTATTTGAAAGAAATTCCAACGGAAGATGTGATCGTCTCCACTGGTGGCGGGATGTTCGCTGAGGAGCGAAATCGTACGTTTATTAAAGAGAACGGAATCAGCATTTATTTGCATGCGGATTGGAATGAGATTCGAAGCAGAATTCAAGGAGATACGGGCCGACCGCTTGTACAGGAGCATTCGTTAGACGGACTTCAGTCGCTTTTAGAAAAGCGCAGACCGTTTTACGATCAGGCGGATTTTACGGTCGATACGACGGGTCGTACGGTAGAAGACATTTGTACAGAGGTGCTTGGGCTGATTAACTAATTTTCCCCTTGGGCATACTAAGCCTGAGGTGATGAAGATGTCATCAACAAATGACTATGTAAAATTCGTAACGCAGCAATTGGTTCGCTATATGGATCAGCCGAAGGAAGAGCGTGTCCAAAAGCGGATCGAGAAAAAAGAAGCGCAGCAGCAGATGCAAGACCCACTTGCAAATCGTTGGTTTGGCGTGCTTCCAAGCTACTTTTCCTTATGGCTTGGGAAACATCGGAAGTAGGCTCAATCTCTATACATTACAGGTCGAATGTGCTAGAGTTAAATATACTTTTAACTTTAGGAGTGACTACTTTCGTTATGAAAGAGCAAGATATAGTACGTGATGCTTATAATCGTAGTCTCCATGATTTGCGTATTTCGGTTATTGATCAGTGTAATTTTCGCTGTTCATATTGCATGCCGGCAGAGATCTTTGGGAAAGATTACGCCTTTTTAAAAGGAGAACAGTTACTAACATTTGATGAAATTGTTCGTGTCGCTACATTGTTTGCGGACATGGGCGTGCGAAAAATTCGATTAACAGGCGGGGAACCGCTTTTACGTAAACAACTAGATGAATTAATACGTCGTTTAACGAAAGTGGACGGCATTGAAGATATTGCGCTTACGACCAACGGCATCTTTTTGCCAAAGTATGCGGAGAAGCTAAAAGAAGCGGGACTTAGTCGTGTGAACATTAGCCTTGATGCGATTGACGAAGAGATGTTTAAAAAAATGAACGGCCGCGGCGTCGGCATTCATCCCGTTTTAAAAGGGATTGAAGCTGCTGAGAAAGCCGGCCTACAAATTAAAATGAACATGGTCGTTCAAAAAGGTGTCAATGATCACCAAGTACTGCCGATGGCTCGTTTTTTCAAAGAAAAGGGCATTACGCTGCGCTTCATTGAGTTTATGGATGTGGGTGCGACAAACGGCTGGAGCATGAAGGATGTTCTCACTAAGCAGGAGATGCTTGAGATGATTGGTGCTGAAATGCCCGTTAAAGCCGTTGATCCACATTATGTAGGTGAGGTGGCGAAGCGCTACGTGTATGAGGATGGTTCAGCAGAGATTGGGTTTATTAGCTCGATTTCAGATGCATTTTGTAGTGACTGCTCGCGCGCACGTATTTCAGCAGACGGTCAGCTTTATACGTGTCTGTTTGCGACAAAAGGGCATGACGTCCGTTCATTGCTGAGAGATGGTCACACAGACGAAGAGCTTTCTGAGCATTTGGGTATGCTATGGAACAAACGAGATGATCGTTATTCAGAAGAACGTAATCCGGATAAGGTGTCTGAGCGTTCTAAAATTGAAATGTCTTATATTGGTGGTTGATGTGAACCGTCTGACAACATAGCTTGTCAGGCGGTTTTTGTTTTGCTGATTTCTTCTATATTTATCCATGATCTTCGGGTATAATTCAGCAGAGAACAGATAGAAAGGAAAGAAGTATTTGGCACTAGTTCATAACTTTTATCTTGTAAAGGAGCTCGTTGATTTACGAGCAACGGTTTTTCAAATGCCAGAAGAAGCGATCATTGATCGTGTAACGATTCATGATGACATCATCCTCTATATAATGGATTCGCTAAATTGGGTTCGGGCTGAGAATCCTATGAAAAGAGAAGAAGGCCCGCAGCAATACGGAATTAATTATTGCGGCATTACGCTTTTTCATCGAAGTGAAGCTAAGCTACTTCACCGTATTTTTAGCGCGTGGCGTGAGCTCTTTACCCATGCACCGAGCGAATTTAAGCTGACGGGGAATTATGTAGAAGATGAACATGACAATACGGGCTACTATGAAAAAATAAAGGTAGAAAAAGCGGCGTTAATCGATCAGTTGACGAAGATGCTAGCGATACTTGTTCAGTTAGAAGCAGGAACCGGCTATTTGTACCACTATGGAATATGAAGAAAAGGACTGTCCGCTTTGGGCAGTCCTTTTGTCGTTACGGTCTCGTTTCCATAAAGGCAATGTTTTTTAGTGTATCTGTTTTTGGATCGACGTGTACGTAGACAAGAACGCCTAGTTCTTTTCCTCGGTCACGGACGATTAACTTGAAGCGTTCCACTTTATCGCCATTTTCTTTTGCTTTTCCAAGATAAAGAAAGTCCGTTACTTGTCCCATCGGATAGCGTTTTTTCGTTTCTTTAATGGCGATACGACTCCATTTTGCATAGGAAGGAGTAGGTTTCGCCTGCGGAGCAGCCTGTGCCGTGTGTAAAAAGGTTGTGCTGCTGATGGGAACGATTAGCGTGCATAAACAAATCACCATCAAAATCGTTTTTCTCATGATGTCTCATCCTTTGTATGATTAGAGTTGCTGCATCGTATTTTCCGATAGATAAAATAACCCGCCGTTGACAACCCCAACATGAATATTCGGTTCGTACTGCTCTTGAAGCGCGGTTTTTTCTGTGAGATAGCTCTCTGGTTTTTCGTCTAATTCTTCGTAAAAATGGTCTAAGAGTGCAAGGTCACTGTTCCAGCGCTCTCGTGCCTCTGCTGCCCACATATGGTCTTGTTGCTCAATTTGGTGCTGAACAAATTGCTTTAATCGGAACAGACCGCTTTGTGGCTTAATGAGCGGTGAGAGCGTAAAGCAATAATCTGAAATGCCTGGTGACAGCGTCATTTGCTCCGCTTTTTCGTGAAAGCCTTCCACGATTTTTCCGCTAATGAGGTGAAGACCGAGTGATAACAGTTCGTCTCGTTTTCGGTCACACTGATAGGAGATACGAACGTTTAGCGCGAGCCACGGGTGTAGCGCTGTATTGTGCTGTACGTGAACTTGCTCGTACAGACGAATAAAACGACCAAATTTCTTTGTGGATTCAAAAATTTGATGCAGGCGAGGGGAGCCGAAGTGAATTCGTTCTCCTTTTACCTCTGACGGATCAACGTTTGGATCAGTAATAAAGGTAATGGACATTGGGTTTGGCTCACCGCCCGTTGCCTCTAAGTAGTGCCAATAGAACGGTCTGTTCATCAGCTCTTTATCCATATCCACGTTTAATTGCACGGTAAAATAGCCAGGGTGGTTTTCTGAGATTTCACAATCATTTGCAGTGAAGTACTGCTTTAGGAATTGATGAATGTCAGTTTGCTGCATGCTGATCCTCGCCTTCCGTTATTTCTTCCTGTACGTATTCCATGACAGACGTAAGGTTATTCATCTTAATGCGAATTTCACCGTCTGTTTTAGAATGAAGCAAAATGTCTTGAATATGCTCTTCAATATTCGTAATTTCCATTCTCGTCAAAATTTCATCTAAATCACCGATGACGCGCTCGAATAAGTGAATTTTTTCGTATAAAAGCTTTAAAATATGCTCTTCAACCGTGTTCGATACGGCGAAATTATAAATCCGAACGTCTTCCTGCTGACCAAGGCGATGGATACGTCCAATTCGTTGTTCAAGGCGCATCGGATTCCATGGAAGGTCATAGTTAATAATATGGTGACAGAACTGAAGGTTAATTCCTTCACCGCCCGCTTCTGTGGCGATTAGTACTTGTGCATGCGTTTGAAACAGCTGCTTCATCCAATCCTTTTTCCCGCGTTTGAAGCCACCCCGAAATGGAACAGAGCTAATGCCATGCTGCTTTAAAAACCATTGTAAATAGAGCTGTGTAGCGCGGTATTCTGTGAAGATAATCACTTTATCATCAATGTTTTTAATAAGCTCAAGCACTTTTTCAGCCTTAGAGTTTGCTGGGATATTATGAATTTTATCCATAATCGGCTCTGTGAGAACTTCTAGTGAGCTCGGATCTTCTTGTTTTTTTAGCATGTTTTTAATCGTAATGTAGACGGCTTCTCGACTGCTACACGCTTCACGCTGCAGGGTTAAAATGGAGAACGCGCTCTTGTTAACCCCTGCATTCTTAAAGGTCATAATTTCATCGTATAGCTCACGTTCTTCAGGAGAGAACTCAATTGGAACGGTTTCTACAATACGCTTCGTCCATTCGATTCCCGTATCGCCGCGGCGGTTTCGAATCATAACTTTGCTAATGAGCTCACGAAGATGATGATCATTTTGGACATCGCGCTTTTTCGCTGAGAAAAGCTCGTCGAAATAGGTTTGGTTTCCGAGATGACCAGGCTTCAAGAGCGACACAAGGTTGAAAATTTCCTCCACGCGATTTTGAATAGGCGTCGCGGTTAAAAGAAGACAAAACTTTTTCTTTAAGCTCTGCACAAATTCGTAGTTTTTCGTTTTGTTATTTTTCAGTTTATGAGCTTCATCAATAATGACTAAATCATAATCTTGATTAAGCACGAGGTCACGGTGTGGTGGACGCTTCGCGGTATCAATCGACGACACGATTACATCACACTGATCCCACGCATAAGACTTTCTCTGTGCAACCGCCGGAATATAAAATTTTTGATTGAGTTCCATCGTCCACTGTGAAACGAGGGATGCGGGAACTAAAATGAGCACCTTTTTTACGAGTCCACGAATCATATATTCTTTTAAAATGAGGCCGGCTTCAATCGTTTTTCCAAGACCTACCTCATCCGCTAAAATAGCCTTTCCATTCATGTTTTCAATAACCTGCTTTGCGACCTCTAACTGATGAGGAAGCGGAATTAAGTCAGGCAAAAATTTTGGACATTGCAAGCCTAGAAAATCAGGAATCGCGAGCTGCTTTTCAGTATTATAGGCAAGTTTATAAAGATGCTGATGTGACCATGGACCATCATTTTGTAGACGCTGCATAAACTCTTTTTCCCATTGTTCATCAAACTGAATTTCAACGTTCATTCTTTGTCGACTCCTTTCGCAAATTTTTATTGAAGTAGTGTGAAAATTCCTGTAGGATAAAAATGTGTTAGAAAATTTTAAAAAGAAAATGGATTGCTACTATATTTACTTTTTTGTAATCTTCATTCAGTATAGTATAGCCAATCTTATCTAATTTTATAGAAGCGAATGATAACAAGGGGAGAGACCATGCAAATGGCGCCGAAGGAGCAACTGAAGAAGTGAATCTCTCAGGCAAAAAGACTCTTGTTGGACGCAACTCTGGAGAGCGTTCCATACGAACCACCCACGAGGAAACCGATGATCAAATGCAACGGGAAACTTTCAGGTAACCGGACAGAGACTTCTTTTTTTATAAGGAGTTCTCTGTCTTTTTATATGCTTATTTTTTGACAAAAACGTGGTTGAGGGGGAATCAAAATGGCTGAGCTAAAACAAACGCCTTTGTTTTTAACCTATAAAGAGTATGGAGCTAAAACGATTGATTTTGGTGGATGGGCGCTTCCTGTGCAGTTTTCTTCTATTAAAGAAGAGCACGAGGCTGTTCGTACGAAAGCAGGATTATTCGACGTATCTCATATGGGAGAAATTGAAGTAACAGGTGCAGACAGCCTTGCTTTTTTACAGCGCGTCATGACTAATGATGTGTCAAAGCTAAAGGATGGGAAAGCACAGTACACAGCAATGTGTTATGAAGATGGTGGAACAGTAGACGATCTTTTGATCTACAAAAAATCGGATAATGTGTATCTACTAGTCGTAAATGCCGCAAACATTGAGAAAGATTACGATTGGTTACAATCTCATGTTGAAGGTGATGTGACGCTACATAATCAGTCCAATGAAATTGCTCAGCTTGCCCTGCAAGGTCCATTAGCTGAAAAGGTGCTTCAAAAGTTAACAGATGAAGACTTAGCGTCTATTGGCTTCTTCGCCTTTAAAGAGAATGTAAGCATCAACGGCGTACCTTCTCTTGTGTCTCGTACAGGTTACACAGGTGAGGACGGCTTTGAAATTTATTGCCCTTCTGATGATGCTCCGGCACTTTGGAATGCGATTTTAGAAGCAGGAAAAGAAGATGGTGCCGTTCCGTGTGGACTTGGTGCCCGTGATACGCTTCGATTTGAAGCCATTCTTCCTCTATATGGCCAAGAGCTATCAAAGGATATTACACCAATTGAAGCAGGAATTGGCTTTGCGGTGAAGGTTAATAAAGACTTCTTTATTGGTCAAGAAACGCTCAAGCGCCAAAAAGAAGAAGGACTTTCCCGAAAATTAGTGGGAATTGAAATGATCGATCGCGGTATTCCTCGCCATGGCTATGATGTATTTGTTGGGGATGAGCGCATTGGAGAAGTGACAACAGGCACGCAGTCTCCGCTGACAAAGCGTAACATTGGCCTTGCGTTAGTAGATGTTTCATATAGTGAGCTTGATCAAGAAGTAGAAGTGGAAATTCGCAATAAGCGTGTAAAAGCGAAAGTAGTCGCAACGCCTTTTTATAAACGTTCAAAATAATGTAGGAATGTGGGAGAGGAGCAGGAACTATGGTACATCGTTATTTGCCCATGACAGAAGAAGATCAGCGTCAAATGTTAGAAGCAGTAGGTGTGCAATCAGTTGATGAACTGTTTGCAGATATTCCAGAAAGCGTTCGTTTCAAAGGATTATATAACATCAAAAAGGCAGCATCAGAGCCTCAGTTGTTAAAAGAGCTTACTCGCCTTGCGGCACAAAATGCAAATTTAAAGGAATATGCATCCTTTTTAGGAGCAGGTGTATACGATCACTATGCACCGACGATTGTTGACCATGTTATTTCACGATCTGAATTTTATACGGCTTATACGCCTTACCAGCCAGAAATCTCACAGGGGGAGCTACAGGCTATTTTCGAATTCCAGACGATGATCTGCGAATTAACGGGAATGGATGTTGCGAACTCTTCCATGTATGACGGCGGAACAGCTTTAGCTGAAGCAGCAATGCTAAGTGCAGGTCAAACGAGAAAAAAACGTATTCTTGTATCGGCAGCTGTTCACCCAGAATCTCGTGCCGTATTGCAAACATATGCAAAAGGGCAATATCTTGACGTAACGGAGATTCCATTAAAAGATGGCGTAACAGATGTTGAGGCGCTTCAAAATGAGATGAATGCAGACGTTGCGTGTGTCATCGTTCAATACCCAAATTTCTTCGGTCAAATTGAACCGCTGAAAGAAATTGAACAAATTGCGCACAGTGAAAAAGGAATGTTCGTTGTTTCCTCCAATCCACTTGCATTAGGAGCGTTAATACCTCCTGGGAAATTCGGAGCGGATATCGTCATTGGAGATGCACAGCCATTTGGTATTCCAACACAGTTTGGTGGCCCTCACTGTGGATATTTTGCGACTACAACAAAATTAATGCGTAAAATTCCAGGTCGTCTTGTTGGTCAAACAGTTGATGAAGACGGAAAACGTGGATTTGTGCTCACGCTTCAAGCACGCGAGCAGCACATTCGTCGTGATAAGGCGACGTCTAATATTTGTTCAAACCAAGCGCTAAATGCCCTCGCTGCTTCTGTTGCGATGACGGCTCTTGGGAAACAAGGTGCAAAAGAGATTGCTCTTCAGAATATCTCAAAAGCACATTACGCGGCGAGTGCGTTTAAAGAGGCGGGAATGGACGTTGTGTTCAACGGCGCGTTCTTTAACGAGTTTGTCGTAAACGTTGGAGCACCGGTTTCAAAAGTAAACGCGGAATTGCTTGCAAAAGGAATGATTGGCGGATACGATCTTGGACGTGATTACGAAGAGCTTGCTCATCATATGCTGATTGCTGTAACCGAGCTTCGTACAAAAGAAGAAATCGATAATCTTGTGAAGGAATTGGGGGATATCCATGCTTAATGAACATCAACCGCTTATTTTTGAACTGAGCAAAGAAGGTCGTATTGGTTATTCACTTCCTGAATTGGACGTGCCGGAAGTCAACGTTGCAGAAGTGATTCCTTCCGAATACATTCGAACAGAAGAAGCTGAGCTTCCAGAAGTATCTGAGCTTGATATTATGCGTCATTACACAGCCCTCTCTAAACGTAATCATGGGGTTGACTCTGGTTTTTACCCACTAGGTTCTTGTACGATGAAATACAATCCGAAAGTGAACGAACAGGCAGCGCGTATGGCTGGGTTCGCTCATATTCACCCGCTTCAAGAAGAAAACACGGTACAAGGTGCGCTAGGATTAATGTACGATCTTCAAGAGCATTTAAAAGAAATTACGGGCATGGATGAAGTGACGCTTCAACCAGCAGCCGGGGCTCACGGGGAATGGACAGGACTTATGCTCATTCGTGCGTTCCATGAAACAAACGGTGATCATCACCGTACAAAAGTAATCGTGCCTGACTCTGCTCACGGAACAAATCCAGCATCCGCAACGGTTGCAGGACTTGAAACGGTGACGGTAAAGTCAAATGATCAGGGGTTAGTTGATTTAGACGATCTACGTCGCGTTGTCGGAGAAGACACGGCTGCCCTTATGCTCACAAATCCAAATACGCTTGGTTTATTTGAAGAAAATATTTTAGAAATGGCTGAGATCGTTCACGGAGCTGGGGGAAAGCTTTACTATGACGGTGCGAATTTAAACGCTGTACTCAGTAAAGCACGCCCAGGAGATATGGGATTTGACGTTGTGCATTTAAATCTTCATAAAACGTTCACGGGTCCTCACGGTGGTGGTGGTCCAGGTTCAGGTCCTGTAGGGGTAAAAGCGGATCTTATTCCGTTCCTACCGAAGCCGGTACTAGTGAAGGTAGAGGATCGTTACCATTTGGAATATGATCGACCACAGGCTATCGGCCGCGTGAAGCCATTCTACGGAAACTTCGGCATTAACGTTCGTGCTTATACGTACATTCGCTCAATGGGCCCAGATGGTTTAAAAGCAGTAACGGAAAACGCCGTACTTAATGCAAACTATATGATGCGTCGTCTCGCTGAGCACTATGACCTGCCGTTTGATCGTCATTGTAAACACGAGTTCGTCCTATCTGGAAAACGTCAAAAGAAACTCGGCGTTCGTACGCTTGATATTGCGAAGCGTCTTTTAGACTTTGGTTATCATCCGCCAACGATCTACTTCCCACTGATCGTAGAGGAGAGCATGATGATTGAGCCGACTGAAACCGAGTCAAAAGAAACGCTCGATGCATTTATTGACGTAATGATTCAAATTGCGAAAGAAGCAGAGGAAAATCCAGAAATCGTTCAGGAAGCGCCTCATACGACAGTTGTGAAACGCTTAGACGAAACGCTTGCAGCAAGAAAGCCAGTGTTGCGTTACCAAAAAGAACAGTAATCAAAAAATCCCGCTCACCTTAGGAGAGCGGGATTTTTTATGAATAAAACGAACCGTTTATTTTTTTGATTTGATTTTTCCAGTCCATTGCTTGAAGCCGCCTTTTAGCTGATAAATATCACGATAGCCTTGACGACGAAGCATTTGTGCCGCACGGCCTACACGTACACCGTTTTGGCAATATAAATAAATTGGCTGGTCTTTGCGTAGTTCTTTCGTACGCATACGGAACTGTGAAATTGGAATGTTTCGAGCTCCTAAAATGTGGCCGCCTTCAAATTCGTTCGGCTCACGAATATCGATTAGTTGTGCTTTACGATACCCATTGCGAAATTCTTCTTCTGTCAATGTTTTCATAATCTTACGCTGATAAACAAACATAATGACAGAGTATACGATGAAAGCAGCTAAGATGATTAATATTGTATACCACATGCAAATCGTTCCCTTCTTCGACTAAATCCATATTCCTATTATATAAGTGAATGTTTTTAGAAGTAAAGAGAATATGCAAGTTATGTGAAACAAACTGTGATGACTTTGTGAAAAAGCTTTCTTTTCCGGGGGTAAATCGTTAAATGTTCACACAAGCGGTTGGAAATATAACGTATTTCTTTTACTCCTTTCAAACTTTTGATAGACTATAAAAAGTGTCATTTTATTTCTACGACAAAGTTGAGGTTGAGGTAAATGAAAGAAACATGGCGATTCATAGATTCAGGTAATTGTTCACCCTATTACAATATGGCATTAGATGAGGCGTTGTTAGAGTGGCATAGTAAAGGAGAAATTCCTCCAACGATTCGTTTTTACGGATGGGACCCGGCTACTTTATCAATTGGCTATTTCCAAAAAGCTGAAAAAGAAATTGATTTAGAAAAAGTAAAAGAATTAGGATTAGGTTTTGTGCGACGCCCGACCGGCGGAAGAGGCGTATTGCATGAGCATGAGCTTACATATAGCGTAATCGTAACGGAAGAGCATCCAAATATGCCTAAAACCGTTACAGAAGCGTACCGCGTTATTTCAGAAGGAATTTTAGAAGGATTCCGTTCACTAGGACTCGAGGCATATTTTGCGGTTCCTCGTACAGAAGAAGAACGAAATAGCCTGAAAAATCCTCGTTCCTCTGTCTGTTTTGATGCGCCGTCTTGGTACGAGCTAGTAGTAGAGGGGAGAAAGGTAGCAGGAAGCGCTCAGACGCGTCAAAAAGGTGTGATCCTGCAGCACGGTTCCATCCTACTAGATCTAGACGAAGATAAGCTATTCAGCGTCTTTAAGTACCCAAATGACCGTGTGAAGGAGCGTATGCAGCGTGCGTTTCGTAAAAAGGCGGTAGCGATGAATGATATCGCGAACCGTTCAATTGGAATTGACGAAGCGAAAGAAGCGTTCTACAAAGGGTTTATGAAGGGATTAGACATCAATTTAGAGCCTTATACGCTTACTGAAGAAGAAGAAGCATACGTTCAAGAAATTGCAAAAAGCAAATATGCGTCCGATGAATGGAATTTCCGACGCTAAAATTGTTTACTTGTACACGATAAGTAGATAATGATATCGCCCAATGCCTTATATCGTTCGAGCACATCGAGCTAATGGCAATGGGCGATATCTTTTTGAGAACGGGTATAGAACGTGTAAGCAAATCTTTTTCTGCTTCACCAAAATGCGAAATAGTTTCGAAAAAACGAAATTATTTCACAAAAAGGTGAATGTACGTTCCCCCATTAACGATACAAAAGTCAACAGTTTTTTCGTTCGAGTTTTAAATTTTTAGCTTGACTTTTCAACATGTGGTATTAGTTTTATTTTGGTAGATACTATATATTGAATTGGTCTTTGAATTATGATAACTTAAGTTTATCGCTCGAAATGATTTTTCTATATTATGGAAAGATAATCGGCTGAGACACTTAGATAGAGTAAGGAAACAAGGGAGTTGTGAAGATGGCAGTTTTAATTAACGAAAAGCCCGTAATGAATATTGAAAAGTTGAATCAAGATATTGAGAAATTTACTCAAGTACACCCCGTTACATCTGATATGAAATTAACTCATAAAGGGGTATCTCGCCTCGTAATGCTAGATCGCTATGCATTCAAAGACACAGAGAAAACAACTCTCTCAGAAGGGGACTTCGTTGTCCTAACGGTAAAAGAAGATCCTAAATTCCCAGCAAGAGGATTAGGTTATATTAAAGAAATTAATTGGGAGCATAAAACAGCTACTATTTTAGTAGAGGAAGAATCACGCGGCGCGCTAGATGCGACAGAAGCAAAGAGCGGATTAGTTGTTCGTTCACTAGATGTGATTGAAAAGCCCCTTGAAATTTACTACGAACAAATTGCAAAGCGTAATGCAACTGGACTTGCTTCTTCTGAAACAACAGAGGAAAAACGTCAAGAATGGTTCCAAAAGTTCTATCATGAGCTTGTGAACCTGAACTTCGTTCCAGCAGGGCGCGTCCTGTACGGAGCTGGTGCAGAAACAGACGTAACGTACTTTAACTGCTACGTAATGCCGTTCGTACAAGATTCACGTGAAGGCATCTCAGAGCATCGTAAGCAAGTAATGGAAATCATGAGCCGCGGTGGCGGTGTTGGAACAAATGGTACAACCCTTCGCCCGCGTAATGCCCTAGCAAGAGGCGTGAATGGTAAATCATCTGGTTCCGTTTCATGGTTAGACGATATTGCGAAGCTTACACATTTAGTAGAGCAAGGTGGATCAAGACGCGGCGCG
Source organism: Priestia koreensis (assembly GCF_022646885.1). Classification (GTDB taxonomy): domain Bacteria; phylum Bacillota; class Bacilli; order Bacillales; family Bacillaceae_H; genus Bacillus_AG; species Bacillus_AG koreensis_A. Next base: position 3,562,606 of record NZ_CP061868.1, on the reverse strand, counting down.
CAAATGATCATGCTTGCAGATTTCCATCCGGATATCGTGGAATTCATCATTTCAAAAATGCAAAATCCACGTATTTTACGTTTCTTAATTGAAAACACGAACGATCCACAAATTAAAAAAGCAGCGGAAGATAAGCTGAAGTTTACGCCGCTTACAGAGCAAGAAATTGCGATGTACCAAGGAATTGTGAACTACAAGCAAATTCCAGGCATGGGTGGATTTAACGATAAAATTATTAAAGACGCAGAAGAAAAGCTTCGTATTGGCGGCACGTTCAGCGTTCATAATCCTGATTTCTTAACAGGTGCCAACATTTCAGTTTGTCTAACAAATGATTTCATGGAAGCTGTTGAGAACGACGGTGACTACGAGCTTCGCTTCCCAGATGTTGAATCATATACGGAAGAAGAAATGAAAGCCTACAACGAAAAATGGCATGAAGTAGGCGATGTTCGTGAGTGGGAAAAACTTGGTTTCCGCGTACGTACGTATCGCACAATCAAAGCAAAAGAGCTTTGGAACTTAATTAACGTTTGTGCAACGTACTCAGCAGAGCCTGGCATTTTCTTCATCGACAATGCGAACGACATGACAAATGCGAAAGCATACGGTCAAAAGGTAGTCGCAACAAATCCGTGTGGAGAACAGCCACTTGCACCATTTTCCGTTTGTAACCTTGCAGCGGTGAACCTAGCACAAATGGTGAACAAAGAAACGAAAACAGTTGATTTCGATAAATTGAAACAAACGGTAGAAGTAGGCGTGCGCATGCAGGATAACGTAATTGACGCAACACCTTACTTCCTAGAAGAAAATAAAAAGCAGGCATTAGGCGAGCGTCGCGTTGGCCTTGGCGTAATGGGTCTGCATGATCTTCTGATCTACTGTGAAACAGAGTACGGTTCTGAAGCAGGAAACGAAATGGTCGATCGCGTATTCGAAACAATTGCGACAACGGCTTACCGTGCATCAATTGAATTAGCAAAAGAAAAAGGAAGCTTCCCGTTCCTAGTTGGTGAAACAGAGGAAGAGACAGCGCGTCTTCGTCAAGCGTTCACTGAAACAGGATTCTTAAAGAAAATGCCTGAAGATGTTCGTGAAGGAATTGCTGCATATGGAATTCGTAACTCTCACCTTCTAACGGTTGCACCAACAGGAAGCACAGGTACGATGGTTGGCGTATCAACAGGTCTTGAGCCATACTTCTCCTTCTCTTACTTCCGTAGTGGGCGTCTTGGGAAGTTCATTGAAGTAAAAGCAGACATCGTTCAAGAGTATTTAGATCAGCATCCAGAAGCAGATCCAAATCAATTACCAGAGTGGTTCATTTCTGCTATGGAACTAGCTCCAGAAGCACATGCTGATGTACAATGCATCATTCAGCGCTGGGTGGATAGCTCCATCAGTAAAACTGTTAACGCACCTCGTGGTTATACGGTTGAGCAAGTGAAAAAAGTATATGAGCGTCTATACAAAGGCGGTGCAAAAGGCGGTACGGTATACGTAGATGGTAGCCGTGATGCACAGGTTCTAACGCTAAAGGCAGAAGAAAATACGTTTGAAGAAGACGTTCAAGAGCAAGAAGTGGTAACAGAAGAGCACGTATCACTAAGCATTTCATACGATGAAAGCAAAATCGGCTCTGATGTTGGCGATACATGCCCAGTTTGCCGTCAAGGAACAGTCGAAGAAATTGGTGGCTGTAACACGTGTACAAACTGTAATGCACAGTTAAAATGTGGACTATAATTTACATCTAAACATAGAGTGATTATACAAGTAGGAAGGGTGAGCTAGCAGGGGACAAACCTGTCTGGCTCACCCTCTGTGCTTGTAAATGGTACTCTTTTATAGTAAAATTTACGTTGACTTTCTTATTCGAAAAGTATTGGTAACGCTTTACATTTCAGCAGCAGCCTCAGCAATTATCCAACAAACACAGGCCATAAAATCCTCGCTGATGAGAAATTCTATAAATGAAACAATCCGGGTATGAACGAATACATAATAAGAGAAGTATTGGAGGAGAAGCCATGCCTACCCCAAGTATGGAAGATTATATTGAGCAAATTTATATGTTAATTGAAGATAAGGGATATGCAAGGGTTTCGGACATTGCAGAAGCGTTAGCAGTGCATCCTTCCTCTGTAACAAAAATGGTGCAAAAACTCGATAAAGACGAATATTTGGTTTATGAAAAATACCGTGGCCTAGTGCTGACAACCAAAGGGAAAAAGATTGGAAAACGTCTCGTGTATCGCCATGAGCTATTGGAGCAATTTCTTCGTATCATTGGCGTTGATGAGGAAAATATTTACGAAGACGTTGAAGGAATTGAGCACCACTTAAGCTGGAATTCCATCGATCGAATCGGTGATTTGGTTCAATATTTTGAAGAGGGTCAAGATCGTGTAGAAGAGCTTCGACTCGTGCAAAAGAAAAACGAGGAAGATCAGCCGTCCTAAAAAAATCATTTTCTCCCTTCTACCTACAACTGTAGGTAATGAGAGAAAATGATTTTTTTTAAGCATATTTACCTATGTTTTCGATTAAAGATGTACAAATGATTGTTGGAGGTCATTTATGTACATTGACGGTGTGTTTTCAGGTGGTGGAATTAAAGGATTAGCTTTAATAGGCGCTCTTCAAGCTGTAGAAGAAAAGGGATTTGTGTTTCGAAGGGTAGCAGGCACAAGCGCAGGGGCTATCCTTTCTTCGTTCATCGTAGCCGGTTATTCTAGTGGGGAACTTATCTCCATGCTTGAAGAATTGAATGCTGATAATCTATTAGATCGCCGTTCACGATTCATTCCCTTTTCCTTAACAAAATGGCTGTCGTTATATTGGAAGATGGGGCTATATAAAGGAGATAAATTAGAAAGATGGTTATACAATAAATTAAAGCAAAGAGGCATTATCACATTCGGTGATATTCCTGAGCATTCGCTGCGTATTGTGGCTTCTGACTTAACGAATGGGCGCATTCTTGTCCTTCCAGACGATTTGCCTCTTTATGGAATTGATCCTGCTACTTTTTTTATTTCAAGAGCAGTGCGCATGAGCTGTAGCCTTCCGTACTTTTTCGAACCGGTTCGCTTAAAAAGCGTTAGCCAAACGTCGCTTATCGTAGACGGAGGAGTACTAAGTAATTTCCCCATTTGGCTGTTTGATGATGAGCGGAAGCCGAAGGTACGCCCAGTGTTAGGAATTAATCTTATTACAGCAGAAGAGTGTGAACCGGAGAAAAAAGAAATTCACAATGCAATTGGGTTGTTTGGTGCTCTCTTTGAAACGATGAAGGATGCACATGATGCGCGGTATATTTCTAAGCGCCATGCTCAAAATATTATTTTTATTCCCGTCGATCAACAAGGAATTATTGATTTTCAGCTGACTGAAGAGCGAAAGCAGCAGCTTGTCTTACTTGGGAAACTAAGAGCAGAGGCTTTTCTTCAGCAGTGGTCCTATTAATCAAAAAAATCATCGCCCACAGGAGCGATGATTTTTTTATTAGAAAAAGGCACGGTTTTTCTTTTTGCCCTTTTTCCCTTCTATGACGGTAAGGTGGGTATTGGATCGTTTTTTCTTTAAAGTTTTGCTTGAACTTTGCCCTTTTGATGAGCCAGAGACTGAATGAATACGCGCTGATGGTTTGCCTTTTGTCGTACTTTTCGTCTTCGAACGATGCTTCGATTGTTTTACCGCGCGTAAATATTGACGATCCTGTGTCGTTGACTGAGGCGACCGGAAAACAAAGCGGTACAATACATAAATAATCCCCGCAAAAATCCCCATATATAAAAGCTGTCTCATCAATTGAGCAGGATGGGTTATCACACTGGCCAACAAACCGAAAATTCCAAGCGTAATTAATACATAAACAATAGGTTTAGCAGAACGTCTCATAAGAAGGTCACCTCCACATTATGTTCAAACAGTAAAAAGAAGGGTTATACAATTTTATCTTCGGTTTGAATGTCCTCAGATTCAATACGTAATAATTCATTAAATGAAGCAATGGCCACTTCTACTTGATCATCGCTTGGTTCTTTTGTTGTTAACAATTGAAGCCATAGCCCAGGGTATCCTAAGAAACGAAGAACCGGAATGTCGCGAACTTTATTCGTTAGCTGCAATACTTCAAAAGCAATGCCGAGTACCACAGGAATTAAAAGCAAGCGGTCCACAATTCGAAGCCATAACGGATCAAGCGGGACGAGCATATAGACAAATACCCCAACGATTACTGTAAATAAAATAAAGCTACTGCCGCATCGGTAATGAAGTCGCGAACTTTTTTGCACGTTTTCGACCGTTAGCGGAAGCTTATTTTCGTACGCATTAATCACCTTATGTTCCGCCCCGTGATATTGGAAAACACGCTTAATGAGCGGGGTTTGTGAAATGACGTAAATGTACACGAGCAGTAAAATGAGCTTAAACAAACCTTCTATTAAAATCTGCGAAAGATCAGAAGAGAAAATAGGTCTTGTTAGCTGGGCGAGAAAAACCGGAATTAACGTAAATAATACTTTTCCAAAAAGAAAAGAGAGAACACCGAGCGTTGCCACACCTAGAACAAGCGATAACCTGGATTCCTTTTTTTCAGCTAATGTAGCATCTTCAGAAGGATCAAGATCATATCGTTCAGAGGAGAAGTTCAAGTGCATCGTTCCATTTGCACTTGCCTCAATAATCGCAGCAATTCCTCTTAGAAATGGTATTTTTTTGAGCTTTGTAAGAAAGGGAGAAGATTTTCGCTTTGAGTGAAAGTATTCAATCGTTTGATCCTTGCGCCGAATCGCGGTTACAAGAGAACGTTTACCTCCGAACATGACTCCCTCCATTACGGCTTGACCACCATAGATGGGTTTTTGTGCGTCTGACATGTAAGTCACCAACCTAACTTCGTAAAATATCTTATTTGTATTTTATATTCTACAGGAATTTGAAATAAACCTCTAGGTCGATGTATATTCTCTATTTTAGCCAAGAAAATCCAAAGATACACCAGTAATTCCCTTTTGTTTCTTATAAAATTCTATTCCATATGAAAACGAGATGCGACATGCTGTGTTATGGAGTCATTATATTCAATGAAGGGGCAGATAGATAAACGAAAAAATGAACAATTTTGGTTACGTATAGAAATAGAATTTTTGTTTCGGTTCATACTAAGAAACAGAGGTGAAGAAAAGTGACAGAAGAACAAGAACATCAAAGTCAAAATAGCAAAGAAACGTCCTATATGCTAAAAACAGTGTCCATTGGATTTGTCGGTGGTGTGTTTTGGAGTTTTCTTAATTATATTGCATATCTATTCCATTTTACAGAAATTAGCCCAAACGTTATTTTACAGCCTTGGGCACTTGGTGAATGGAAAGAGAAGGCGATGGGAAACTTTGTGAGCATGATTATCCTCGGAATTATTTCCATTGTTGTCGCCATTTTATATCAGGTCACGCTGAAGAATTATATGAGAGTTTGGATTAGCATGCTGTTCGGACTTGTTTTATGGGTTTTGGTCTTTTATGTGTTAAATCCCCTATTTCCAGATATCAAAACCGTTAGCGAGCTGGATAAAAATACGATTATTACGAGCATCTGCTTTTACATTTTGTACGGTGTGTTCGTTGGGTACTCGATTTCCTTTGAAGCATCAGCCTTAAATCTAAAAGACTCTGACCAAGCTACAGTCAATGAAGAGTGAGTTCTGTTCATTTCTATGGTAGAATGTTCTAGGTAATGAACATTCTTTTTTCATCGGAAAAAAGGTGGAAGCGGAGGAGGTCATAGAGTGAAAAGATTACTCGTTATCAATGGCCCGAATCTTAATCGTTTAGGGGTAAGAGAGCCAGGTATTTACGGTGGTGAAACGCTCGCAACGCTAGAGAGTGGCTTGCAGCTTGTAGCGGAACGCGAGGGCATCAACTTAGAGACGTTCCAGTCAAACCATGAAGGGGCAATTATTGACCAACTTCATGCGGCTGATACCGACTATGATGGTGTGATCATCAATCCTGGTGCTTTTACTCACTACAGCTATGCGATTCGAGATGCCATAGCAGGTATTTCGACACCTGTTCTTGAAGTACATATTTCAAACGTTCATGCGAGGGAAGAGTTCCGTCATCATTCGGTCACGGCTCCGGTTTCAATTGGACAAATTGTAGGATTGGGCTTTTATGGCTATGAGCTAGGGCTTTTAGCTATGCTTCAACATTTAAGGGGGAAAGAAAATGAGTAAATTAACGAAGCTTCGCGAAATGTTTAAAGATCTTAATGTCGACGGAATGCTTATCACGAGTGAGTTCAACCGTCGTTACGTAGCAAATTTCACTGGATCTGCAGGCGTTGTCCTTATTTCTGAGGATGCAGCAGCGTTTATTACAGATTTTCGCTATGTAGAGCAAGCAACAAAGCAAGCGGTCGGATTTGAGATCGTTCAGCATAAAGGACTGATCACGGACGAAGTAGCAGAAGTGGCGAAAAAGATGGGAATTAAGCGTCTTGGGTTTGAACAAGATCATCTTACGTACTCAAGCTTCCAGACGTATGACAAGGCAGTAGAGGCTGAACTTGTACCGGTTTCAAACGCTGTAGAAAAGTTACGCTTGATTAAGAGCGAAGCAGAGATTAAGATATTAAAGGAAGCTGCAAAAATTGCTGATGCGGCATTCGAACACATTTTGACAGTGATTCGACCTGGAGTTACTGAGTTAGAAGTATGCAATGAGCTTGAATTCTTTATGCGTAAACAAGGCGCTACATCATCTTCTTTTGATACAATCGTGGCTTCAGGCTATCGTTCAGCTCTACCACACGGTGTTGCCTCTGAAAAGGTCATCGAAAAAGGTGAGTTTGTGACAATGGACTACGGTGCATTATATCAAGGCTATGTGTCTGATGTGACTCGTACAGTAGCAGTAGGAGAAGTAAGCGATGAGCTTCGTACGATTTATGATGTAGTATTAGAAGCGCAGTTACGTGGAATGAATGGTATTAAGCCTGGTTTAACAGGAAAGCAAGCAGACGCTTTAACTCGTGATTACATAGCGGAGAAAGGGTACGGCGAATACTTCGGTCACTCGACAGGTCATGGCATTGGCTTAGAGGTTCACGAAGGACCTGCTTTATCTTTCCGATCTGATAATGTGTTAGAGCCAGGAATGATTGTAACCGTAGAGCCAGGAATCTATATTCCGAAACTTGGTGGAGTTCGTATTGAAGACGATACGATCGTTACACAAACTGGTAATGAATCATTGACTCATTCGTCGAAAGAGTTAATTATTTTATAATAGTGTAGGAGGATTTACTTCATGATTTCAGTAAACGATTTTCGTACAGGCTTAACAATTGAAGTTGACAACGGAATTTGGCGCGTAGTTGAATTCCAACATGTAAAACCAGGCAAAGGAGCAGCGTTCGTTCGCTCAAAGCTTCGTAACCTTCGTACAGGAGCGATTCAAGAAAAAACGTTCCGTGCTGGTGAAAAAGTAGCGAAAGCTCAAATTGAAAACCGTCAAATGCAGTACCTATATGCAAACGGTGATCAACACGTATTCATGGATACAGAATCTTATGAACAACTTGAATTACCAGGTAACCAAATTGAGTATGAACTAAAATTCTTACTTGCGAACATGTCTGTTCACATCATGATGTTCCAAGGCGAAACACTAGGTGTTGAGCTTCCGAACACAGTAGAATTAAAAGTAGCAGAAACTGAACCAGGAATTAAAGGTGATACAGCTTCAGGCGGTACAAAACCAGCTATTCTTGAAACAGGTTTATCTGTACAAGTTCCTTTCTTCATTAATGAAGGAGATGTGTTAATCATTAACACAACAGATGCAAGCTACGTTTCTCGTGCATAATTAATTCAAACAGCCCGATCTAGTCCCACTAGATCGGGCTGTTTTTTTATTTCTCTCAACTCTACTATTTTCTCTTTTTTTATGCCCCTATATAAAATCCTCTATCATACATACCGGGCTTTCCGCATAAATTGTACAAAGTATCCAGTCGTCTATTAAAAGATCGTTTAGGAGGAAAGAATGAAACATTTACTAGCAGGAATGAATAGTTCTGTACTAACTATGGCTTGTTTACGCTTTGTATCCTCATTTATTGAGTTTGTTGCAGCGATTTTAATCTTTACGAGTAACGACGTGAAAAAGGCGCTCATGATTAATAGTTTACTAGCTTTAGTAGGACCGCTCGTCATGGTCTCTTCGTTCACGATTGGGCTTGTTGCTGTCGCAGATCAGCTGTCATTTGGAAAAATAGCACTCATTGCAGTAGGCGTCATTATGATTTTAGTCGGTGTATTTAAGTAATGAAGAAGAAAAGCACGTGGTCAGGCATATTGTGTACGAGCGTGCATACATTGAAATGAATAATGAACAAGCAAAGGGATGTGTAAAACGTGATCGAATCCGTCTCTAAAATGCTGCCAAAACACGTTGTAGGGATCATTGAGGCACATCTTGCCTCGGCTTATTTAGAAGAAATACGGTTACGGGTAGATCGGCCCCTGGAGCTCATTGTGAGAGGAAGGCCAATTTTTCAACCATATTTTCTAACAACGGAAGATGCGGGGTTTATTTTAAATAAGCTTAGTCATTTCTCCATTTATATGATTGAGGAGGAATTAAAGAAAGGCTACGTCACCATTGAAGGTGGACATCGGGTGGGGCTAGCCGGGAAAGTAGTGACAGAGAACGGGGCAGTGAAGGTCATCCGAGACGTGACGTCATTTAATATTCGAATTGCGAAGGAAAAGCTCGGAATTGCAGAGCGATTAGTGCCGCATTTGTACGCTAAAGGAAGCTCCTCATGGGCACATACGGCGATCATTGGCCCTCCTCAGTCGGGAAAAACGACGATGATTCGGGATTTAGCACGCGTTATTAGTACAGGAATGGCTGATATTGAACCGATGAAGGTAGGCATTGTAGATGAGCGCTCTGAAATTGCTGGAAGTGTAAAAGGTGTTCCGCAACACACCTTTGGATCGCGCTTAGATGTACTTGATGCATGCCCGAAAGCTGAAGGCATGATGATGATGATTCGGTCCATGAGTCCAGATGTGTTAGTTGTAGATGAAGTCGGGCGTATGGAAGACTGTGAGGCCGTATTAGAGGCGATGAATGCGGGTGTGAAAGTTATTATGACCGTTCATGGTACACAGCTAGACGATTTGTTAAAGCGACCTTCTCTGTCATCGCTTATGAACGCGGGTGTGTTTGAGCGTTTTCTTGTTCTTACGGCTAAAAACGGTGCCGGAACGATTCAAGGAATATATGACAAAGATTTTACGGCTCTTCCACTTTCGGTTCTCGAAGGAGGAAGACGATGAAGCTCATTGGTGCCGTAATGGTTCTTGTTGCTTGTACGCTCGTTGGATTTGAATTTGCCAAACGACTTAGCGAACGTACGCGTCAGCTCCGTCAGTTAAAAGCAGCACTTCGGTCCCTAGAAGCTGAAATTATGTACAGTCATCGTTCTGTAGGCGAAGCCTCTGCGACAATTGCTGCACAAATTCCAATGCCCCTCTCAATGCTATTCACCCTGTTTGCTGACAAGCTAGAAGACGAGGAAGTAAGTGTAAAAAGCGCCTGGTTTGCAAGTGTTGAAGAGTCGTGGGGGAAAACGGCATTAAAAAAGCCGGAGATTGAAATTTTGAAGCAGTTTGGGGAAACGCTCGGACAGCACGATCGTTATTCCCAGCAAAAGCATATTTTACTCGCGCTCAATCACCTCGAGCGAGAAGAAGCAGATGCTGTTGATCAGCAAAACCGCTATGAACGCATGATGAAGAGCATCGGCTTTTTAGCAGGATTATTACTTATCATTTTACTCATGTAAAGGGCAGGAGGAAAGGGTTCATGGGAGTAGATATGAATACAATTTTCCAAATTGCAGGGGTGGGAATCGTCGTGGCGTTTCTCGTCACGGTCCTCGAGCAAATGGGGAAGAAGGATTATGCAAATTGGGTTACCTTAATCGGTTTTATTTACATTTTATTTATGGTGGCGTCCATCGTGGATGATTTGTTTAAAAAAATTAAGGCTGTCTTCCTATTTCAAGGTTAAAGTAGGTGAATCACCGTGGATATGATTCAAATCGTAGGGCTGGGCCTTGTCACAACATTTTTGGCCATTATTTTAAAAGAGCATAAATCGTCGATTGCTTTTCTACTTGTTGTATTTGTAGGCTGCGTTATTTTTCTATTTTTAGTTGATCAAATTTCCGACATTATTCATATGATTGAACGGCTGTCTGCAAATGCACATGTAAATATGGTTTACGTAGAAACCATCCTAAAAATTATTGGCATCGCCTATATTGCAGAATTTGGTGCACAAGTAACGAAGGACGCGGGGCAGGGAGCCATTGCTTCTAAAATTGAGCTTGGAGGGAAAATTTTAATTCTTTCCATGGCCATTCCTATTTTAACCGTCATCATTGAAACGATCATCTCTATGCTCCCGTCCTAAAGAAAGGTGAAACACAATGAGGGGTGACTCTATGAAATGGCTCCTTGGTATCGTAATAGGGGCGTGTATTTTCTTTTTTATAAGCGCTGAACCTGTACAAGCAGCTGACCCCCAGCAAGAGATCGTGAATACACAGCTCGATCGCTTAGGGGTCAATGAAATTAAACAATATTGGGATGATATTTTAACGGAATACGGAGGCTTCCTTCCTGAAAGTCAAAAAGGCAGCCTCGTCGATTTTTTAAAAGGGGAGAAGAAGTTTTCATTTAAAGAATGGATGACGGGGTTCATAAAGTTCTTCTTTCATGAAGTAATCGCAAATGGCAAATTGCTCGGTACGCTCATCATGCTCACCATCTTTAGCGTATTTCTCCAAAACCTGCAAAATGCCTTTGAACAAAAGGCCGTAAGCAAAGTCGCGTATGCGCTTATTTACATGGTACTCATCATTATTGCATTGAACAGCTTTCATATCGCCATTTCTTATACAAAAGAAGCCATTGATACGATGATTCACTTTATTTTAGCGCTCATTCCTCTCCTTCTTGCGCTTATGACCACTTCAGGAGGAATTATTTCAGCCGCTTTCTTTCATCCAGTCATCATCTTCCTCATGAATACAAGCGGGTTGCTTATTCAATACATCATCATGCCACTGCTCTTTTTATCCGCACTGCTCAGCATTGTCAGCATTATATCTGAGCAATACAAAGTGACACAGCTTGCACAGCTCCTTCGCAATATCAGCATCGGCTTACTCGGAATCTTTTTGACCGTCTTCTTGGGTGTCATATCCGTACAAGGAACAACTTCTGCTGTAGCAGATGGGATTACGATTCGAACAGCTAAATTTATTACGGGAAATTTTATTCCGGTTGTGGGACGAGTCTTCACGGATGCGACTGACACGGTGTTAGGTGCTTCTCTACTATTAAAAAACACGATTGGCATTGCGGGGGTAGGAATTTTACTTATGATCGTCGCGTTTCCTGCGATGAAGGTGCTATCCATCGCGATTATTTATAAATTAGCCGCCGCACTTCTCCAGCCCATTGGCGGAGGGCCTGTCATTACTTGTTTAAGTGTTATTAGTAAAAGCGTCATCTATATTTTCGCTGCTCTAGCCGTTGTATCTCTTATGTTTTTCCTAGCACTAACCGTCATTATTACAGCAAGTAATATCACGATGATGGTGCGGTAAAGAAAGGAGGATCTCTATGTCGGCTTTAACGGAATGGATTACGAATATTATCTTGTTTATCCTGCTTGCGACCATCATTGACCTCCTGCTACCAAACTCAAATTTTCAAAAATACACAAAAATGGTCGTTGGCCTTTTACTCATTTTGATCATCGTGACACCTGTTTTCAAACTTTTAAACGTAGATGTGGACAAACTGTGGTCTTCAATGCGGCTGTCTTCTTTAACAGAACAAAAAAGTGTAGAAAATTTAGTAGATTTTAAGAAAAAAGAAATACAAGCATCACAACGTGCATATATTTTAGAACAAATGGCTGTCCAAATGAAGACAGAGGTAAAAGAGGAGTTGATGAAGCAGTATGGTGTAGCGATAGACCACATTCAAATTCAACCGAAACAAACAACCGAAGAGCCAACGATTGAAACCATTGGCAAGCATATTGAATCTGTGCAAGTGAACTTAAAAGCCGGCACGAATTCAAAGGAAATCGCTAATGTGGAAATCGTCTCTATCGATACCTCCAAGTCGCAGCCAGATCAAAAGCAGACTAAGCATACAAAACAAATTATTTCGTTTTTAGCAAATCATTGGGGCATACAAAAAAGTCAAATCGTGGTTACGGGAGGGGAACAAAAAGAGAATGAGCAAGGAACCCAATAATGATCGCTCTTTTTTAGCGAAGATATTCGGTAGCTTTATCAAAGGGTCATCAGGAAAAAAGTCTTCAAAATCGCTCTACATTCTTTTACTTCTGGGAATCGGAATTGCCATCATGCTAGTAGGAAATATTCAAAAAGCACTGCAGCCTTCTTCTGAAAAAGCAGCGGAAGTCAGTAGTACTGTGAAAGAGACGCCTGTATTCGGACAAAGTAAAGGAAAAAAAACGGTCAGTGATTACGAAGATCATTACGAGACCCAGCTCAAAGATGCGCTTGATAGCGTTCTTGGCGTAGATGATGTGGAAGTGGTTATCAACCTAGACGGAACAGGAGCAACCGTGTTTGAGAAAAACCATACAAATAAAACGCAAAAAACAGAAGAGTCAGATGAACAAGGTGGAAAACGAGGAATCAATGAAACGACAACTGATGAAAAGCTCGTCGTTCTGCGAAAAGGAGACGGGGAAGCAGCAGTTGTGGTCAAAACAGAAAAACCAAAAGTTCGTGGCGTACTAGTCGTCGCCCGAGGTGCTGAAAATATAGAAGTGAAAAAGTGGATTATTGATGCGGTAACAAGAGTACTTGATGTACCAAGCTATAGAGTAGCAGTTTTACCGAAAAAACCTAAGGGGGATTAAAAAATGTTGTTAAAAAAACAAACGGTTTGGTTATTAACAATGCTTAGTTTAGTGGTTGTATTATCGGTTTACTATATTACATCACCAGAAAATCCAAAAGACAACGTAGCATTTGTCGATAAGAAGGAAGAGCAAAAGAATGCAAAAGAAAAATCCGCAAAAGCGTCTGATAAAAAAGAAAAAGCAACGGCTGAAGTATCAACAGTTGACACAAATGACATGTTTACGGCTCTTCGCTTAAACATTGAAGACGAGCGCAGCAAATTAATGGAGCAATACAATGATGTTGTAGCGTCAAGTGACTACACGCCAGAAGAGAAAAGCAAAGCAAAAGACCAGCTTGAAGAGCTTGCGAAGCTTTCCGAAAAAGAAGGATTTTTAGAAGATATGATCAAGTCAAATGGTTACAAAGATGCGCTTGTTCGCACAGAAGGTGGGCAAGTGAAAGTAACGGTAAGCTCGAAGAAAAAATCACCTGAGCAAGCGAATAAAATCATGCAGCTTGTTGAAAAAGAGCTAGGGAATAAGCTTGTATCTGTAGAGTTCCAACCGGCAAGCAGCAAATAAGAAGAAGGCCGTATGCACCTCTTTAACAAGAGGTTTTGCATACGGCTTTTTTTATGGAACAAACGCTTTAGGAGAAAACACCTCTTCATTCTAAAAGGGGGATGTGCTAAAATAGGGTTGGAAATAGGTTTTAAAATCTTATATTAGTACTAGATAATAACTATAAAATCACAACCGCAGGTGTTTCGTTGAATTTATTGTTCGATATATCGTATGATAAGAGAGATACCTAAGAAATAGTGAAGAGATAGGAGTGTCAAATATGCTCAAGATTCAAGAAATTCGTGAAATTATTAAATTAGTTGATCAATCATCCATCGAGGAATTTACGTACGAGCATGAAGGATCAAAAATTAAAATGAAGAAAAAGGATGCAATCCTTTCCAAGCAAGCGCCTGTTGTAGTTGCATCAGCACCAGCACCAGAAGTAGCTCAGCCACAAGCAGTTGCTGCACCGGCTCCGGCTGCACCAGCAGCTCAACCTGCTGAGGAAGCACCAAAAGCGCCAGCAAGTGATGCAAACCTACATAAAATTACTTCACCAATGGTAGGAACGTTCTATGCGTCTTCTTCACCAGAATCAGGGGCATACGTGTCTGTAGGCGACAAAGTGAAAAAAGATAGCGTAGTATGTATCGTTGAAGCAATGAAATTGTTTAACGAGATCGAAGCAGAGGTAAATGGAGAAGTAGTGGAGATTCTTGCAGAAAATGGACAGCTTGTAGAATACGGACAACCACTTTTCTTAGTGAAAGCTGACTAAAGGAGAATGGCTATGATTAAAAAGCTATTAGTTGCCAATCGTGGAGAAATTGCTGTCCGTATTATCCGTGCGTGTAAAGAATTGGGAATTGAAGCTGTTGCCGTTTATTCTGAAGCAGATCGTGAGTCACTGCACGTACAGCTAGCTGATGAAGCTTACTGTATTGGACCAACTGCCTCTAAAGATAGCTACTTAAATTTTACAAACATTATGAGCGTTGCAACGCTTACGGGCTGTGACGCTATTCACCCGGGCTATGGATTCTTAGCAGAGAACGCAGACTTTGCTGAACTATGCCGCGAGTGTAACATTACCTTTGTTGGGCCAAGCCCTGAAGCAATTAATAAAATGGGTACAAAAGACGTGGCAAGAGAAACAATGCGTGACGCTGGTGTTCCGGTTGTTCCTGGATCGAAGGGAATTATTGAAACGCCAGAAGACGGTGTATCTTTAGCAAACGATATGGGCTATCCTGTTATTATTAAAGCAACAGCAGGGGGCGGAGGAAAAGGAATCCGCGTAGCGAAAAGCGAAGAAGAGTTGATCAAAGGCATTTCGATCACTCAGCAAGAAGCTGCTACAGCCTTTGGTAATCCAGGCGTATATATTGAAAAGTATATCGAAGATTTCCGTCACGTTGAAATTCAAGTATTAGCTGATTCGTTCGGTAATACAATTCACCTAGGTGAGCGTGATTGTTCCATCCAGCGTCGTCTTCAAAAGTTAATTGAGGAATCTCCATCACCAGCTCTTGATGCAGATATGCGCGAGAAAATGGGAACAGCTGCTGTAAAAGCGGCAGAAGCTGTAAACTATATGGGTGCAGGAACAGTTGAGTTCATCTATGATTATCGTGAAAAGAAATTCTACTTCATGGAAATGAATACTCGTATTCAAGTAGAGCATCCGGTAACGGAAATGGTAACGGGAATTGACTTAATCAAAGAACAAATCAAAGTAGCCAATGGCGAGAAGCTTAGCTACAAGCAAGAAGATGTTACGTTCTCTGGTTGGGCGATTGAGTGCCGTATTAACGCAGAAAACCCAGAAAAGAATTTCATGCCATCAGCAGGTAAGATTAACATGTACCTAGCGCCAGGTGGATACGGAGTTCGTATCGATTCTGCTGTATACCCAGGCTATTCAATTCCACCATTCTACGATTCCATGATTGCGAAGCTAATTGTTCATGCGGATACGCGTGAAGAGGCGATCGCAAAAATGAAGCGTGCACTAAGTGAGTTTGCGGTAGAAGGAATTTCAACAACCATTCCATTCCACTTAAAACTACTCAATCACGAAAAGTTTGTATCAGGAGAATTCAATACGAAATTTCTTGAATTACATGACGTAATGAATTCGTAGTATAGTATAGATTATAGGAGGTGTTCTTATGAACGAAAATCATGTTTTAGAAATGGAAGAAAGCCAACAATCTTTAGGGAGAGTTGAAATTGCTCCCGAAGTTATTGAGGTTATTGCCGGAATCGCTGCTTCAGAGGTAGAAGGTGTAACATCAATGCGTGGTAACTTTGCAAGCGGTGTGGTCGAACGACTTGGAAAGAAAAATCACGGTAAAGGTGTAAAGGTTGAATTGAATGAAGCAAGCATCAAAGTCGATGTATATTGTTCAATGAAATTTGGCGTATCCATTCCAGTGGTTGCTCAAAAAGTGCAAGATAATGTTCGTCAAGCGTTACAAACGATGACCGCTATTAACTTAGACGAAGTGAACATTCATATTGTTGGCGTTCAATTTGAAACCTCAAAGCAAGAAGAAGTCCTAGAATCGTAAGCATCGTTAGCTTGCGCACAGAAAAAGGCTGTCTGTTACTGACAGCCTTTTTTCTTTGGGAAGAAAAGAAAAGAGTTCCTGTTGAAATGCAGGCGGTCGAAACGTAAAATAAAAACGAGACTGTTATGATAAAACAATGGGTGAAATAAAAAAGCCGAAATAGTCTGTATATTACATTAAAGCCGGACAAGGTGTACTCATGAATAGAAACTATGCTATTATCATGTTATGGAATTTTTGATAAGGTAAAATAAAGGAGAAAAATGGAATGAAAAGACGTACAGCACGTGAAAAAGCGCTTCAAGCTTTGTTTCAATGTGATTTAGGGAAAATGGAGCCAGCGGAGGCTATTCAAAACGTAATTAAGACAGACAAAGTAGACGAATTTTTAGAGCTACTCGTATTAGGAACAGTGGAAAATCAGCAAGAAATTGATGAGCTACTGCGCAACAATTTAGAAAAATGGACGTTAGAGCGTGTAGCAGCCGTAGACCGTGCGATTCTACGCTTAGCCATATTCGAAATCAAATATAAAGAAGATATTCCTGTAAACGTGACAATGAACGAAGCGTTGGAATTAGCAAAAAACTTTAGTGACGAACAATCAAGCCGTTTCATCAACGGTGTATTATCTAGAGTGCTAACGTCTTTATCATAAGAGAATGAAAAAAGGTTGCTTTTTATAAGGTTGCGAACAGCTGCGATTCCTTGTGAAGCAACCTTTCAAAGGTTTATACAGGTATTTCTGATAAAGGAGAAGATGCAGGTGAGTGAAGTTCAATATGTAACGGTAACCGCTCTAACTCGGTATATTAAACGGAAATTCGATGTAGATCCTCATCTTCGTGATATATGGATTAAAGGGGAAATTTCTAACTTCAAGCGTCATAGCCGTGGTCACATGTATTTTACGTTAAAAGATGAGAGTGCCCGCATGCAGTCGGTTATGTTTGCAGCGAATAACCGTTCTTTAGCTTTTCAACCCCAAGAAGGAATGAAGGTCATGGTTCGGGGTGAGGTAGCTGTCTATGAACCAAGCGGAAATTATCAAGTGTACGTAAAAGAAATGCAGCCCGATGGAATTGGAAGCTTATATTTAGCCTATGAGCAACTAAAAGAACGTCTTGAGAAGGAAGGATTGTTTAGTCCACAGTATAAAAAAAGCATTCCTGCCTACCCGACCTGTATAGGTGTCATCACCTCTCCAACAGGTGCCGCGGTTCGGGATATTATGACGACGCTCAGAAGGCGCTATCCGGTCGCACGAGTTATCCTAATACCTGCTCTTGTTCAAGGTGTAAAAGCAGGGCCGTCTATCATTGAGGCCATCCAAAAGGCGAATGAGATGGACATGATTGATACTTTAATTGTTGGACGCGGGGGCGGATCCATTGAGGAGCTCTGGGCGTTTAACGAAGAAGAGGTTGCGAGAGCTATTTTTCAGTCGCACATTCCAATTATTTCAGCAGTCGGCCATGAAACGGATTTTACTATTGCTGACTTTGTCGCAGATTTGCGAGCTCCTACACCAACGGGGGCAGCAGAGCTTGCCGTTCCTCATTTGTCTGAAGTCATGGAACGCCTTAAACAGCGAAATATTCGAATGATGCGTGCCGTTCGTGAGCGTATGACTGCGTCAAAAGAGCGATTAAAAAATGCTCAAAAGTCTTACGCATTCCGTTACCCACAGCGGCTGTTAGAGCAGAAGGAACAAGATTTAGATCGCATGATGGATCGTTTACATAAAGAAATGGGAAGAGCGCTTCAAGCAAAAATCGATGCCAAAGAGGCACTGACACAACGTCTTAAGCGAAATCATCCTCAAGAAAAAATCAAGCAGGCTCATGAACACACAGAGATGCTAACGAAAAGCTTATCAAAAGAAATGCAAAACCTGCTGAAGCAAAAGCAGCTTCTCTTCGGTTCCCTTGCATCTAAGCTTGATGCGCTAAGTCCGTTAAAGACGATGGAGCGCGGCTACAGCTTAGTTTATAATGAAGAGAATGAACTAGTAAAAAGCACAAAGAACATCACAACCGGTGACAAAGTCAACATCCGTCTAACCGATGGACAAATCGAATGTGAAGTGGCAAAAGTGGAGGAGCGATAATATGAGCAAAAAAGAAGAACGTACATTTGAAGAAGCGATGGAAGATCTAGAAACGATTGTAACGAAGCTTGAAGAAGGCGATGTACCTCTTGAACAAGCCATTGAGCACTTTCAACAGGGAATGGAGCTTTCAAAGTTTTGTCATGAGCGACTGCAGAAAATTGAAAAACAAATGGAGCAAATTCTTCGCGAAGATGGTCAGCTAGAGGCGTTTGTGGTGCAGGAGGAAGAATGATTGTGAGAGAGCTAGACTTTGATACCTACTTAAAAGAGCTACGAGTACAAATCGAGGCACTTCTACCAAGTGTTGTTCAGCCGCTTGCATCTCCAGCAACGCTTAAAGATTCCATGATGTACTCATTAACGGCAGGTGGAAAGCGACTTCGCCCATTGCTTATTTTTTCTACGCTCGAAGCATTTGGAAAAGATAAGATGATGGGGGTAGAAGCAGCGTGCGCGGTTGAGATGATTCATACATATTCATTAATTCACGATGACTTACCAAGTATGGACAACGATGATTTACGCAGAGGAAAGCCGACCAATCATAAAGTATTTGGTGAAGCAATGGCGATCTTAGCAGGTGATGCCCTGCTAACAAACAGCTTCGACGTCCTCGTCTCATCCACTCATCCAGACGTAACGGATGCAATGAAGGTAAGGCTTGTTTCGACACTTGCCACATGCGCAGGAGCAGAAGGAATGGTTGGAGGACAGGTCGCTGATATGGAAGGCGAGGGACAGCCCCTTACGCTGTCAGAGCTTGAGTACATTCACCATCATAAAACAGGAAAGCTGCTATCTTTTTGTGTCACAGCAGGTGCTATTTTAGCAGGTGCGACCGACTTTCAAATTGAAAAGCTACAGGAATTTAGCTCGAATTTAGGACTTGCTTTTCAAATTCGCGATGACATATTAGATATTGAGGGCGATGAAGCAACGCTTGGCAAGCCCATCGGCAGTGATACGGATAATAATAAAACAACCTATCCATCTCTTTTAGGTATGGAAGCGGCAAAACAGAAGCTAGATGATCATATCGACCGAGCGCTTCAAGCGTTAGAAGCATCTGAAATTTATTCAGATCGGTTAAAAGAACTTTGTTTATACGTCGGAAAACGACAAAACTAGCAGTTCCTAAGAAAATACGATTGAGTGATCAAAAAAAATATGTTATAATTACGCTACTGTTATGTAAAAATCTAGTGCATAGGTTTTTTATATTCAATGCCGTTATCACATCTGTGTTAGCGGCTCTTTTTTCATTAAAAACAAGATGGATAAAATACGTCTTGATCGAATCAGCGTTTAGTTTTCGCAATCAAAGGTATAGTATATAAATCCACTTAAATAAAGGAATCGCATGTTCATACATAGTGTGTATGTTCAATCACCTTTTCATTTGCGAACCTTACTCGCAGGTAATGAGTAATCGATCAAGCTGTGAAGCAGAAATGATTATCTAAAAAAACGATAGACAAAAACTACTAAAATTTGACTAACATGTATAAAATATTTCACAATGTATTAAGGTAATTTTATAACAAGTATGAAAGTGAGTGATCCAAATTGGATCTAACAGCTATAAAGAATCCTCAATTTCTAAAAAAGATGTCAAAAGAACAGCTCATTGAATTGAGCGAAGAAATACGAAAGTTTTTAATTACGCAACTGTCCGCAACTGGCGGCCACATCGGGCCGAATCTTGGAGTAGTGGAGCTAACGCTCGCGCTTCACAAGATTTATGACAGCCCAAAAGATAAGTTCCTATGGGACGTAGGGCATCAATCGTACGTTCACAAAATTTTGACGGGACGCGCATGTGAGTTTGAGACACTGCGTCAATACAAAGGTCTCTGCGGCTTTCCGAAACGAAATGAAAGTGAGCATGACGTATGGGAAACCGGCCATAGTTCAACCTCTTTATCAGGCGCAATGGGAATGGCAGCGGCACGTGATCTAAACAAAACAGGTGCACACATCATTCCGATCATCGGAGACGGCGCATTAACAGGCGGAATGGCGCTTGAAGCTTTAAATCACATTGGGCATGAACAAACCGATATGACGGTTATCCTGAACGACAATGAAATGTCGATTGCTCCGAATGTTGGGGCGCTTAACAACGTGCTTGGTAAGCTTCGTACCGCTGGTAAATACAACTGGGTGAAGGATGAAATGGAAGTACTCCTTCGTAAAATTCCAGCAGTAGGCGGAAAGTTAGCATCGACTGTTGAACGAGTGAAAGATGGCTTAAAATACATGGTCGTGTCGGGAATGTTTTTCGAGGACTTAGGATTTACGTACCTCGGACCAGTAGACGGGCACGATTTTGATGACCTGTTTGAAACGCTTCGCTATGCAAAGAAAACAAAAGGTCCAGTGCTTGTGCACGTTATTACGAAAAAAGGGAAAGGCTACTTGCCAGCTGAAGAAGATACGGTCGGTACGTGGCATGGAACAGGTCCCTACAAAATTGAGTCAGGTGCGTTCATTAAACCAGACAAAGCGCCGCCAATTGGCTGGAGCAAGCTCGTTAGTGATACGGTATTAAGACTTGCTCACGAAGATAAACGAATCGTAGCGATCACGCCAGCAATGCCGGTCGGTTCAAAGCTTGAGCAATTTGCTAAGGAGTTGCCAGACCGTATGTACGACGTAGGGATTGCAGAGCAGCACGCCACAACAATGGCAGCAGGTCTTGCTACGCAAGGGATGAAGCCATTCTTAGCGATTTATTCTACGTTTTTACAGCGTGCGTATGACCAAGTGCTCCACGATATTTGTCGCCAAAATCTGAATGTGTTCATTGGAATTGACCGTTCAGGCCTAGTTGGGGCAGATGGGGAGACGCATCAGGGCGTATTTGATATTTCATTCCTTCGTCACATGCCAAACATGGTACTGATGATGGCAAAGGATGAAAATGAAGGACAGCACCTTGTTAATACGGCGCTGAAATATAATGATGGTCCGATTGCTATGCGCTATGCACGTGGTAACGGTGTAGGCGTTTCGATGGATGACGAACTAAAAGAAATTCCAATCGGTTCATGGGAAGTGTTAAAAGAAGGAACGGATGCGACCATTTTAACGTTCGGTACAACAATTCCCATGGCAATGGAAGCGGCAGCACAGCTAGAAAAAGCAAATGTGTCAATTCGTGTTGTGAACGCACGCTTTATCAAGCCGATGGATGAAGATATGCTTCACTCCATTTTCGGTGAAAAACAGCCGATCTTAACGTTAGAGGAATCCATGCTACAAGGTGGATTTGGTAGTGCAGTAGCAGAATTTGCGATCGATCACGGCTACTATCAAACGAAAATTAACCGCATGGGAATTCCAGATCAATTCGTTGAGCATGGCAGCGTAACAAAATTGCTTGAGGAAATTGGTTTAACGACGGAAGAAGTCGTTAAAAACATTCAAAAACTATTACAATTTAACAAAAAAGGGCTTGAGGTGCTTTGACAAAAAAAGAAAGAGTAGATGTCTTACTCGTAGAACGTGGTTTAGTAGAAACAAGAGAAAAAGCAAAACGCTCTGTAATGGCAGGACTCGTCTACTCGAATGAAACAAGACTAGATAAGCCCGGGGAGAAGATTTCCCGGGACTTACCTCTTATCGTAAAGGGAGCCGTAATTCCTTATGTTAGTCGAGGTGGTTTAAAGCTTGAAAAAGCATTGAAGGAATTTGCGCTAGAAATCCAAGACAAGATTATGATTGACATTGGATCTTCCACGGGAGGATTTACGGATTGCGCGCTTCAAAACGGCGTGAAAATGTCTTATGCGATCGATGTAGGGTACAATCAGCTTGCATGGAAAATTCGTCAGGATGAGCGCGTAGTCGTAATGGAACGCACCAATTTCCGTTATGTAACACCTGCTGATTTGCAAGAAGGAATGCCAGAATTTGCATCTATTGATGTTTCGTTCATTTCGCTTACGCTGATCTTGCCGGTTTTAAAAACGCTACTCGTACCGAACAGTGACGTCGTGGCGCTTGTAAAGCCACAGTTTGAAGCAGGAAGGGAGCAAGTTGGCAAAAAAGGAATTGTCCGAGATCCAAAAGTACATCAACAAGTGCTGGAACATATGATTGAGTTCTCGCAAAAGCAAGGCTATACGATTGCAGATTTATCTTATTCTCCTATTACAGGTGGAGAGGGCAACATTGAATTTCTTCTTCACTTAAAATGGCCTGGAGAAGGACAAGAAGTGGGAGAAAACCAACTTCAAATGGACGTAGAGACGCTTGTATCAGAAGCGCATTCGACGCTGAAAGAGAAAAAGGATAAAGAGCAATAAAGCCTGCTGGCGTATTCTCACAGCTCCTTACAAACGAACAGGGCAATAATTAAAGCTGACTCGTAGAGGAGAGTTCTCTCATGAGTCAGCTTTTTATTTGTCAGAAGAGGAAGAGGCTGGGAGAAATTGACGCGTCCACGAAGAAAATGAGTGAAAATCCTCATGACTTTAAAAAATAAAGTGAAAAAAGATTGCATAAAACGATAAAAATCGACTACGATGTAAGTAAATTACTGATTAACGGCGAGGTGCGCAATGAATAAAGGTCAACGTCATATTAAAATTCGTGAAATTATTACGACGAACGATATTGAAACACAAGATGAATTAGTAGATATTTTAAAGAACCAAGGTTTTAATGTTACGCAAGCAACGGTTTCACGTGACATTAAAGAATTACATTTAGTAAAAGTACCGCTCATGGATGGGCGATATAAATACAGTCTCCCTGCGGATCAACGCTTTAATCCGCTGCAAAAGTTAAAACGAGCGCTCATGGATGCATTTGTTAAAATTGATTCTGCTGGTCATATGCTCGTGATGAAAACGTTACCGGGGAATGGAAACGCAGTAGGGGTACTGCTAGATCATTTAGATTGGGAAGAAATTTTAGGAACGATTTGTGGAGATGATACGTGTCTAATCATTTGTCGTACTCCTGAAGATACAAAAGTGATTGCAGATCGCTTAGTAGAAATGCTTTAAGACGTCATTTGTGGATTAAATGACAGGACAGTGAACGTCATATCAGTTGTCCGTGAATAAGGCTTAGGAGATGAAGAGGGAGAAAACCCTCTTTCTTTGTTCTTCTAGCCAATCGAGATAAAGGTGTGAGTAAATTTGTTAGCAGAGCTATCCATTAAAAATTTCGCGATTATTGATGAATTGACGACTTCCTTTGAAAAGGGTCTGACGGTCTTAACCGGAGAAACAGGTGCTGGGAAATCAATTATTATTGATGCCATTCAGCTTCTTGTCGGTGGAAGAGGTTCCTCAGAGTTTGTGCGTCATGGAACAAATCGAGCAGAAATTGAAGGACTATTTCTAATTGGGGCAGATCACCCGTGCTATGAAAAGGCAGCAGAAGTTGGAATTGATGTTCAGGACGATATGCTTGTACTTCGCAGAGATATTACGACAAACGGAAAAAGCATTTGCCGCATTAACGGAAAGCTTGTAACGTTAGGCATTTTACGAGAAATTGGACAAACTCTAATTGATATACATGGTCAGCACGAGCATCAGGATTTAATGAATCAAGACCGTCATTTGGCTATGCTTGATCAATATGGCGGAGAGAAAATTGCCAAAGCGCTTGAAGAGTATCAGCAAGTATACGAGCGCTACATGGATTTGAAGAAGCAGCTAAATAAGCTTTCAGAAAACGAGCAGAAACGAGCGCACCGCTTGGATTTAATTCAATTTCAGCTAGAGGAAATTAAATCAGCGAACTTACAGCCAAACGAAGACAATGATCTAATGGAAGAACGAATGAAAATTTCAAACTTTGAAAAGATCTATAACGCGCTAAACGACGCTTATAATGCTCTCCACGGGGAGCAAAGAGGACTAGACTGGGTCGGTCTTGCCATGGGAAATGCAGAGGATATCCAAGAGCTTGACGATGCCTATGTGGAAATTTCTGAAGCCGTATCGAGTTCTTTTTATCAGCTTGAGGATGCGTCTTTTAAAATTCGTCAGCAGCTGGATATGTTGGAGTACGATCCAAAACGCTTAGATTATATTGAGTCACGTATTAGCGAAATCAATCAATTGAAGCGTAAATATGGCCAAAGCGTAGAAGAAATTTTGGAATACGCGGCTACGATTGAAGACGAAATGGACCAAATTGAAAATCGAGACACTCATCTCTCAAACATTCAAGCAGAACTTAAAGCGGTCGCAAAAGATTTATTGGTCGAAGCTAAAAATGTCTCGGCTCTTCGTCATAAGCTAGGTGAAAAGCTAACGGCGGGTATTCATCAGGAACTAAAAGAACTGTACATGGCAAAAACAATCTTCGAAGTGAAATTTACGAAAGTGACGCCGTCTCTTCAAGACATTGAACTGGACGGAGAGCATGTGAAATTCACTCGCAGTGGAATTGATCACGTTGAATTTTATTTATCAACGAACCCAGGGGAGCCGCTGAAGCCGCTCG
The DNA here is from genome assembly GCF_022646885.1 of Priestia koreensis. Lineage (GTDB taxonomy): Bacteria > Bacillota > Bacilli > Bacillales > Bacillaceae_H > Bacillus_AG > Bacillus_AG koreensis_A. The sequence continues at coordinate 3,537,893 of NZ_CP061868.1, read as the reverse complement.
CGAAAATCGCTTCTGGTGGAGAACTGTCCCGGATTATGATCGCGCTAAAGAGCATTTTCTCAAAGCATCAGGGCGTCACGTCGATTATCTTTGATGAAGTGGATACCGGCGTAAGCGGTCGTGTAGCTCAGGCGATCGGTGAGAAAATTTACCGCATCTCGACAGGTTCTCAGGTGCTGTGTATTTCTCATTTGCCTCAGGTTGCGGCGATGGCAAACACTCACTTATTTATTTCAAAAAAGGTGAAAGACAACCGTACATCTACGGCTGTAGAACCGCTGAGTCAGTCTGAAAAAGTAAAAGAAATCGGACGAATGATTGCCGGTGCTGAAATTACGGATTTAACGAAAGAACACGCGAAAGAGCTGCTTGATTTAGCGGATCGTTTCAAACATTAAAAAACATGGATCTCGAGGCGGAGATCCATGTTTTTTTCGTTTTCTCCTGAGGCAAACTACTTTTAGAGGCAGGAATGATTCGGAACGTTTGCGAAAGAGCATTATACACGTTTCTTTTGAAAATTAAGATGTTTTTTATTGACCGTTCAGTTATAAATGGAGCGTAAGAAGGCTACATTAAAACTGTAGCCAACTAAAAAAATGGTGTGGGCATCGGAAGCGAGGAGAGTGAATGACAGCGTGAAAATTAAATACAGAAAGTTCATAGGAACTATTCTCCTTGTTGCGATGATAGGATTAGGATTTTTTCCGGAACTACGTAATTATATCAACATTCCAACGCAAGTAACGGTCTTTGAACATCAAGAAGCTTCTATTCACACAGCATTACCAGCTACTTCAACCGCTCAAAACGTTTTTAAAAGCGAAACGGCCGATCATCATGAGGTCGTCATCAAAGGGAAAGAAATTGGCGAAGAACCGTTAACATTAGCCGTAGCAGGGATTCCTGTGAAAAAGGTAGATGTGAAGGTGCTCTCAGATTTCAAGGTTATTCCTGGTGGCCAATCCATTGGTGTTAAGCTCAATGCGCGCGGTGTGCTTGTAGTAGGGTATCATCAGATTGAGGCAAAAGACGGAAAGAAATCTCCTGGTGAAAAAGCAGGTATTCAAGTAGGAGATATGATTACGAAAATTAACGGTACGACGATTGAAAAAATGAGTGATATTACGCCGTTTATTCAATCCGCTGGAAAAACAGGAAAGCCTCTCGATTTAGAAGTGCTGCGTGATAAAGAGCATTTCCAAACAAAGCTTGTTCCTGTCAAAGATAAAAACAACTACGCTTATCGAATTGGTCTTTATATTCGTGATTCAGCAGCTGGAATTGGAACGATGACGTTTTACGATCCGAAGTCCAAAAAATACGGTGCGCTTGGTCATGTTATTTCTGACATGGATACGAAAAAGCCGATTGTGGTTGAAGATGGACAAATTGTACGATCGACGGTGACGTCTATCGAAAAAGGAGCACATGGTGTTCCGGGTGAGAAATTAGCGCGCTTTTCTGAAGATCGCCATATTATGGGGAATATTAATCGAAATAGCCCTTTTGGAATCTTTGGCAAACTTCATGATTCGATTGAAAATGGCATCGCAGATAAACCTCTCCCAATTGCTTTATCAAATGAAGTAAAAGAGGGGCCTGCTAAAATTTTGACTGTCATTGACAATGACAAAGTGGAAGAGTTCGACGTAGAAGTCATTAGCACCATTCCGCAAAAGTTTCCCGCAACAAAAGGAATGGTGATTAAAATTACAGACCCTGTCCTATTAAAGAAAACAGGCGGTATTGTCCAAGGAATGAGTGGGAGTCCAATTATTCAAGACGGGAAGGTTATTGGTGCTGTCACACATGTATTCGTAAACGATCCGACTTCTGGATACGGTGTTCATATTGAATGGATGCTAAATGAGGCAGGAATTAACATTTATAAGGGCGTTCAGAAAAAGGCGAGCTAATCATAGTTCGTCTTTTTTACGCTAAAAACTCCATATCTAAACAATAATAGGTGCAAAGCTCCACTATTTTTGCTTTTTTTTCAAAAAATAAAGGAAAACTTGTTGCATTGTCGAATTGATGATTTAGAATAAACATAGGAATGCTTTGTACCGTTTATGGGGTTTAAGGATTATAAGGGATTGAGGAGGAATCTGTTGTGAAAAAAATTAAAGTATGTTTGGTCGATGACAACAGAGAATTAATTGGGCTATTGGAAGACTATATTTCAGAGCAAGATGATATGGAAGTCATTGGCGTAGCATATAACGGACAGGAATGTTTGCATATGCTGAAAGAAAACGACCCGGACGTACTTATTCTAGATATCATTATGCCACATCTAGATGGATTGGCTGTGTTAAGTCAGTTACGCGATATGAACAAAGGAACATATCCAAATGTCATTATGTTAACGGCATTCGGTCAAGAAGATGTTACGAAAAAAGCCGTCGATTTAGGCGCATCTTATTTTATTCTAAAGCCATTTGATATGGAGAACTTAGTAAATCATATTCGCCAAGTTAGTGGAAAGTCCTCAGCCGTGTTAAAACGTCCCACTTCATCCTTGAAAAATAATCGAGATAACCGTTCAAATAACTTAGATGCTAACATTACGAGTATTATTCATGAAATTGGAGTGCCAGCGCACATTAAAGGTTATTTATATTTACGTGAAGCCATTTCAATGGTTTACAAGGATATTGAATTATTAGGATCGATTACGAAAGTACTTTATCCGGATATCGCCAAAAAATATAACACGACAGCAAGCCGCGTTGAGCGCGCTATTCGTCATGCCATTGAAGTAGCTTGGAGCAGAGGAAACATTGATTCAATTTCTTCGCTATTCGGATACACCGTCAGCATGACCAAAGCGAAGCCAACGAACAGCGAGTTCATTGCGATGGTGGCAGATAAGCTACGCCTTGAACACAAAGTTAGCTGAGACCGTTAGACTTGTTCATACGACATGGGTTTAGCCTACTGACATTTACCCAATGTACGTTTATCAACAAACATATTTTTTAGACCGACAAACTTTTTTTATGTTTGATAAAAAAGACATCCTCTTTTATTGGTAGATTATTTACCAGTAAAGGAAGGTGTCTTTTTTTGTTACTTTTCTTCTTTATCTAATTCCGCAAGCTTTTGAAGCAAAATGTGCTGTGGCATATGCATAAGCTGTTCAAGCGGAATATTAAGCTTTTCGGCAAGCTTTACAGCTGTTTCAGGTGAAATTTGTAATGGACGCATTCATAACCAGCTCCTTTTTTATGTAAAATGTATGTGTAAGTATAGCAAAATTACGCTCATTTTTGAATTGAATTTTAGAATTGGGTATAGTGTATAAAAGGAGTTGATACAGATGGAGATTTACGGACATCGAGGTTCTGCAGGAACACATCCTGAAAATACAATGATTTCGTTTCAAGAAGCAGCGCGTGTAGGCGCTATTGGGATTGAGTTGGATGTTCACATGTCAAAGGACGGTGAGCTGATGGTCATCCATGATGAAAAGGTAGATCGCACAACCGGACATAAAGGGTACATAAAAGACATGACGTACGCACAAATCCGAAAATTAGATGCGAGTTATAAATTTAAAAAGAAATACGGAGGGTGTCCGATCCCGTCTCTTGCCGAAGTGCTTGAATGGATCGCAACCACACCGCTTCTCGTCAATATTGAATTGAAAAACAATGTGTTTGAATATCGAAATTTGGAGCTTGTCGTTCTGAATATGATTTACCATTATGGGCTAAAAGATCGCGTCATATTATCTTCGTTCAATCATAATAGCCTTGTGCGGGCGAAGAGCTTTGACTCGACGATTCCAACGGCTATTTTGTATTCATATCAGCTGTTTGAGCCGTGGACGTACGCACAAAGTGTAGGAGCGGATGCGCTTCACCCTAATTTCCGCACGCTAAATGACGTGATTGTGTCAGCGGCGCAGGACGATCGTCTTGCCGTTCGCCCGTATACGGTAAATAATGCGGACAAAGCAACGGAACTGTTTCAAATGGGCTGTGACGCCATCATCACCGATTATCCAGAGAAAATGAGAGCATTGTTTTCGTAAGGTGTTTCACCATACATGAACCGTCATAATCTCGATTCCATGTTCACTTATTTGGAATCGAGATTATTTTTTTGAAATCGCTGCTGTACTTTGTTTCTTTTTCTGTCGCGGTGAAGGATAAAGCCAGCTACGAATCCTAATCCACCTAAAAAAAGAATGAGCCCCATCGAGAACTGAAGGAATAAAGAATGAAAGGGCGGCTGAAGAATACCAAAAAACATATCCCTCATTAATTTAATGCCGTATCCTGCTAGAAAACCAGGAATAAGTAAAATAAGTAACGCAATAATACGTATCATGGAAAAAATCCTCTCGTAAAAGATTACTTATCTGAATCATATAAAAATACAGAAAATTGTCAAGAGGGATTTGGAAACGCTATTATAGAGGTATGCAAAGAATTGCACATTTTCTAGAGGATAATGAAACAAGAACATAAAGAACATACAAGGTGGATGATGTATGCAAAACGTATTAATTGTTGGAGCGGGAAAAGGTGGACGAGCTATTTTACAAATGGTCATCGCAAGCGACATGCTGAGGGTAATTGGAATGGTTGATATTAACAAGGGTGCACCGGGGATGGAGGAAGCAAAAAAATTAGGGCTGATGACGTCCTCATCATGGGAACAATTTAAGGATGCTTCAATCGATATTATTATTGATGCCACCGGAGATGAAGATGTCTATGAAGAGCTAAAAAACGTTTGGCGAAATCGTCATACGGTCGTAATCCCAGGTTCGGTTGCGCATATCATCTCAGAGCTGATGGAGGAAAAAGAAGAGCTTGTATTTAAATGGAAAACAGAATCCTACAAGCATGATTTAATTTTCAATACGGCGCACGACGGCATGATTGTCATTGATAACGAGGAGCGAATTACGCTATTTAATAAAAGCGCAGAAAAAATTACGGGATTTAAGCGAGCAGATGTGCTAGGACATCCTGTTTTAGAGGTGATTCCAGCGAGTCAGCTTCCTTACATACTGCAAACGAAAAAAGTAGAGCGAAACCATGAGTTTACGTTTGAGAACGGAAAAAAAATTATTACAACACGTATTCCGATATTGAATGATCAGGGGGAACTGTTTGGAGCTTTTGCGCTCTTTAAAGACATTACAGAAGTTGTCGATCTAGCGAAGGAAGTAACCAATTTAAAAGAAATTCAAACGATGCTCGAGGCGATTATTCAATCATCGGAAGAAGCGATTTCAGTCGTAGATGAGGATGGAACGGGGTTGCTTATTAATCCAGCTTATACGAGGTTGACAGGACTAAAAGAAGAGGACGTGATTGGAAAGCCGGCTACCGCTGATATTTCTGAAGGAGAAAGCATGCATATGAAAGTGCTCCAAACGAGACGTCCGGTGCGTAGCGTACGAATGAAGGTTGGGGCTCATAAAAAAGATGTGCTTGTGAACGTAGCACCTGTTATTGTCGACGGCAAATTAAAAGGAAGCGTTGGGGTCATTCATGACGTGTCCGAGATTAAACAGCTAACCAATGAATTAAATCGTGCAAGGCAAATTATTCGCACCTTAGAAGCCAAATATTCATTTGATGATATTATAGGCAATTCAGAAGAATTTAAGCTAGCCATTGAGCAAGCAAAGCTCGCAGCCAAAACGCCTGCGACCGTTTTATTACGCGGTGAATCCGGAACAGGAAAAGAACTCTTTGCCCACGCCATCCATAATGCAAGTGATCGAAAATATAACAAGTTTATTCGTGTAAACTGTGCGGCAATCTCAGAAACGCTTCTTGAAAGTGAAATGTTCGGGTATGAAGAGGGCGCTTTTTCAGGCGCAAAGCGAGGCGGTAAACGAGGATTGTTTGAAGAAGCGAATAACGGAAGTATTTTTTTAGATGAAATTGGCGAGCTGTCTGCTCAAATGCAGGCAAAGCTTCTTCGGGTGCTCCAAGAGAAAGAAATTGTTCGAGTGGGAGGTACAAAAGCTGTTCCGATTAATGTCCGAGTGATTGCCGCAACAAATGTTCACTTGGAAAAAGGAATGGCAAACGGAAAAATCCGAGAAGATCTTTATTATCGGTTAAATAAAATTCCGATTCACATTACTCCGCTCAGGCAACGAAAAGAAGACATTGAATTGCTTTCACAGCACTTAATTCAAAAAATCAATCAAGATTATGGCCGAAATGTTGAGGGGCTTACGCCTGCTGCATTGGTTTATTTGAAACAGTACGAGTGGCCAGGAAACGTTCGTGAGCTGGAGAATATCTTAGGTCGTGCCGTTATTTATATGCACTACAACGAGCAGTTCATTGATGTTCACCACATTCCAGAGCTACAGTCCGTGTCTGAGCCTAAGAAGACGGTTCTTGCTCCTGTTGTAGGCAGCGATCATGAGGGGACGTTAAATGATCTCGTAGAGGTTTACGAAGCGCAGGTGATGAGACAAGTGCTTGAAAAATACAACTACAATAAAACCAAAACAGCAAAGCAACTAGGAATTTCAGTGCGTACTCTTTATTACAAGATGGAAAAGTATAATCTTGCAAAAAATAGCGTGCAATAGATGGCACACTATGCAAATAATTGCGCATATGCCTGCTTTTTATGTATAATTTACGAGGGTGCCTGTTTTCCACAAGTAGTCTGCGCCTTACGAAGTGCGTTTTTTTGTGCGAATGATAAAAGTTGGCACGATTCTTGCAAGATATAAAAACGGACAGAAAAGTGAGGTAGATAAGATGAAGAATTTCGAGCAGGTACTTGAAAAAGCAGCAAACATGCCCTCTTTAACTGTTGCTGTTGCAGTAGCAGAGGATCCAGAAGTAATTGAATCCGTGCGATTAGCCATCTCCAAAAACCTAGCACAATTTATTTTATTTGGGGATGAGGACAAAATAAAAAGCATGATGGTTGACCATTCATTGGAATCAGCCAGTGAAGTGAAAGTGATGAATGCCCAGAATGAACAAACAGCTGCCATGATGGCCGTAAAAGCTGTTCATCAAGGCGAAGCAAATATTGTCATGAAAGGTAATTTACCTACTTCTACAATTTTAAAGGCTGTCCTTAATAAAGAATGGGGTTTACGAACAGGAAACGTGTTATCACACGTTGCGCTGTTTGAGGTGCCGGGCTATGAACGTCTGATCTATCTGACAGACGCAGCGATGAATATTGCCCCTTCACTTGAGCAAAAAGCACAAATTATTGAAAATGCGGTAGGCGTAGCGAAAAAATTGGGGGTAACGTACCCAAAAGTGGCGGCATTAGCAGCCATCGAAACCGTGAATCCTAACATGCAGGCAACGATCGATGCAGCGGCATTAACGACGTTAAACCGCGAAGGAACGATTGCAGGGTGTGTCGTAGACGGCCCGCTTGCGCTTGACAATGCCATTTCAATAAAAGCGGCGAAGCATAAAAACATACAAAGCGATGTCGCAGGAGAAGCAGATATTTTAGTTACACCAACAATTGAAGTTGGAAATGCCCTTTACAAATCATTGATGTATTTTGCGAATGCAAAAGTCGGCGCCGTTATTGCGGGTGCGACTGCGCCAATCATTTTAACATCTCGGGCAGATTCAGCCGAAAGTAAACTACATTCGCTTGCCGTAGCTGCTTTAGTAGCACGAGGCGAATAATTCTGGGAGGAAACGTAAAATGGAAATCTTCAAATATATGGAACAATATGACTATGAGCAATTAGTATTCTGTCAGGACAAACAATCAGGTCTGAAAGCAATTATTGCCATTCATGATACAACGCTAGGGCCAGCGCTAGGCGGTACAAGAATGTGGACGTACGAATCAGAAGAAGCAGCTATTGAAGATGCGCTACGCCTTGCAAAAGGAATGACGTATAAAAATGCTGCAGCTGGTTTGAACTTAGGCGGCGGTAAAACGGTTATTATCGGCGATCCGAAAAAACATAAAAGCGAAGAGCTATTCCGTGCGTTTGGTCGCTATATTCAAGGTCTTAACGGCCGCTACATTACGGCTGAGGACGTTGGTACAACAGTAGAAGATATGGATCTTATCTACCAAGAAACGGACTATGTAACAGGAATCTCTCCTGCATTTGGTTCTTCAGGAAACCCATCACCTGTAACAGCATTCGGTGTGTATCAAGGGATGAAAGCAGCAGCGAAGGCAGCGTTCGGAAGTGATTCACTTGAAGGAAAAGTCATTGCGGTTCAAGGTGTCGGAAATGTAGCATACAACTTATGCCGTCATTTACACGAAGAAGGAGCACAGCTGATCGTAACGGACATCAACAAAGAATCTGTGAAGCGTGCGGTTGAAGAATTTGGTGCAAAAGCAGTTGAGCCAGATGAAATTTACGGAGTTGAATGTGATATCTATGCTCCTTGTGCCCTTGGTGCAACGATCAATGATCAAACCATTCCACAAATCAAAGCAAAAGTCATCGCAGGAGCGGCAAACAACCAATTGAAAGAATCACGTCACGGTGACATGATTCACGAAATGGGTATTGTCTACGCACCGGATTATGTTATCAATGCAGGTGGAGTAATTAACGTAGCGGATGAGCTTTACGGATATAACCGTGAGCGTGCACTGAAAAAAGTAGAAGGTATCTACCAAAACATTGAGCGCGTCATTGAGATCGCAAACCGTGATCACATTGCTACTTATGCAGCGGCAGATCGCTTAGCTGAAGAGCGCATTGAGCGCATGAGAAATTCTCGCAGTCAGTTTTTACAAAACGAACATCACATTTTAAGTCGCCGTCGCTAATCAAAGCACGATGACACATGACACCAGAAGAGATGGCTCAAGGGGATGAATCCTTTTTGAGCCATCTGTATCTTAAACATCAAGTAGGAGGATGGAACGTTGCAAGCTCAAGAATATCGCGTGTTAGTTATTAACCCTGGGTCTACCTCCACAAAAATTGGCGTGTTTCATAACGAAACGCTTATTTTTGAAAAGTCAATTCGCTATGACGTTGATGAAATCAATCAATATAAAACGATTAGTGATCAATACGCTTTTCGCAGACAATCTATTTTAGAATCCCTCGATGAAGAAGGGATCAACTTATCGAAAATGAGTGCTGTCTGTGGAAGGGGTGGATTACTACGCCCGATTCAAGGCGGTACATACAAAGTAAACGAAGCGATGCTCGCTGACTTACGTAAAGGATATGCAGGACAACATGCTTCAAATTTAGGTGGAATACTGGCTCATGAAATTGCGACAGGCCTTAATATCCCAGCTTTTATCGTAGATCCAGTGGTCGTCGATGAATTAGAAGACGTAGCGAGAGTATCAGGATTCCCGTTAATTGAACGAAAAAGTATTTTTCATGCGCTTAATCAAAAGGCGGTTGCTAGACGAGTGGCAAAAGAGCTTGCGAGCACGTATGAAGAGCTCAACCTTATCGTTGTCCATATGGGCGGTGGAATCACCGTTGGGGTGCACAAACATGGCAAAGTCATCGATGTGAATAATGGTCTGCACGGAGATGGTCCGTTTAGTCCTGAGAGAGCAGGAACGGTACCAGCGGGGGACCTCATCAATCTCTGTTTTTCAGGACGTTATTACCGTGATGAAGTCATGAAAATGCTCGTTGGAAAAGGTGGATTAGCTGGTTATGTCGGTACATCTGATGCGGTGAAGGTGCAGAAGATGATTGAAAAAGGTGATCAGCAAACAAAGCTTATCTTTGACGCGATGGCTTATCAAGTAGCGAAAGAAATTGGCGCAGCAAGCAGCGTCTTATACGGAAAAGTGGATGGCATTATTTTGACCGGTGGTCTAGCATACTCGCAAAGCTTCACGGAGTTAATTATGAGTCGAGTCAATTGGATTGCCGATGTGATTGTCCATCCCGGCGAGAACGAGCTTCAAGCGTTAACAGAGGGGGCCCTTCGCGTGTTGCGCGGCGAAGAGGAAGCGAAAGACTATCCAGGTGCTTAATTAGAAAGGTGTGAAAGTAAAATGTCGACAGAATATGATGTAGTAGTACTCGGCGGAGGGACTGGAGGATATGTAGCGGCTATTCGTGCGTCTCAGCTTGGGTTAAAAGTGGCCGTGGTAGAAAAGAACAAGCTTGGTGGTACGTGCCTTCATGCAGGCTGTATTCCAAGTAAAGCCCTTCTTCGCAGTGCCGAAGTATTTGCTTTGGCGAAAAAGTCAGAAGAGTTTGGCGTTACGACTGAGAATGTTCACTTGAACTTCTTAAAAGTACAAGAGCGCAAGCAAAAAATCGTCGATCAGCTGTATCAAGGCGTGCAGCATTTGATGAAAAAAGGCAAGATCGATGTCTATGAAGGAATCGGCCGTATTTTAGGGCCATCTATTTTTTCACCGATGCCAGGAACGATTTCTGTAGAAAACAATGACGGATCAGAAAATGAAATGCTCATCCCGAAAAACGTGGTGGTTGCGACAGGATCACGTCCACGAACGCTTCCAGGGCTAACGGTAGACGGAACGCACATCATTACGTCTGACGAAGCGTTACAAATGGATGAACTGCCATCTTCGATCATGATTATTGGCGGTGGCGTAATCGGAATCGAGTGGGCGTCCATGCTTGCTGATTTCGGAGTAGACGTAACGGTGGTCGAATATAGTGCGCAAATTCTTCCGACAGAGGACAAAGAAATTGCCAAAGAAATGACGAAGATTTTAAAGAGTAAAGGGATTAAAATCGTCACAAGTGCACAAGTGCTTGGGGAAGAAACAAAGATTGATGAAACGGTTCGTATTCGCGCGAAAGTGGGCGATACTGTAGAAGAGTTTACAGCAGATAAAGTGCTTCTTTCTGTAGGTAGACAGGCGAACGTAGAGGGAATTGGTCTTGAAAACACATCAATCGAAGTGAAAAATGGCTTTATTGATACAAATGATTATTATCAAACGAAGGAATCACATATTTATGCGATTGGTGATGTGATCGGAGGTCTTCAGCTTGCTCACGTTGCTTCACATGAAGGAATTGTAGCGGTCGAGCATCTTGCAGACCAACGTCCATTAAAAATTGATTACACGCAAATCTCGAAGTGTATTTATAGTCATCCCGAGATTGCAAGCGTCGGCTTCACAGAGGATCAGGCGAAGGAAAAAGGTTTTGAATTGAAGATCGGAAAATTCCCATTCAAAGCGGTTGGGAAGGCCCTTGTTCACGGCGAATCAGACGGATTTGTTAAAATTATTGCCGACGCCAAAACGAATGATCTACTTGGCGTACACATGATTGGTCCAGACGTAACCAACATGATCTCAGAAGCAGGTCTTGCGAAACTGTTAGATGCAACGCCTTGGGAAATTGCGCATACGATCCATCCGCATCCAAGTTTGTCAGAGGCAATTGGGGAAGCAGCCTTAGCCGTAGAAGGAAAAGCCATTCACTTTTAATAGTAAAAGGTATGATTGATTAGGAGGGTGTATTAATGACTGAAAACCGCCATGCAGCGTTAGGTTTAAGTGATGAAAAAGTAATGGAAATGTATAAAACGATGCTCTTAGCTCGTAAAATTGACGAGCGTATGTGGCTTCTAAACCGTGCGGGTAAAATTCCGTTTGTTATCTCTTGTCAAGGACAAGAAGCGGCACAGGTTGGAGCAGCTTTTGCGCTTGATAATGAAAAGGACTACGTACTGCCATATTATCGTGATATGGGCGTGGTGCTTACGTTTGGAATGACGGCACAAGACTTGATGCTATCAGGCTTTGCGAAAGCAGAAGATCCAAACTCAGGCGGCCGTCAAATGCCAGGGCATTTCGGTAGCAAGAAAAATCGCATTGTGACGGGTTCTTCACCTGTAACAACGCAAGTACCACACGCAGTAGGTGTAGCCCTAGCTGGGAAAATGGAAGGGAAAGATCTTGTTACGTTCGTAACGTTCGGTGAAGGATCATCAAACCAAGGAGATTTCCACGAAGGAGCAAACTTTGCAGGTGTACACAAACTTCCTGTCATCTTCATGTGCGAAAACAACAAATACGCGATTTCTGTACCGATTGAAAAACAATTAGCGTGTGAGAACGTGTCTGATCGTGCAATTGGATATGGAATGCCTGGTTACACAGTAGACGGAAACGATCCACTTGAAGTATACAAAGTCGTAAAAGAAGCGGCAGACCGTGCGCGCGAAGGAAAAGGACCAACGCTTGTTGAGACAATTTCGTATCGCTTAACGCCGCATTCAAGTGATGATGACGATCGCAGCTATCGTGAACAGGACGAAGTATCCGAAGCGAAAAAGAAAGATCCAATCGTGACGTTTGGTGCGTATTTACGAGAAGTGGGCCTTCTAGATGAAGCGAAGGAACAAGAAATGCTAGATGATATTATGAATACAGTAAACGAAGCAACAGATTATGCAGAAAGTGCACCATATGCTGATCCGGAACATGCGATGAAGCATGTATATGCTGAGTAAGGAGGGACAATTATGCCAGTAATTTCTTATATTGATGCAGTAACAATGGCGATGAGAGAAGAAATGCAACGCGATCCGAAGGTGTTTGTATTAGGAGAAGACGTTGGGAAAAAAGGTGGCGTGTTCAAAGCAACGAACGGCCTTTACGAAATGTTCGGTGAGGAACGTGTAATTGACACACCATTAGCAGAGTCCGCAATTGCAGGGGTAGGAATTGGAGCAGCTATGTACGGAATGCGTCCAATTGCTGAGATGCAGTTTGCCGATTTCATCATGCCAGCGGTCAACCAAATCGTATCTGAAGCAGCCAAAACACGCTATCGTTCCAATAATGATTGGACGTGTCCAATTACGATTCGTGCTCCTTACGGCGGTGGGGTTCATGGTGCGTTGTATCATTCACAATCGGTGGAAGCGATGTTTGCCAACACACCAGGATTAAAAATTGTGATGCCTTCTACTCCCTACGATGTAAAAGGGTTGTTAAAAGCGGCTATTCGTGATGATGATCCGGTCTTATTCTTTGAACATAAGCGTGCGTATCGCTTAATTAAAGGAGAAGTTCCAGAGGATGACTATGTGCTTCCAATCGGAAAAGCGGATGTCAAACGAGAAGGCGATGACATTACGGTTATTACATACGGCCTTTGCGTTCATTTTGCGCTGCAAGCAGCAGAAAAATTAGCAGCGGACGGTATTTCTGCTCACATTTTAGATTTACGTACGGTATATCCGCTTGATAAAGAGGCGATTATCGAAGCAGCGTCTAAAACGGGCAAAGTGCTTTTAATCACAGAGGATAACAAAGAGGGAAGCATTATTGGCGAAGTGGCAGCCATCATCAGTGAAAACTGCTTATTCGACCTGGATGCTCCGATCAAACGTCTAGCAGGTCCAGACGTACCTGCTATGCCATATGCCCCAACAATGGAAAAGCATTTTATGGTGAATCCAGATAAAGTAGAAAAAGCGATGCGAGAACTAGCTGAATTTTAAGGGAGGTTAAACAAATGCCCATCGAAAAAATTACGATGCCACAATTAGGTGAGAGCGTAACAGAAGGAACGATCAGCAAGTGGTTCGTATCTGTTGGAGATAAAGTCAACAAGTACGATCCGATTGCAGAAGTGACAACTGACAAAGTAAATGCTGAAGTACCTTCTTCATTTACAGGAGTGATCAAAGAGCTTGTAGCAAACGAAGACGATACGATTCCAGTTGGTGAAGTCGTGTGCTTAATTGAAGTAGAAGGAGCAGGCGAAAGTGCACCTTCTAAAGAAGCACCAAAAGAAGAAAGTGTTCAAGCACAAGCGCCAGCAGGTGATCAGCCGAACAAAAAACGCTACTCTCCAGCCGTGTTACGTTTGTCTCAAGAGCATAATATCGATCTTGAGCAAGTGAACGGAACAGGAGCAGGTGGACGCATTACGCGCAAGGATCTTCTAAAGCTAATTGAAGTTGGAAACATTCCATCTGCATCTGCAACACCTGAAGCACCAAAAGCACCGGAACCAAAAGCAGCACAGCCATCAGCACCAGCCGCGACTCCTAAGAAAGAGGCAGCAGCACCAGCGGTTGACCTTCAACCGGGCGATGTTGAGATTCCTGTTACAGGCGTGCGTAAGGCCATTGCTTCGAACATGCTGCGTAGTAAGCATGAAGCACCTCATGCATGGATGATGGTGGAAGTGGATGCAACAAATTTAGTGGCATACCGCGATCAATTAAAAGCATCATTCAAGCAAAAAGAAGGCTTTAACTTAACGTATTTTGCGTTCTTCGTAAAAGCCGTTGCTCAGGCGCTTAAAGAATTCCCAGAAATGAATTCAATGTGGGCGGGAGATAAAATCATTCAAAAGAAAGATATCAATATCTCAATTGCCGTTGCAACAGATGATGCGCTATTTGTTCCTGTTATTAAGCAGGCCGATGAAAAAACAATTAAAGGCATCGGTCGCGAAGTATCAGAGCTAGCCGTTAAGGTTCGTACAGGTAAGCTTTCAGCAGAAGAAATGAAGGGCGGAACGTTTACCGTAAATAACACGGGATCATTTGGCTCAGTTCAATCAATGGGAATTATTAACTATCCGCAAGCAGCGATTTTACAAGTAGAGTCAATCGTAAAGCGTCCAGTTGTGATGGATAATGGAATGATTGCCGTACGTGACATGGTAAATCTATGTTTATCGCTTGATCATCGCGTACTTGATGGTCTTGTATGCGGGCGTTTCCTTGCTCGTGTAAAAGAAATTGTTGAAAACATTTCAGCGGATAATACGTCCGTTTATTAAAAAGTTCACCGCCTACTGCCAATCGGTAGTAGGCGGTCCTTTTTATATAATTGATACCAGAAGTGGAATATATTAAGATAAAGAGAGAAGACTGAATTTTAATTTAATAGAGACTACAAAGGGGTACAAAATTCTTTTTGACAGAGGGGAAAAGACATGAACGATAAGGGGAGCACGATCAAGCATTCCGAGCAGTCGATGAGAGAAAAGTGGCTAGAGGAAGTAGAGCGTACGCTCAAGGGGAAACAGGAGCATACACTTCACCAATCCACTGTCGAGAATATTATTTTGAAAACGCTTTATTCTGAAAGTGATACAAATGAGCTAGCGCTCGATCAATATCCGGGACAGGGAGAAAATGTTCGTGGTTACCGTCTGCAATCAGCGAAGCAAGTCGATTGCTGTCAGCCAGTTTCACACCCAAACCCAGTAGAGAGCAACAAAAAGTTAAGAAGCTTTCTAGAGCAGGGACAGAATGTAATTGCGTTCACGCCACATTCTGTTATGACACGAGGTAAGATGGGAAAATCCAATCTGACAGACGGGGTGTCCATTCTTTCAATAGAAGACGTGGCAAACTTGTTGCATGGTATCGATCTATCGAAATATCCGTTCTTCGTTTATGCAGGTCTATCAGCAACACCGCTTATTAGTCTGATTGCAGCCTACTGTGAGCGAGAAAACGATGATCTTAAGAAGTTAAAGGGAATCATTGCAATGGACCCAATCGGTGCGTTCGTTGAGGGGGGCGAAAGTTCCTTACCTTTGACGGATGTATATAACCAATGGCATCAGCTCATTCAATGGCAGGAGGCTTCAGGAATCGAGCTAAAAACGATGATGGTTCGAAGTCAGCCTTATCACGCCGCAGGAGCAACGATCGTTCAAGAGCTCGCTTATGCGCTTGCAACCGCTGCTGATTATGTCCATGAAGGAAGAACGAGAGGGATTAGCCTCGATCAAATTGGGAAGCAGCTTGTCTGTTCGTTTTCAGTTGGATCGCAGACGTTTATGGAAATTGCAAAGCTTCGTGCTTTTCGCTCCTTGTTTACGAGAATGATGGCAAGCTTTGATGAAAGCTATGAACCTGCCATTTATCTTCATGGGGAGACGTCTGCACAGACGAAAACAAGCTATGATGCGTACAACAATATGCTACGTGTCACAACGGAGGCATTTTCTGCTCTCGTAGGTGGAGTGGAAGGTCTAACGATATTGCCATTTGATCAACGCTTTTCAAAGGGAACAGACTTTTCGTTTCGAATGGCTCGTAATACGCTGTTTATTTTAGAACAGGAATCTTATTTAACAAAAGTAACAGACCCTGCAGGTGGATCTTATTACGTTGAATCCATGACGCAATCACTCATTGATGAAGCATGGAATCTCTTTTTAACCATTGAGGAAAATGGAGGCATGACGTCATCGATTAAAAGCGGATTTATTCACAAACAAATCGAAGAAGCGGTGGCAAAAAGAGGTGCCAAACCGCCAGTCGCGGTAGGTGTCACTCACTATGTAAATGCGATGGATCGCTTAAAAGATGCTTCGTATTCAGACATTGTGCAGTTTGGTGAGGAGCAAGAGAATCGCTTAAACGCTTACGCATCCACAGAAACGCATACGTCAGCATCAATAGCAGAATGGATAGAAGCGTATAAGGCAGGAGCGTTTATTACGGAACAGATGAAATCAACTGAAACGGGAGAACGGGTGGCTCCGTTACCAAAGTTCCAGCCGATCGCTGAACTCGAAGATTTGCGAACACAATTTGTACGTCTAGAGGACGCCTCGTTCTCGGTTGTTGTGCTAGGAGATACGAAGGAAGCGTATAGAGAAGGGGATCGAACAAAGAATTTCGTGCAAATGACGGGTCTGCCTGTTACGGTAAGTCCGCTGTGTTTATCTGTTGAAGAAGCTCTACTATGGATGGAGACGCATGATAAAGCTGTGATCATTTTATGTGGGGAACACGATCTTAAAAAAGCGTTGAATCAGCGCCTTCTTGAAAGCAGCCCACAGCGTGTTGTAATAGAGACAGAGGAAGTGGACGAACGTCCATTTATCAACGTTAGAGGGAAACAGCTCGAGCAATTGCAAAAGCTATTCACCCTTTTGGAGGTGGCCAAACATGTATAAACGACCGACTTTTTCAAGCAATGCTTCTTCTACAAAAGCACCATCTTCACCTGTAAAAGCGGAAGCTGTTTTTCAGACAAACGAAAACATTACGCTTCAGTCTTTCTATACAAAAGAAGATCGTCAGGATGTGAATTTTCTTCCTTCTTTTCCAGGGCTTGCACCGTTTTTACGAGGACCCTATGCCACGATGTATGTGAATCGACCGTGGACGATCAGACAATACGCAGGCTATTCGACAGCAGAAGAAAGCAACGCCTTTTACCGTCGTAATTTAGCAGCGGGTCAAAAAGGTCTTTCCATCGCATTTGATTTGGCTACACACCGCGGCTACGATTCTGATCACCCGCGTGTCGTTGGAGACGTTGGGAAGGCAGGAGTAGCCGTAGATTCTATTCTAGATATGAACGTACTATTTGACGGTATTCCGCTTGATCAAATGTCCGTATCAATGACGATGAACGGCGCTGTATTGCCGATTATGGCTTTTTATATCGTGGCAGCGGAAGAACAAGGTGTTTCACTGGAGAAGCTATCAGGAACGATTCAAAATGATATTTTAAAAGAATACATGGTTCGTAATACGTATATTTATCCTCCTGAGACGTCCATGCGTATCATTGCCGATATTTTTGCATTTACGTCTCAGCACATGCCGAAATTTAATAGCATTAGTATTTCTGGCTATCATATGCAAGAAGCGGGAGCACCTGCTGATCTTGAGCTTGCTTATACGCTTGCAGATGGATTGGAATACGTGCGAACGGGGTTAAAAGCGGGAATTGATATTGATTCCTTTGCGCCGAGGCTTTCGTTTTTCTGGGCGATTGGCATGAATTATTTTATGGAAGTCGCCAAAATGAGAGCGGCACGGGTACTGTGGTCACGAATGATCGAGCCGTTCCAGCCTAAAAATTCAAAATCACTGGCGCTTCGTACACATTCACAAACATCGGGATGGAGCTTAACGGAGCAAGATCCATATAACAACGTCGTTCGCACGTGCGTAGAGGCACTAGCTGCTACGATGGGACATACGCAATCTCTTCATACGAATGCACTTGATGAAGCCATAGCACTGCCAACGGACTTTTCAGCGCGTATTGCGCGAAATACACAGCTCTATTTGCAAAATGAAACGGGGATTTGTAGCGTGATTGACCCTTGGGGTGGATCGTATTACGTGGAGTCTCTCACTCAATCGCTAATTGAGCGCGCAGAAGAGCATTTGAAGGAAATTGAAGAGCTTGGTGGAATGGCAAAAGCGATTGAAACAGGTCTTCCGAAAATGCGAATTGAAGAAGCTGCGGCAAGACGTCAGGCAAAAATCGATTCTGGAGCTGAAACCATTATCGGAGTCAATAAATATCGTCAGGAGTCCACTGAACCACTTGAGATTTTGGACATTGACAATACGTCCGTAAGGTTAAAGCAAATTGAGCGTCTTGAAGAGCTTCGTCGTACACGCGATGAAGGGAAAGTACAGCAGGCGCTAGACGCCATTACAAAAGCAACGGAAACAGGCGAAGGAAACTTACTTGCTTTAGCAGTTGAAGCGGCAAGATGTCGTGCCTCACTTGGTGAAATTTCAGATGCGGTCGAAAAAGTGGCGAAGCGCCATAAAGCGACGATTCGCTCCATTAGCGGCGTCTATAGCCAAGAGTTCGCTCAAAAAGAGCAAATTGAGCACGTTCGCTCTCTTACGGAAGATTTCCTAGAGGAAGAAGGAAGACGACCTCGTATACTAGTTGCAAAAATGGGTCAGGATGGTCATGATCGCGGTGCTAAAGTCATTGCGACTGCTTTTGCGGACTTAGGGTTTGACGTTGATATCGGTCCACTTTTCCAAACACCAGAAGAGACCGCACTGCAAGCGGTTGAAAATGACGTGCACGTCGTAGGGTTCAGCTCGCTAGCTGCTGGGCATAAAACACTCCTGCCAAAGCTTGTTGAAGAGCTTAAAAAGCATGGACGAGAGGACATCGTAGTTATTTTAGGAGGCGTTATTCCTCATAAAGACTATGAGTTTTTGTATGAGAACGGTGCATCAGCGGTATTTGGTCCTGGAACAGTCATTCCGAACGCGGCAGAAAAGGTAGTAGAAGAAATAAAAAAACGATTAAATGACGAGACGGAGCAAGACGATGAAGCGTCGCCACTCGACTAATCAGTATGTAGAAGGCGTGAAGGAAGGAAGTCGTGCTTGGCTTGCCAAGACGATTACGCTTATCGAAAGCAATGCCGCCAAGCATAAGGATCAAGCCCAGGAAGTGTTAAAGGAGCTTTATTCATCAACAGGTGCTTCTATTCGCGTTGGGATTACAGGAGTCCCGGGAGCAGGGAAAAGCACGTTTATTGAAAAGTTTGGTCTATATCTATGTGAGCAAGGACATAAAGTAGCGGTTCTGGCCATTGATCCGAGTAGCTCTGTGACAGGGGGCAGTATTTTAGGGGATAAGACAAGGATGGAAGAGTTATCAAAGCATCCGAGAGCATTTATCCGCCCGTCTCCATCACAAGGAACGCTAGGAGGAGTACACCGAAAAACGCGGGAAACGATGCTACTATGTGAAGCAGGCGGGTACGATGTCATCATCATTGAAACCGTAGGAGTCGGTCAAAGCGAATTTCTAGTGAAGGATATGGTGGATTTCTTTTTCCTGCTTACGTTAACAGGAGCAGGAGACGAGCTTCAAGGAATGAAAAAAGGAATTATGGAGCTTGTCCAGCTGATCTGCATTAACAAAGCGGACGGAGATAACCGTGAGCGCGCCAGAATTGCAAAGGGCGAACTAGAAACGCTTCTTCACGTGTTAGCACCGAATGATCAGGAATGGGCGACGAAGGTGATGACCTGCTCAGCTCTTTACGAGGAGCAGGTTGCAGACGTATGGAGCGTGATTCAGCAGTACGTGTTGCATATGAAAAGCATCGGCCGTTTTGAGCAAAAGCGAAGCGATCAGTTAAAACAGTGGGTACGCACGCTGATTAATGACCAGCTTCTTGCTTCCTTTTATCAGCATCCCGTCTCTAAGGCCTCGCTCGCTCATGCAGAGAAGGAGCTAACAGCAGGGAATGTGACTGTTGCTGAGGCATTAGAAGACTTAATTGAGCAGTATGAAGCGAATATTGTGCTAAAATATAAAAAAGAAGGATTATGATCACATAATCCTTCCATCTAGGGAGTTTAGGGGTATGGTTCTAGATGTATTGATAGTATGACCGTAAGCATTTCCCTTTAAACATTTTCATTTGAAAAGAAAACCTAACAAATGTATCATTAAGCTACGGTATGAGAAGGAGGCAAAAAACATGGGCTTTAACTTAGATTTTAATTTGTTCATGAATGACGTAGTTAAACAAGCGCGCCAAGAAATTACGGCAGCAGGATATACAGAACTAACAACGGCTACAGATGTAGAAGATGCGTTTGCACAAAAAGGTACAACACTTGTAATGGTGAACTCTGTGTGCGGATGTGCGGGAGGCATTGCTCGTCCAGCAGCATCACACGCGATTCATTATGATAAACGTCCAGATCAGCTTGTAACGGTATTTGCTGGTCAGGATAAAGAAGCGACAGCACGTGCGCGTGAATTTTTTGAAGGCTATCCACCGTCTTCACCATCTTTTGCTCTATTAAAAGATGGGAAAATCATTACGATGGTTGAACGTCATGAAATTGAAGGACACGATCCAATGGCTGTCGTATCCAAACTACAGTCTGCATTTGACGCACACTGTGAAGAAGTGTAATTAAAAAGAGAAAAAAGACGAGAGACTTCAATGTCTCTCGTCTTTTTTTTTGTGCTTATTTATACAAAAAAACTGTATAAATGAATAGAGGATTAAAAGAGAAAAAGAATTTTAAAATAGTAATTAATGCATTGTTAAACAGTGATTTAAAAGAAGTTTTTCTGAGATAACATTAATCATAACAAAAAACAATAAATTTATATTCAAAAAATATATTGCATATTTATTTAAATCTGTTAAAATACATTTTATTGAATATATATAAATTCACGTTGCTACTTCCGACAAAGGAAGGTTGCTCGTGAGGATTCAAGAGTCGGGAGAAGAAGGGATTCTTCTTGTGTACATAGACCGACTGATTACGTTGCGTTTTCGTCACGTGTCATCGTGATGACTATATTTTGGTATATTAATAGGTTTATACAATATTGAGGGGGACATAAAATGAAAAAGTGGTTATCGCTTGCAGTAGTGAGCATGTTGGTAGTGGGAATTCTTGCAGCATGTGGAACAAAAGACGAGAAAACGTCAGGAGACGGAAAAAAGGTACTAACGATGGGGACATCAGCAGATTACAAGCCGTTTGAATATGTTGATACAAAAAATGGGGAAGAGCCAATCGGATTTGATATTGACCTAGCGAATGCAATCGCGAAAAAGCTAGGCTATGAAGTAGAAGTGCAGGATATGGATTTCGGCGGATTAATTCCAGCTATTCAAGCAGATCAAGTTGATTTTGTTATGGCGGGAATGACACCGACTGAAAAACGTAAAAAGAACGTTGATTTCACAGACGTTTATTACACAGCAAAAGATGTAATCATTACACCAAAAAACAGTGGAATTAAATCCGTGGACGATTTAAAAGGAAAAACCATTGGCGTACAAGCTTCTTCTATTCAAGAAGACAAAGCAAAAGAGTTAAACAAAACAACGAAGTTCAAAATTGAAAACCGCAACCGTATTCCAGATATTATTCAAGAAATTAAGTCAGATCGTTTTGACGGAGCGATTATTGAAGATACAGTAGCGAAGGGCTATTTAGATAAAGAAAAAGATTTAACAGGCATTGTCATCAGTGATGATAAAGAAGATGAAGCAGGATCTGCAATTGCATTTCCAAAAGACAGTAAGTTAACAAAAGACTTTAACCGCGTGCTAAATGAAATGAAAGAAAACGGTGAGTTAGATAAGCTAATCGTAAAATGGTTTGGCGGAGATCAATAAGCTGTAAGAAGAGGGGAAGGAACAAAGCATGAAACTAGATTTTACACAAATACAGCCTTCCATCCCTTATATTTTAGAAGGGATTGGCGTGACGCTAAAAGTTGTAGCAGTATCAGCGATAATAGGATTTGTACTTGGAATTGTATTGGCTCTCTTCAAAATTGGTCGCGTCAAAGTGCTCACGATTTTAGCCGATATTTATACGTCCATCTTTAGAGGAACGCCGCTGATCTTACAGTTAATGATCATTTACTTTGGGATGCCGCAAATTGTTGGATTTAAAATAGACGCGTACGTGGCAGCGGTTATAGCATTCGGGCTAAACTCAGCGGCGTATATATCTGAAATCATCCGTGCAGGGATTGGCGCAGTTGATAAAGGGCAAAAGGAAGCCGCAATGGCGCTTGGTATTTCTTACGGACGTATGATGTGGAGCATTATTCTTCCACAGGCATTTAAAAACATTTTACCGGCGCTCATGAACGAATTAATTTCGTTAACAAAAGAATCGGCTGTCGTAACGGTAATCGGGATTGCCGATATTATGCGCCGTTCGTACTTAGTCGGTGGAGACACGTACGCATACTTTGAGCCGCTGCTTTTTGCAGGCTTGATCTATTACGTAATGGTCATGATTTTAACAATACTCGGTAAATTAGTGGAGAGGGGTTTGAAGAGTAGTGATTAAGGTAGAAAACCTCCACAAGTCATTTGGAAAACTAGACGTTTTAAAAGGTATTTCAACATCGATTAAGCAAGGTGAAGTTGTTGCCATCATAGGGCCCTCTGGTTCAGGTAAATCAACGTTTCTTCGCTGCTTGAATTTATTAGAAGAACCAACAAGCGGTCACGTGTTCATCAACGGACAAGACGTGACAAACAAAAAAGTCGACATTATGAAAGTTCGTCAAGGAGTTGGAATGGTATTTCAGCACTTTCATTTGTTTCCACATATGACGGTGTTGAAGAACTTAACGTATGCACCGAACAAAGTGAAAAAAGTAGCGGGAGCGGAAGCTGAAAAGCAAGCGATGGAACTGCTTGAAAAAGTAGGACTATCCGCAAAGGCGAACGAATATCCGAACCGATTGTCAGGCGGGCAAAAGCAGCGCGTGGCAATTGCAAGAGCGCTAGCGATGTCACCAGAAGTCATGTTGTTCGATGAGCCAACATCTGCGCTTGATCCTGAGATGGTCAAAGAAGTGCTAGACGTAATGAAAAACTTAGCGGAAACGGGTATGACGATGGCGATTGTGACCCACGAAATGGGATTTGCGCGTGAAGTCGCAGACCGCGTTTTGTTCCTAGATAATGGTCAGCTCGTGGAAGACAGTCCACCGGAAGAATTTTTCGTCAATCCGAAAAGTACACGTGCCAAAGAGTTTTTAGAGAAAATTTTATAAAAGAGGTCGGGGCAAGGGAGATAGCTTCCTTGCTCTTTCTGTTTTTCATTGGTGAAAGGTTGCGAAATGACCGATTTCATGATAAGAAATAGGATAGACTGATAGGGGAAAGCTTAAAAGAAAGTAGGAGTTTGAATAAAGATGAAATTTAAAATTGGTTATCGAACGCTGAAAACAGCTATTGGAACCGCACTAGCAATTATGATTGCGCAATTTTTTGATCTGCAATTTTTCCCTTCCGCAGGTATTATTACGATTCTTTGCATTCAAGTATCACAGAAAAAATCACTTCGTACCGCCACACAGCGTTTCCTTGCCTGTTCAATGGCGATCGTCTTCTCGTTTGTCTTCTTTGAAGGGATTATGTATCACCCTGTTATTATTGGGCTCATGCTTTTATTCTTCATTCCAACGACCGTGCTGTTAAATGTAAAAGAAGGGATTGTCACGAGTTCCGTTATTATTTTACATATTTATTCGTTGCAAAACATGACATGGAAAATCGTATTCAACGAGCTAGGACTCATTGTCATTGGGATCGGTGTCGCGCTCGTTATGAACCTTTACATGCCAAGCTTGGACCGGGATATGAAAAAATATCAGGCGAAGATTGAAGAAAATTTCAAGCGTGTGTTTGAAGAAATGGTGTCCTATTTACGAACAAATGAGAGCAACTGGAGCGGGGAGGAAATTACGGAAACAGCTCAATTGCTTGAAAGAGCAAAAGCACTGGCCTTTCGCGACATTGAAAATCACCTTGTTCAGCAGGAGAACTACTATTATCATTATTTCCGCATTCGTGAAAAACAGTTCGAGATTATAGAGCGCATGCTTCCACACATCACGTCCATTGATTCTATGGTTGAACAGCGCTATATGATTGCTGACTTTATTGAAGAACTGGGCTTATCGATTCATCCAGGAAATACGGCGAAGCTATTTTTAGCGAAACTGTATCAGCTACGAGAGGAATTCCAAAGCATGGAGCTTCCGAAAACAAGAGAAGAGTTTGAGGCAAGAGCCGAGCTTCTTCACTTTTTAAAAGAAATGGAACAGTATTTAATTATTAAAAAATCACTGAAAGTATAGAAGAAGCAAGTTGGCAAACCCTAAGAAAAAAACTAGGTGATGCAAAATGAAAACGGCTCTTTTTCTTTTAACTTTTATACTGTCACCAGTATGGCCACTAGCCGCTACGCCTGGTGATCCGTCCATTATCGTGAATAAGGAAACAAATGAGGGTATTTTTGTACAAGAGGGAAAAATTATTCAGCAATTTACCGTCGCAACAGGAGAATCAGCTGAATTAACACCAGAAGGGGAATTTACGGTAACGGTGAAGGCTAAAAATCCGTATTACAGACGTAAAAACATCCCTGGTGGAGATCCGGAAAATCCATTAGGAACAAGGTGGATGGGATTTGATGCAAGAGGGACAGATGGACGAATTTACGGACTTCACGGGACAAACCGAGAATCATCGATCGGCCAATATGTAACACAGGGATGTATTCGACTACATAAGGATGCGTTAGAAGCGCTTTATGAGAAAATTCCACTCGGAACAAAGGTTATTATTACTTCCTCTCCTTACCCGCTAGACGCGATCGCCAGACAAAAAGGCATGATAAAATAACCAGAGCATATGCGCTCTGGTTATTTTTATATCCACATTGCAAGACCGGTTAAAAGGGTCGTAAGAAGCATTACGGCGAGCATGAGGAATACAACAATTTTTTGTACTTTTTTATTCGACATGAGCAACCTCCACACATCATTTTCTTCATTTTAACGTGGGAGTCGAGGAGAGACAAGTCATTCCCTCGTATTTTCATATTCTCAACACAAATGTCGAAAATTCGACATTTGCTTTAAAATAATGAAGGATTTTGTAGACAGACAAAAGAATATTACATGAAGGGGAAAGGATTTTTTTAAGACAACAGGAGGAGAGATCATGGTTGAAAAAGTAGATCATATTGGGATTGCCGTTCAATCAATTGAGAGCGCTTTACCGTTTTACGTGGAGTCACTCGGTTTAACATTGATCGGAACAGAAGTGGTGGAATCACAAAAAGTAAAGGTAGCCTTTTTAAATGCTGGAAATGTAAAGCTTGAATTACTAGAGCCAACCGCAGACAATAGCCCGATCGCAGCGTTTATTGCAAAGCGAGGAGAAGGAATTCATCATATTGCGGTTGGCGTGACGTCTATAGAAGAACGAATTCATGAGCTCCAAACCAATGGAGTAAAAATGATTGATTTGTTACCACGAAAAGGGGCAGCTGGTGCTAACATTGCGTTTTTACATCCGAAATCTGCTTCAGGCGTTTTATACGAATTATGCGAAAAGCAGAAGGAGGAAGCGTAATGGATATCTTTGAGAAAATTAATGAACTGTATGATCTTCGCCGCGAAATTGAGCTTGGCGGTGGGGACGATAAAATTGATAAGCAGCATGAAAAGGGAAAGCTAACGGCACGTGAACGCATCGATTTATTAGTGGATGAAGGTAGCTTTGTTGAGCTAAATCCGTTCATTGAACATCGCTGTACAGATTTTGGTCTTGATGGAAAGAAAGGACCTGGTGACGGCGTCGTAACGGGATACGGAAAAGTACACGGTCGCCCAATCTATTTATTTTCACAGGATTTTACGGTGTTTGGCGGAGCGCTAGGAGAAATGCATGCAAAGAAAATTGCCTATGTAATGGACCTCGCAGCCAAAACACGCGTACCGTTTATCGGTCTAAACGATTCAGGTGGCGCTCGTATTCAAGAAGGGGTTGTGTCACTGGATGGATATGGCCAAATTTTCTACCGAAACGCGATTTATTCGGGCGTGTTTCCACAAATCTCTGTCATTATGGGACCTTGTGCAGGAGGAGCGGTCTACTCACCGGCTATTACCGACTTCGTATTCATGGTAGAGAAAACGAGTCAGATGTTCATTACGGGTCCAAAAGTAATCGAGACCGTTACAGGTGAGCGCATTACGTCTGAAGATTTAGGCGGTGCAAAGGTTCATAATGAAATTAGCGGGAACGCCCATTTTTCGGCTGAAACAGAAGAAGAAGTGCTAGAAAAGGTACGCTTATTACTAAGTTATCTTCCGCAAAATAATGAGGAGCAACCGCCTCATGAACATACAAATGATGACTCGGACTATCGTCCAGATCTTGTGGAAGTGGTTCCGTTTGATACGCTTCGTCCATACGACGTGCGAAAGGTAATCGAGCAAGTCGTCGACACGGATTCCTTTTTAGAAGTGCAAAAGGATTTTGCGAAAAATCTAGTTGTGGGATTTGGTCGAGTAAAAGGGAAGGTAGTAGGGCTTGTTTGCAATCAGCCGAAGGTGATGGCTGGGGGTTTAGATATTGACTCATCTGATAAAGCAGCGCGCTTTATTCGTTTTTGTGATTCATTCAATATCCCGCTTATTACGTTTGAAGACGTTACGGGATTTTTCCCGGGGATCAAACAAGAGCATGGTGGTATTATTCGTCACGGTGCGAAAATTTTGTACGCTTATTCAGAAGCAACGGTTCCGAAAATTACGGTTATTCTCCGAAAAGCTTACGGAGGTGCTTATGTAGCTCTTAACAGTAAGTCCATTGGAGCAGATCTTGTGTATGCTTGGCCGAATGCCGAAGTAGCGGTTATGGGTCCACAGGGAGCTGCAAACATAATTTTTGCACAAGAAATCAATACTAGTGAAGACCCTGAAGTAACAAGGGCGAATAAGATTGAAGAATATCGCAAAAAGTTTGCAAATCCTTATGTACCTGCTAAACTAGGTATGATAGACGATGTGATCGATCCTCGTGAAACGCGAATGAAAATCATTCAGGCATTAGAAATGCTCCAAAATAAGCACGAAGACCGACCGAGAAAAAAACATGGAAATATTCCGCTTTAAGAGAGTATTTCGTCGGAGGGATACATATGATTAACGAGCAACGCATTCTTGACTTATTTTTAGAGCTTGTTCAGATTGACTCTGAAACAAAATTTGAAACAGAAATTTCAAAAGTATTAACGGAAAAATTTAAAGCACTTGGTGTCGAAGTATTTGAAGACGATACAACTGGCGTAACAGGACACGGTGCAGGAAACCTTATTTGTACGCTTAAAGGAACAAAAGAAGGGGTAGATCCAATTTACTTCACTTCTCATATGGATACGGTTGTTCCAGGTAAAGGCGTAAAGCCAACCCTAAAAGACGGCTATGTTGTAACAGACGGTACAACGATCCTTGGGGCAGATGACAAAACAGGTCTTTCTGCGATGCTAGAAGCAATTCAAGTACTAAAAGAGCAAAACATCGAGCATGGTGACATTCAGTTCATCATTACTGCTGGTGAAGAGTCAGGATTAGTTGGTGCAAAAGCATTAGATCCTGCACTTGTAAAAGCGAAGTTTGGTTATGCGCTTGATAGTGATGGAAAAGTGGGCGATATCATCGTTGCTGCACCAACACAAGCAAAAGTAAAAGCAACCATCTATGGCAAAACAGCTCACGCTGGGGTAGCACCAGAGAAAGGCGTTTCAGCTATTACGATTGCATCAAAAGCAATTTCCAAAATGCCACTTGGACGCATTGATGAGGAAACAACAGCAAACATCGGACGCTTTGAAGGTGGAACACAAACAAACATCGTGTGTGACCGCGTAGATATTTTAGCAGAAGCGCGTTCGTTAATTCCTGAAAAAATGGAAGCGCAAGTTCAAAAAATGAAAGAAGCATTTGAATCAGCGGCTTCTGAAATGGGTGGACGTGCTGAAGTGGAAATTAACGTGATGTATCCAGGATTTAAGTTTGGTGACGGTGACCACGTAGTAGAAGTAGCAAAACGTGCGGTAGCTAACGTAAATCGTGACTCTCGTCTGCTTCACAGCGGAGGCGGAAGTGATGCGAACGTGATCGCTGGATTTGATATTCCAACCGTTAACTTAGCAGTTGGATACGAAGAAATTCACACAACAAATGAAAAAATGCCTGTAGAAGAATTAGTGAAAACGTCTGAACTAGTCGTTGCAATCATTAAAGAAGTAGCAGGTAACTAATAAAAGAGGCGTTGGTCAGAACTTCTGACCAGCGCCTTTGTTTTTTTACATAGTGAGTAATAATCGCGCCTCACATTTTAACATAATGTATAATGCACGAGCCCTCTTGCTTCGTTAGAATAAATGTAAGATTCAGATAATGGTAAAGCGTTCGTTTGAATCACTGCGCGTTGGTAGTCCTATCCTATCTAAAAAATATGTAAGCGCTTACAAAAAAGAGTAGGAGGTAGAAGGAATGTCAGATCAAATTACGATTGGTCTTATTCAAGCAAAAAACGATCTATCTGGAGAATTGTCTGTAGAGGCACATAAAGAAGCGGCAATTGAAAAGCATATTCGGCTTATAAAAGAAGCGAAGAATCAAGGGGCCCAAATGGTGTGCTTACAAGAAATCTTTTACGGGCCGTATTTTTGTTCAGAACAAAACAGCAAGTGGTACGATGCTGCAGAAGAAATTCCTCATGGACCAACAACACAGCGATTTCAAGCGCTAGCAAAAGAGCTAGGTGTCGTTATTGTTTTGCCAATCTATGAGCGCGAGGGGATCGCTACGTATTACAATACGGCAGCAGTTATTGATGCAGACGGATCATACCTCGGAAAATATCGAAAGCAACATATTCCACATGTAGGTGTAGGAAATGAAGGCTACGGCTTTTGGGAGAAGTATTATTTTAAACCAGGAAACTTAGGTTATCCCGTTTTTGATACGGCATATGGAAAGATTGGCGTTTATATTTGCTACGATCGTCACTTCCCTGAAGGTGCGCGCTTACTAGGACTAAAGGGAGCAGAAATCGTCTTTAATCCATCTGCTACTGTAGCAGGTATGTCTGAGTATTTGTGGAAGCTTGAGCAGCCTGCTCATGCCGTTGCGAACGGTTATTACGTGGCGGCGATTAACCGTGTTGGAGTAGAAGCACCGTGGAATATGGGAGAGTTTTATGGACAATCCTATTTGGTTGATCCGAGAGGAAGCTTCGTATCAATGGGAAGCCGTGATAAGGAGGAAGTCATCATTGGCGTTATGGATCGCAAGCTGATTCGAGAAGTGAGAGATACGTGGCAGTTTTACCGTGATCGTCGTCCGGAAACGTATCAGGAAATGACGGCACTGTTACCGTAAAGAATGATAAAGGGGGAGTAGGAATGAGTACACATTCGCCTGACGAACAAGTAGTTGCACAATTAATGCGCAACTTTGAAGAGGTAGAAAAAGGGTTCACAAAGCAAGAGGCAATGGAAGAATCAAACCGATGTTTATACTGTTATGATGCTCCGTGTATTAAAGCATGTCCAACAGGAATTGATATCCCCACCTTTATTAAAAAAATTGCAAGCGGAAATCTTCGTGGATCTGCTACAACGATCATGAGTGCCAACCCGATTGGCGCAAGCTGTGCGAGAGTATGTCCAACAGAAGAGCTATGTGAGGGAGCGTGTGTGCTTAACCACGATACAAAGCCTATTTCGATTGGTCACCTGCAGCGTTACGCTACCGATTGGGCAATGGAAAAGGGGCTCTCTTTATTTGAGAAAGGAAAAGAAAATGGGAAGAAAGTAGCCGTAGTAGGGGCAGGACCAGGCGGCCTATCTGCAGCACGCGAATTAGCACGCTTTGGCTACGAGGTAACGATGTTTGAAGCAGAGAAGGAAGCAGGTGGGCTCAATACATATGGTATCGTCTCATTCCGTCTTCCAAAGCGCATTTCTTACTGGGAAGTGGATCAGGTTCAAAACCTAGGCGTAACCATTCATACGAACACGAAAGTCGGTCATGATGTCTCTCCACATGACCTGCTTGCTGACTATGATGCGGTTGTACTAGCAGCAGGAATGGCACACGTTCCTTCATTGAATATTGAGGGTGAGGATTTACAAGGCGTTCACGATGCGATTGAGTTTGTTAAAAACACTAAAACGAAGCCGTTAAGCGAAGATCTCCTTGGAAAGAAAGTTGTCGTCGTAGGAGCAGGTAATACAGCGATTGATGGCGCTACTTGTGCAGTACGACTCGGTGCGGAAAACGTGAAAATTATTTACAGACGGACAAAAGATGAAATGAGCGCTTACGAATTTGAATATGAATTCGCCAAGCAGGACGGGGTGGAGTTCCGTTGGCTAACAGCACCTTTACGGATTATTGGCAATGAACAAGGGAACGTAACGCACGTGGAATGTATAAAGATGATCCTTACAGAACCAGGAGAAGACGGGAGAAGGCGTCCTGTTCCTCTAAAAGGATCGGAATTTCTTGTTGAAGCAGATGCCGTTATTAAGGCGATTGGCCAGGAGCGGCACGTAACGCTACTAGAACAGTTTGGACTGCAGCATCGAAGCGGCGTCGTAGTGGTGGACCCAGCAACGTACCAAACATCAAATCCGAATGTTTTTGCTTGCGGAGACGTTGTGTTTGGAAAAGGAATTGGTGATGCAATGGTCGTAACGGCAGCGCAGCAAGGGAAGAAAACGGCTCATGCCATTCATCAACATTTAATGAGTGAACACGCAATACAATCCTAAAGTCGAGGAGGGAATCGTGTATGGCAGATTTACGTATTAACCTTGCTGGTATTGAGTCACCAAATCCATTTTGGCTTGCTTCAGCACCGCCTACTAACTCAGGATATCAAGTGCAGCGCGCGTTTGAAGCAGGATGGGGAGGAGCCGTTTGGAAAACGCTCGGTGACCCTATTTTAAACGTTTCATCCCGATTTGCAGCAATTGGGTTTGGTGGAAAAAAAGTCGCTGGATTTAACAATATTGAATTGATTACCGATCGTCCGCTTGAAGTAAATCTAAAAGAAATTTATGAGACGAAAAAGAAATTCCCAAATCATGCGATTATTGCGTCACTCATGGTTGAGCCAAAGCAAGAAAAGTGGCATGAAATTGTGAAAAGGGTCGAGGACGTCGGGGTAGATGGATTAGAACTGAATTTTGGATGTCCGCACGGAATGGCTGAACGCGGAATGGGGGCCGCTTCTGGTCAAGTACCAGAATTGGTTGAAAAGCAGACGTATTGGGCAAAGGAAGTCGCTAAAACCCCTGTCATTGTAAAGCTCACCCCAAACATTACGGATATTACCGTAACAGCTGAAGCCGCTGTAAAAGGCGGTGCCGATGCGATTAGTATGATTAATACGATTAACAGCTTAATGGGCGTCGATCTTGATACATGGAACACAGTTCCACACGTTGCAGGGAAAGGGGCTCACGGTGGATACTGTGGTCCGGCAGTAAAACCAATTGCGCTTAACATGGTTGCAGAGTGTGCAAGAAAGCCATACATCGGCGTTCCGATTTCGGGTATTGGAGGAATTTCAACCTGGCAAGATGCGGTCGAATTTATACTGATGGGTGCAACGGGTGTGCAAGTATGTACTGCAGCAATGCACCACGGCTTCCGTATTGTAGAAGACATGATTGATGGATTGAATTATTACTTAGATGAAAAAGGCATTTCGAGCGTTCAAGAACTCGTTGGAAAAGCCGTTGAACGTTATTCTGATTGGGGGAACCTCGATTTAAACTATCAAGTTGTGGCGCGAATTAACACAGAAACGTGTATTAACTGTAACAAATGCCATATTGCCTGTGAAGATACGTCGCATCAGTGTATTGATATGCTTCACGATGAAAATGGAAAACCATTTTTACGCGTACGAGAAGAGGACTGTGTCGGCTGTAACTTATGTTCGATTGTCTGTCCTGTAGACGGGGCCATTGACATGATTGAAATTCCGAGTACAACGCCAATGACATGGAACGAGCGACAGTCTGCGCTTGCTACACTCGAACAAAATAAAGTGAGATAAATGGGGGAGAAAATACAGTGAAAAAATTGATTAAAAATGGCGTTATCGTGACCGCAACAGATACGTATGAAGCAGACGTGTTGATCGATCATCAAGTAATCATGGCGATCGGACACAATCTGGATGAAGCAGATTGTGAAATCGTTGATGCGAAAGGATGCTACATCTTCCCAGGTGGAATTGATCCACATACTCACCTAGATATGCCGTTCGGGGGTACTGTAACAAAGGATGATTTTGAGACGGGAACCGTTGCTGCAGCGTTTGGAGGAACAACGACAATCATTGATTTTTGCCTCACGAACAAGGGAGAACAGCTTCAAAAAGCGATTGATCGCTGGCACGAAAAATCTTCTGGAAAAGCGTCGATTGATTATAGCTTTCATTTGATGGTAAGTGAGATTAATAATGACGTATTGGCGGAGCTTCCAAATGTAATTGAGAAAGAGGGGATTACCTCATTTAAAGTTTTTATGGCCTATAAAAACGTCTTTCAATCGGATGACGCAACGCTGTACCGAACGCTACTAGAGGCGAAAAAGCTTGGGGCGCTCGTGATGGTTCATGCAGAAAATGGAGATGTGATTGAATATTTAGTAGAGCAGGCATTAGCAGAAGGGAACACAGACCCTATCTATCACGCGTTGACACGTCCACCTGAAATTGAAGGTGAGGCGACAGGAAGAGCTGCACAGCTAACACAGCTAGCTGACTCACAGCTTTATGTTGTGCACGTTTCCTGTGCGCAGGCAGTGGAGAAAATTATTGAAGCGCGTAAAAAAGGGGCAAATGTATACGGAGAAACGTGTCCACAATACTTAGTGCTTGATCAGACCGATTTAGAGAAGCCAAATTTTGAAGGAGCAAAATACGTTTGGTCCCCTCCTCTCCGAGAAAAATGGCATCAGGACGTATTATGGCAAGCGTTGAAAAATGGCGATCTTCAAACGCTAGGATCTGATCAATGCTCGTTTGACTTTAAGGGACAAAAAGAGTTAGGCAAAGATGACTTTACAAAAATTCCAAACGGGGGACCCATTATTGAAGACCGTTTTAGCATTTTATTCTCAGAAGGAGTGGTGAAAAATCGCATTAGCTTAAATCAATTCGTTGATTTAACGTCAACAAAAGCAGCTAAACTGTTTGGTCTTTATCCGAAAAAAGGAACGATCGCAGTTGGTGGTGATGCCGATCTCGTTATTTTTGATCCTAATCAGGAGCGAACGATCAGTGCTGATACTCATCACATGGCCGTTGACTACAACGCTTTTGAGGGAATGACGATAAAGGGTGAGCCTGTATCTGTCTTAAGCCGCGGAGAGTTTGTTGTCAAAGAAAAGCAATTTGTTGGAAAAGCGGGTCACGGTGAGTACATTAAGCGCGCGAAGCATAACGAACCTTATCAACTAAAAAAGGCATTGCCAACAAATTCATAAAAAAGGGGAGGAAGCTGCGTGTCTGAGTACAACGAATTTTTAGCCGAGCGAGATAAAATCGATGTTTATCTTCAAAAAGGATATAAAATAAAAACCGTGACCGAAAACTTGAGTGGTGCTTTTGTCACGTTTGTTTCTCACGATCAGACGGAAGAAGAAGTACTGCACGTTTTAACAGCGGATGGAAGAAAGTACTTCTCTACGTTTCTTTTGCAGCGTCAGTGAGATCTGGATTTGGAAGTAACTAACAGAAAAAAAGGACCTCTTTATTACCAAAGAGGTTCCTTTTTTTATATTTCGTTTAATTTTATGTCCGGTGAGTTACGTTTTAGTTACATATGCCCCGAAAGGGTTTGAAAAACCATCTTTTTTTGGTAAACAGTAGTAAGAAGGGGTGTGTAAGAGAATGTGCCAAATGGATGAAATATTAACAGAGGAAGAACAAGCTCTCATTAAAAAGCTCAAGATGGCTATGCTAGATGCGGTTTCAACACGCGAACTGAAGTTTTACAAAAAAGAAATGATCCGTATAAAGGACCAGGCCAAAAGGCGCTCTAAAATAATGGATCGAATTGCCGATCATTATCAAACCTGTAATCATTCTCTATCGTAATGATTACAGGTATTTTTGTGCAGAAAATTCAAAAAAATTAACGTATGATGGGACCTCTTATACTATAATAATAAAATAGGACAAAGAAGGGGTGATGCTATTTTGAGTTTTTACTTAACAATAGAGGAAGTGCTCCAAAGAAAACATTTTTCCTGTAGTGAAGTTGTTGCAGGGGGAAATGGACTCCATCGGTTCATAAAATGGGTGCATGTCATGGAGGTTACGGAAGTGAAAAGTCTTCTGCGTGGTCATGAGCTTATTTTATCAACAGGCATTGGATGGGGTGGAAACCTTGACCATCTTCGCTATTTTGTACAGCAGCTCATTGATATTGATGCGGCAGGTCTTTGTATTGAACTTGGCCCTTATATGCCTGACATTCCAGACGAAATTAAAGGAATGGCTGATGCCTATGGTTTTCCTATTATTGTTTTTCACAAAGAAGTTCCGTTTATTGAAATTACTCAAGACTTACATGCGCTTCTCGTCAATCAACATTACGAAACGATCTCCAAATTAGAAAACTACTCGCAAAATTTGCAAAAGTTAATGCTAGACGTCCATGATGTCGAGCCAATTCTAGACTTTCTTCATCAGCATACGAATGTGCAAGTTGTGATGAAGCTTCACAGTGGGGCCATTTACTGTGCTCCTGATCTGCCTTTTTTATCGAAACAAAATTTGCTTCGCACCCTAGATGAAAAGGACGATCATCCTTCCGTTATTCAACAATCAATACAAGTGTTACAAAAAGAACATGCGCGTTTGTATGTCATTTTTCCTTCTGCTCGTTATCGAAGTGAGCTAGAGCTATTATTGCTAGACCGAACAGCCGTTGCGCTTGCACAGCAGTTTTTACGTGAGTTGTACGTCACAGAAAAAAAGCAGGTACATGAAACGGAGTGGATGAGGCGCTGGTTAGAGCAAGACTTGACCAAAGAAGATATTTACTACTATATCGGTGAATCGTCTAGTAAAAGTAAGATTAAGGGAGTAACCATTGCGGTTTGTACATACGAATATGCGTCTGAACAACAGGATTTGGATCTCGTTTACCTTCAGCTTCTGCTCCGAAATACGTTTGAACAGCAAGGGTTTCGTCTCTTTATTACGGTGTATAAAAACCAGGCCGTCTGTATTCTCTTAAATCAACGTGAGGGTAAGACATTGAAAAAACGTATCATGGATGGATTTATG
This sequence comes from Priestia koreensis, assembly GCF_022646885.1. Taxonomy (GTDB): domain Bacteria; phylum Bacillota; class Bacilli; order Bacillales; family Bacillaceae_H; genus Bacillus_AG; species Bacillus_AG koreensis_A. The sequence continues at coordinate 3,502,513 of NZ_CP061868.1, read as the reverse complement.
CGCTTTTTATCTAATGACTATAAGCGAATTCCTAAGTTAGCCGTAGAATCCATTGGTGTGGGTCAACATGTGGAAAAACTAGAAGATATTCATAAAAGCTATGAAACAGCTATTGAAACGCTCCGAATTCAGCAGCAGTTATGTAGCGAGGAGTGTATTCATTTTTATGAGGAGCTCCACATGTATCGCATTATTTCACTCGTTCAACAGCATCGTGACTTACGAGACGTCATTATGGAGTACTTAGCTCCAGTTTTGGAATACGATCAGCAGTTTAATACAAAGCTATTGGATACACTAAAAGTCTATTTGGCTTGCAACGGCTCGAAAAAAGAGACGGCTAAACAGCTATTCGTCGTGAGGCAAACGCTCTATCATCGTATTGAAAAGCTAGAGAGATTGCTAGGATCTGATTTTATGGAATCGGAAAAACGCATGGCGATTGAGTTCATGTTAAAAGCCTATGATTATTTGTTTGGACAGCGAACATCAGAAAAAATCTCCTATGAGCTCTAGTAAAGGAGGCTCTGATCATATGATTAGAGCTTTTTTTCATTTTTACAGATGGAAGGAGAGAGTTCATTACGCAAAGTGTGGAATTGTCATCGGAAGTTTTGTTACAAAGTGTCTAATGTAAAGGAATTCGAAATCATCCATAATGATACACAATATCATATAAGGGGGAGAAAAAATGGCAACGGTCGATCAACAAACGACAGTATTAAAAAATTATATTAACGGTGAGTGGATAGAATCAACGAGTAGCCAAACGCAAGAAGTCATTAATCCTGCTGATCGAAGCGTGTTAGCGCTTGTGCCCATTTCTACGAAAGAGGATGTTGAACAAGCAGTAGCGTCTGCGAAAGAAGCATTTAAAACGTGGCGCACAACGCCATCTCCTAAACGAGCGCGCGTTATGTTTGAGTTTCATCATTTGCTTACAAAGGAACATCAAAAGCTTGCACAGCTAATTGTCCAGGAAAACGGAAAAGCCTTTAAAGAGGCTTATGGTGAAGTGCAGCGTGGGATTGAATGCGTTGAATTTGCAGCAGGTGCCCCGACGCTGTTAATGGGGGAGTCGCTGAATAATATTGCAGAAGAAATCGATTCAGAAATGTATCGCTACCCTGTCGGTGTTGTAGGGGGCATCACGCCGTTTAATTTCCCAATGATGGTGCCACTCTGGATGTTCCCGTTAGCGGTTGCATGTGGAAATACGTTTGTTTTAAAGCCGTCTGAACGAACACCACTGCTAGCAAATCGCTTAGCTGAATTATTTACGCAAGCAGGAGCTCCAAACGGCGTATTGAACGTGATACACGGTGCACATGATGTTGTAAATGGCCTTCTTCAGCATCAAGATGTGAAAGCGATTTCTTTTGTCGGCTCACAGCCTGTTGCCAAATACGTGTACGAAGAAGCTGCTTCAAAAGGCAAACGCGTTCAGGCGCTCTCAGGTGCTAAAAATCATCATATCGTCATGCCAGACTGTAACCTTGATCACGCTGTTCAGCACGTTCTCTCCTCCGCTTATGGCAGTGCAGGTCAGCGTTGTATGGCATGTAGTGCGGTCGTATTGGTTGGAGATGTAGGCGATACGTTTGTTCAAAAGCTAAAGCAAAAGGCAGATGAACTAACGATTGGAGACGGAATGGATGATGAGGTACTGCTAACGGCAGTGATTCGCGAACAGCATCGTGCGAAAGCCGTTCAATATATTGAAAAAGGAATTGAAGAAGGAGCGGTGCTCGTAAGGGATGGTCGCCCTGAGATGGAGCAGCTGTCAGACGGAAACTTCCTCGGAGCAACGGTGTTTGACCACGTAGAGCCGCACATGACAATCGCGAAAGAAGAAATCTTTGCACCCGTATTAAGTTTGCTGAGAGCAGAGAATTTAGATCAAGCGCTCGAATATATTGAAAAGTCACCGTTTGGAAATGGGGCAACGATTTACACAAAAGATGCCAAAGCAATTCGTCAGTTCCGTGAAGAGGCTGATGCTGGAATGCTTGGTGTAAACGTAGGAGTACCTGCAACGATGGCGTTCTTCCCATTTTCGGGATGGAAAAATTCGTTTTACGGCGATTTGCATGTAAATGGAAAAGACGGACTTAATTTTTATACGCGTAAAAAAATGATCACAACACGCTTCGATTTCTAAGCAGACGAGAGGAGAAGAACGACATGAAGATCAATCAAGAGGAAGCATTGCTAGCAAAAGATGAAAAATATCTCTGGCATGCGATGAGACCATATAGCCCAGATTCTACAATGGTTGTGGAAAAGGCATCCGGTGCCTGGATAACGGACCATGAAGGAAAAAAATACTTAGATGGCATGGCCGGTCTTTGGTGTGTGAATGTTGGTTACGGACGTACGGAGCTTGCTGAGGCGGCCTATGAACAGCTTAAAAAGCTAGCCTATTTTCCACTCACCCAATCTCATGAGCCAGCGATCAAGCTTGCAGAAAAGCTGAACGAATGGCTTGAGGACGACTATGTTATTTTCTTCTCCAATAGCGGATCAGAGGCGAACGAAACAGCCTTTAAAATTGCTCGTCAATATCATCAGATGAAGGGCGATCATCAGCGCTATAAAATTGTTTCGCGCTACCGTTCTTATCACGGAAACACCTTAGGCTCTCTTGCTGCAACGGGGCAAGCACAGCGCAAATATCGTTATGAGCCGTTAGCACCTGGATTTGTTCACGTGTCGCCTCCTGATACGTATCGATTCCCTGAAGCTGACACAACGCCACCGCAGGAATTGCAGTCCGTTCAGCAGGTAGATCGAACAATGACATGGGAATTGAGTGAAACCATTGCCGCGTTTATTATGGAGCCGATTATTACCGGGGGCGGCATTTTAACACCGCCACAGGGATATATGAAAGGTGTTAAAGAAGTATGTGAAAAGCACGGTGCCCTTCTGATCGCGGATGAGGTTATTTGTGGATTCGGACGCACTGGAGAGCCGTTTGGATTTATGAACTATGGTGTGAAGCCTGATATTATTACGATGGCAAAAGGGATTACGAGCGCTTATTTGCCGCTATCAGCAACCGCTGTGAAGCGAGAAGTATATGAAGCGTTTAAAGGATCAGAGGAATACGACTACTTCCGCCACGTGAATACGTTCGGAGGAAGTCCGGCGTCATGTGCGCTTGCGCTAAAAAACCTTGAAATTATGGAGAATGAACAGCTTTTTTCTCGCTCAAAGCAGTTAGGAGCACAGCTCTTAAAGCAATTTCAGGACGCGTTGAATGATCATCCGCTTGTCGGGGATGTTCGCGGAAAAGGGCTGCTGTTAGGAATTGAGCTCGTAAAAGATAAACAAACAAAAGAGCCGCTTGAAGTGGAAAAGCTAAATGCCGTCATTGCTTCTTGTAAACGAGATGGTCTAATCATCGGGAAAAACGGCGCCACAGTAGCAGGTCATAATAATGTCTTAACGTTATCACCACCTCTCAACATTGCGGAAGAAGATTTGCAGTTCATGTATGAAACGGTTGTAAAAGCAGTAGAAAATCTTAAATAAATGAACGTAAGCCTGTATAATATGATGTTATACAGGCTTATGCTGTTTTTATAAGGAAGTGAAAAGATGGATTTATTATTTTTAGGAACCGGAGCAGGCGTTCCTGCCAAGCATCGAAACGTAACTGCAGTAGCTCTACAGATGTTGCAGGAAAGAGGAGCGACTTGGTTATTTGATTGTGGGGAAGCAACTCAACATCAAATTTTACATACATCGATTCGACCGAGACGAATTGAAAAAATTTTTATTACCCACCTTCACGGTGATCACATTTACGGATTGCCAGGACTTTTAGGAAGTCGCTCATTTCAAGGCGGAGAAACACCGCTTACGGTCTATGGGCCAAAGGGATTGAAGGAATTCATTGAAGTGACGCTATCGGTTAGCCAAACGCATTTGCAATATCCTCTTGATATCGTAGAAATCGAGGAAGGCGTGATTTTTTCTGATCATCAATTTCAGGTAGAGTGCCTCCGTTTAGAACACGGCATTCCTTCATACGGATTTCGAATTGTCGAGCGTGATTTGCCAGGCGAACTGTTAGTAGAAAAGCTGAAGAATGATCAGATTCCGCCAGGGCCCCTTTATCAACGTTTAAAAAACGGGGAGACGGTAACATTACCCGATGGACGAGTGGTTAACGGAAACGATTATGTAGGGGAGCCGAAGAAGGGGAAAATCGTTACGATTTTAGGAGATACGAGAGTATGCGAGAATAGCTTAAAGCTTGCAAAGGATGCCGATGTTTTCGTTCACGAATCGACCTTTTCTGGAGAAGAAGCAGAAATGGCCTATAGCTATTTTCATTCCACTGCGACCCAGGCAGCTCGTATCGCAAAGGACGCAGGGGTGAAAAAGCTTATTTTAACGCACATTAGTTCACGCTATCAAAAAAATGAAGCAGATCTATTAGCACAGCAGGCAAGAAGTATTTTTCCTTGTACCGAGCTTGCGGATGATTTTAAGCAATTTTTCATAGAACGATAATTCAGGTTGTTTCTGAATACAAAAAATCCGAGTAGGGGTAGATAAATCAGCCCTTACTCGGATTTTTTGTATAATAAATTACGCGTTACCAACCGCGATCATATTGAACCGGAGCATTGAGTTCCACACCCAGTTCTTTTGCAGCAGTGCGCGGGAAGTATGGATCACGAAGCAGTTCACGTGCAATAAAGATGAGGTCAGCACGTTTGTTTTGAAGAATTTCTTCGGCTTGGCGCCCTGTTGTAATCAGTCCAACCGCACCTGTTTCAATGCTGGCACCTGCTTTAATTTTCTCAGCAAGTGGTACTTGATATCCCGGATATACAGGGATTTTAGCAGGTACAACCGCACCAGAGCTCACATCGACAAGATCAATGCCGTCTTCTTTCATCCACTGAGAGAATTGAACGTAATCTTCTACGTTTAATCCTTCTGGATGATAGTCATTTGCAGATACGCGTACAAATAACGGGCCATCCCATTCTGTTTGCACCGCTTTAATCACTTCTTTTAACAAACGGTAGCGATTTTCAGCACTGCCTCCGTATTCATCGGTACGATGGTTACTTAATGGAGATAAAAATTCATTGATTAAATATCCGTGAGCGCCGTGAATTTCAATGATATCAAAGCCAGCTTTTTTTGCGCGACGAGCACCTTGCTTGAAGCTTTCCACCGTTGCTTGAATATCTTCTACGGTCATTTCCTTTGGCGTCTTGCTTTTTTCATCAAAAGGAATAGCAGACGGCGCGTGAATTTCACCTTCCACCGTTGCTTTACGACCAGCATGAGCAAGCTGAATAGCTGTTGCAGCACCGTTTTCTTTCATAAGTGATACAAGTTCACTTAGGCCCTCGATGTGCTCATCTTTCCAAATGCCTAAATCCTCTGCAGAGATACGGCCTTCTGGTTGGACTGCTGTTGCTTCTACCATAATAAGACCTACTTGGCCGACTGCACGAGTTGTATAGTGTGTACGGTGCCAGTTTTCAATAAAGCCATCTTGGTTATGAGCAGAGTACATGCACATTGGTGCCATAACAATACGATTTTTAAGCGTTACGTTTTTTATTTGATAAGGTGAGAATAATAAGCTATCCATTAACGTGACCTCATTTCATTTCGGAATTTAAATCAGGAGTAATTATAGCACTCACCATTATCATTTTTCACGTAAAAGGTTTTATGCCTCTGAATGTAAGAATTACGTTTGCTTTAACATTTGATTTCGTAACACTTCACCTAGCTCTTTTGACCGATTTGTTGCGACTTTGATGCATTGTATAAAGGCTTCCTGACACTGATGTTTTTGGAGTTCCTTTAATCCAGCTTCTGTTGTTCCCCCTGGACTCGTCACTTCTTTCCGAAGCGTTTCTGGCGCTTTTGGCGAGTTTTTAAGCATTTGTGCAGAACCGATCAGCGTTTGTAAAATCAATTCTTTCGCATCTTCACGGTTAAGACCGATTTCTGAAGCTGCCTTTTCCATGGCTTCAACTAAATAATAAATATAAGCAGGACCGCTACCAGCAAGCCCCGTGACCGCATGAAGCTGTTCCTCATCGTCTACAACAGCTACGGTTCCAATCGTTTGAAACAGCTCTTTTACGGCGTCTAAGTGCTGCGACGTGGCATACGCGCCTTTTGCCATACCGGTAGCAGACTTTCCGACGGCCGCTGATGTATTTGGCATGACGCGGATAACAGGGATTTTCTTTCCGATTACGTCTACAATGCTTGCTGTTGATACGCCCGCCATAACGGATACGAGTATGTGGCGTTCATGCAGATAGGGGATAAGAGGGGAAAGCCCACTGACAGCATCTTTTGGCTTCATGGTTAAAAAAACGAAATCAGCGTGTGCTAAGAGCTCTTGAGGATCTCGAGTAGTGACCACACCATATTTGTCCTGTAAAAATGCAAGTCGCTCATCGCTCGAGCGGTTTGAGATGATTGTATGATGTGGCTCAATCATTTCGTTATGAAAAAAACCTGCCATCATTGCTTCTGCCATTGATCCTGCACCAATAAACGCTACTTTTTTTGTCATTTTCTACGCCTCCTTTTAGAAAAAACAAAAAAAGCTTTCTGTCACAAAGGACGGAAAGCTTTTCACTCCGCGGTACCACCTTATTTAAGCATGAAGCCCGTTAAGGACCCCGCTTATCTCAAACCCGTAACGTGGGGAACGGTTAGGTTTGCCTAACAGTTCATGAGGTAGGTTCAATAATCAAGAGGATGATGAAGCCTTGCAGCCGATGGACTTCACTCTCTAACATCGTTCATTATTTACTATTCTCAATCGAAACTTCATATTCATTTTTGCTATTATGCAATGAAAAAACACAAATGTCAACATGTGGAAGACAAATATCACGTGAAAAATTTAGAATATACAGACATACTATGTGAAAAGGAGTAAAATGGACATAAGAGAGACGGAAAAAGGAGTTAGAGATGAATGGACATACATAAAATAATTTTACCCACACCTTTTGCGGTAGGAAACGTGAACGTATTTTTAATCCAAGGTGAGCGTCTCACATTAGTAGATGCAGGTGTTAAAACGGAGGAAGCGTGGCAAGCATTTCAACAGCAGATCAACGGGCTTGGATTTACGGTCTCTGATATTGAACAAATTGTGCTTACTCACCATCACCCCGATCATGTTGGTCTACTAGACTACTTTGAGAGCGATATTCCCGTGATTGGTCATCCCCGAAATGATGTCTGGATCAGTCGAGACGAAGCGTTTATTCGCCATCACGACGCCTTTTTTGCTGAGTTGTTTCCAAAAGCGGGAATTGATGAAAAATACATGGGCGCTCTCGCTGGGTTAAAATCAATGCTGCGCTACTCGTGTGAGCGATCATTAACGCACGCAGTGAAAGAGGGAGATTCAATTCCGGGATTAAGCGGCTGGGAGGTCATTGAAACGCCTGGTCACGCACTTGATCACATTGCGCTCTATCACCCACAAGAGAAGGTAATGATTGGAGGGGATTTATTGCTTGAAAAAGTATCTTCTAATCCAGTATTAGAGCCCCCACAGACAGCAGGAGGAGAGAGGGAGAAATCACTTCTTCACTACAACCATTCGCTTGAGCGATTGCGTCAGTTTGATATTGATATTCTTTATACAGGTCATGGAAACGAGATACATAACGTGAACGAGCTTGTAGAAGAACGATTGAAAAAACAACGCGATCGTGCGGCGAAGGTCCTTCACCTGCTTCGTGAAAAGCCAAGTACCGTATTTATGATTTGTCAGCAGCTGTTCCCTGAGATTTATAAAAAGCAGCTTTCTCTCACGATGTCAGAAACGTTAGGACAACTCGATTATTTGGAGTCTGTTGGTGCCGTGACGGTTGATTCGAGCAACGGTTATTGGGTATATTATGCTAAGTAATACATAAGCAGAGGTGGAAAATGAGAGAGTTAAAAAATAAAGTTGTTGTCATTACGGGAGCTTCAAGTGGAATCGGTGAAAAAGTAGCGCTAAAAGCTGCTGAGCTAGGAGCAAAGCCTGTGTTAATTGCAAGATCAGTTGACAAATTAGTTGCTTTGTCAGATCAAATCAAAGAGAAATTTGGTACAACGTGTACATACTATCAGCTCGATGTAGGGGATTTTGTAAAGGTGACGGAAACGTTTCAACGAATCATTCAGGAAGAAAAAACGATTGATATTCTCATCAATAACGCTGGATTTGGCGTATTTGATACGTTCTACGAGGCGAATTTTAGCGATATTGAAAAAATGTTTGAGGTAAACGTTTTAGGATTGATGGCGTGTACAAAAGCAGTGTTGCCATTTATGATGGATCGCAACAGCGGTCATATCATTAACATTGCATCACAGGCAGGAAAACTTGCCACTCCAAAATCAAGCGGATATTCGGCATCTAAACATGCTGTTCTTGGATTCACCAACAGCTTGAGACTTGAACTAGGAAAAACCAATATCGCGGTGTCAGCGGTGAACCCAGGACCAATTGAGACGAACTTCTTCAATATTGCCGATAAGTCCGGAACGTACGTGAAGAACGTGCAGCAGTTTATGTTGAAGTCAGATTACGTGGCTGATCGAATCATCGGACTTATGCAAAAACCAAAGCGCGAATTGAATTTGCCCAGGTGGATGAATATGGGGAGCGTCTTGTATAATCTGTTCCCTCGCGTAGCGGATAAACTGACAGGGAATATACTAAATAGAAAATAAGTGATAAAAAAACTCTCATTCAGAAGCTGAAATGAGAGTTTTTCTTTATTCTTCGTCTTTTACGGCGCTAACGACAGAAGAAAATTGTCCTTTATGAGCCCCATCGCAAAACGGCATCTTCTGTGACAAGCCGCAGCGGCAAAGAGAAAACGTTTCTTTTGTTTCGAATTTGTTGCCTTCAGCATCCACAAGCTCAACGTCACCTGTAACGCGGAATGAACCATTATTATTTACTTTAATTTGCACTTTTGACATATATATGCCCCTTTCATTACTTCTTTTTTCCATCGTACTGATAAATGCACTAGTTTGCAAGAGGAGCTCGGCAGTTTTCTTGCCCCAAAAACGGGAAAGAGTATACTATAGGTAAGAAGAGTTCTCTATTTCACAAAGTGAGGTTTTGAAAATGAACATTACATTTACTGATACAGCAATCGAACGTATTAAAAAAACATGGCCTGATCAAGACAAAGGCGTTTTGAAATTAAAATATGATACAGATGGGTGTGGCTGCGTTGTGAGCGGCGTTTCAGCTCTATGGGTAATTCCTGAAGCAGAAGAAGGAGATACGGCGCTTGAGACAAATTTTGTCCCGGTTTACGTGGAAAAAACGACACTTGTCTTCTTTGATGAAAACGTAACGGTCGACTTTTCAACATCAGCCAATACGTACATGCTGAAAAGCCCGAATCAAATTTTAAATCCGCGCATGTCATTGCTTAATCAGCTTGCGGTATCATCGTAAAAATACTGTGCATGAAAAAAGAAGGTGCTCAATTGAGCATCTTCTTTTCGTTTATGCTTGAGGAGCCAATTCATATTCAGCTAAAAATTCATCAATGATTTGCTTGTAGTGGCTGCCATTGTCTGCATAAGAACGGGCATGCGTTCCTTTTGGCGCCATGTACAGTTTTTTCGGGCCCTGTTTTTTTGCATAAAGTGCCTTTGTCATATAGGGCAAGATATAGTCATCTTCCTCACTGTGAATAAATAAAGCGGGCTTTTGAATGTTCTGAACAGCGTTGATCGGTGACACATCTTTAAGTGAATAGCCGTCTCGTACCTTTAAAAACACGTTGGCTAAGGGAAGAATGTACTTGCTTGGTAAGCGGAATTCTTCTTTTAAGCGGTAGGTAAGCTGCTCCTCAAAGCTTGAAAACGGACAGTCTAAAATGTAAAAAGACGCACCGTCTTCGACCATACCAGCATAAAGTAGAGTTGTGACAGCTCCCATTGATTCACCGTGAATACCGAGCGTAATATCTGTTCCAAGTGTTAACTTCGCCCAGTGAACGATTGCTTGAAGGTCGAATTTTTCATAGTGTCCATAGCTTGTTGTTTTTCCTTCGGACAAGCCGTGTCGACGATGGTCATATAAAATAACGTTCCAACCACGCTCTATAAAAAGGTTCATGTACTTAATTGAGTTATACGAGTTAACCGTAACACCGTGGCAAAAAATAATATAATTTTTATGCTCGTAAGGTGCAATAAGCGTTCCGTTCAGCTTATAGCCAAAAGGAGAAGGTACTGTAAACGTTTGCTTTTCTAGCTGCTCGTAAGCATCCATATCAAATAAACCTTCGCTTGTTTCACGCGTGATAATCTCCTCATCCTGCTTTTTCTTGATGTACATAATTTGATTCGTGAAAAAAACTCCTGCCCCCGCCGCTACTCCAGCAACGGCTCCTAGCGCTACAACCCATTTCTTCATAAGTAAACATGCTCCTTTGCTTAGTGTTTGTTGTTATTTTAGCATGTTTTTTACAGATGACCCAAGTTGTGCTGTAGGGCAAAGTGTTTGCTGTCAATTTTGCGGGACACATATGGTGAAAGAAAGGCGACGGCATCTAAAAGTGCGTTAAGATCAATCCCTGTTTGCAATCCCATTTGTTCAAGCATAAATACAACATCTTCTGTCGCAACGTTTCCTGTGGCCCCTTTGGCAAATGGACATCCGCCTAACCCACCAGCAGACGTATCAAAGCGGGTAATGCCAGCTTGAAGAGCCGCATATATATTGGCAATGGCCATTCCTCTTGTATCGTGAAAATGTGCGGTCAGTAGGAGCGGCAGATCGGCCTTCACGAACGAAGAAAAAAGGCTGTATACTTCTTTTGGATTTGCCATCCCAATCGTATCAGCAATGCTTAATTCATCAACGCCAGCTTTTGCGAAGGCTTCACCTAACGCAAGAACCTCTCTTTCTGCTATTTTCCCTTCATATGGACAGTAGAAGGATGTTGAGATACACGCACGTATAAACTTGTGTTGCTGCTTTAATTGTTGAATAAGGGGAACTAATTCTTGAAGACTTTCTTGGGTGGTTTTATTAATGTTTTTTTGATTAAACGTATTGCTGACACCGACAAACACAGCTAGGGAAGAACAGGAAAGCTCTTCGGCCAGCTCAATGCCTTTTTTGTTTGGAACTAAAACGATATTTCGAGTATCATCCTGAATCGCACTGATCACATCTCGTGCATCTTTCATTTGTGGCACCCATTTAGGGGACACGAGCGAAGTGATCTCCATTTCCTTAAATCCTGCTTGCTTGAGCTTGTGAATGAATTGAATTTTAACGTCGGTCGGGACAAATTGGCTCTCATTTTGCAAACCATCACGAGGACCAACTTCGATTAATGTGACAGGCTGGGCATTAAGCATGATTTTAACCTCTCTTTGTAAGCGTCTTCATCAAGACTATCTTACGAAAAGGTATCTAAAAATTCAATATAAATAATAAATTTTGACAAATTAAGAGGATTTTAGCTATAAAACGAGAATGTAATACACTGAGAAACAAGTAATCTAAGTAACGGGGAGATGTGGCGACATGAGTCAAACAGAAGTAGTAATTGTAAGCGCTGTAAGAACGGCGATCGGAAGCTTTGGTGGTAGTTTGCAAAATGTTTCAGCGACAACGTTAGGAAGTACTGTTATCAAAGCGGCGTTAAACAGAGCGAGCGTTCAGTCACATGATGTGGACGAAGTCATCATGGGGAACGTACTTCAAGCTGGTTTAGGGCAAAATCCGGCACGACAAGCAGCATTAGAAGCTGGACTACCTGAAACCGTTCCTGCTATGACAATCAATAAAGTTTGCGGTTCAGGATTAAAGGCCGTACACCTAGCAGCACAGGCAATTTTAGCTGGGGATGCGGAGATTGTTGTTGCGGGTGGAATGGAAAATATGAGTCAGGCCCCTTACTTGTTAAACGGAGCACGAAATGGTTTTAAGATGGGCGATCAAAAAGTAGTAGATAGTATGATAAAAGACGGTTTATGGTGTGCGTTTAACGACTATCACATGGGCGTAACGGCGGAAAATTTATGTGAAAAGTACGATATTAAAAGAGAAGAGCAAGATGAATTTTCAGCAGCGAGCCAGCAAAAGGCCGTCGCAGCTATTGAAGCAGGTCGCTTCAAAGACGAAATTGTCCCAGTAGAAGTTCCGGGCAAAAAAGGGCAAGTTACGGTATTTGAGCAAGATGAATTTCCACGTGCAGGTACAACAGCTGATAAGCTCGCAAAACTTCGTCCGGCGTTCAAGAAAGACGGAAGTGTGACGGCAGGTAACGCGTCAGGTATTAATGACGGGGCGGCAGCAGTGGTCGTGATGAGTCTTGCGAAAGCAAATGAGCTTGGAATTAAACCACTCGTACATATTAAAGCAAACGCAAGCGCAGGCGTTGACCCAAGCATTATGGGAATTGGACCTGTAGCAGCAGTGAAAAAGGCATTAGAAAAAGCAACGATCAGCTTAGAGGATATTGATCTAGTAGAAGCGAACGAGGCGTTTGCAGCTCAATCATTAGCCGTTGATCGCGAGCTTCATTTCAACAAGGAAGCGTTAAATGTGAATGGTGGAGCCATTGCATTAGGACATCCAATCGGCGCAAGTGGAACTCGTGTACTTGTTACGCTGATTCATGAAATGCAAAAGCGTAAGGTCAAACGTGGGCTTGCAACGCTCTGTATTGGCGGCGGTCAAGGGGTTGCCACAATTATCGAACGTCCATGATTGTAAAAGGTAGTGAAGAATTGCTTCACTGCCTTTTCAAAATAAATAATAGTAAGCGTTTTCTAAAACAAGGGGGTTTATAAATGAAGAATGTATATTCGTCATTCGCGCAAGCGGTCGAAAAGATTAAAGATGGCTCAACAATTATGGTAGGAGGATTTGGTCTTTGCGGAATCCCGGAGAACTTGATTTTAGCTCTTGTGGAAACAGGAGTGAAGGACTTAACGGTCATCTCCAATAACTGTGGGGTAGATGATTGGGGACTTGGCTTATTATTAAAAAACAAACAAATCAAAAAAATGGTGGGCTCTTACGTAGGTGAAAACAAGGAATTTGAGCGCCAAGTATTATCAGGAGAAATTGAAGTTGAACTGTTGCCGCAAGGAACGCTTGCTGAGAAAATCCGTGCTGGTGGAGCTGGAATTCCCGCTTTTTATACCCCAGCAGGAGTAGGAACACCAATTGCACTTGGAAAAGAAACGCGTCACTTCAATGGTAAAGAATATGTGTTAGAAGAAGCTCTTGTAGCGGATTACAGCTTAGTACGTGCTCACAAAGCGGACCGAATGGGGAACTTAATTTACAACAAAACAGCTCGTAACTTTAGTCCAATGATTGCTGCAGCAGGGAAAGTAACGATTGCTGAGGTAGAGGAATTATATGATATTGGCCACTTAGATCCAAATATGATTCACACGCCAAGTGTCTATGTTCAGGCTTTGATCGTCGGGGAGCAGCAAAAACGTATCGAACGATTAACCGTATCAAACTAAAGGGGGCGTATGTAGATGATTCAAGATGGTGTAAAAGTAAGAGAGCGTATCGCAAGGAGAGCAGAAAAGGAAATTCAAGATGGGTACTATGTAAACCTCGGTATTGGCATTCCAACGCTCGTAGCCAATTATATCTCTGATAATAAGCAGGTTGTACTTCAGTCCGAAAACGGTCTGCTAGGAATTGGACCATATCCTGATAAAGATGCCGTCGATCCGGACCTTATCAATGCAGGGAAAGAAACGGTTACGGCTATCCCTGGCGCTTCTTACTTTGATAGTGCCGAATCATTTGCGATGATTCGCGGCGGTCATATTGACATTGCCATTTTAGGAGGCATGGAAGTATCGGAAACGGGTGATCTTGCTAACTGGATGATTCCTGGGAAAATGATTAAGGGAATGGGCGGCGCGATGGATTTAGTGCACGGTGCCAGACGTATTATCGTTATTATGGAGCACGTGACGAAAAAAGGAGAGCCGAAGATTCTAAAAGAATGCACGCTTCCATTAACAGGAAAAGGTGTGGTGAATCGTATCGTGACGGATCGCGCTGTTATTGACGTAACAGAAGATGGTTTAAAACTTATTGAAGTTGCGCAAGGATTTACTGTTGAAGATATTAAAAATTCAACAGAACCACCTCTGATTGTCGATGAGAACGTAAAGCTCGATAGCTATTAATCACATCCATACGCATTCTTCTGTTCATATGGTATAATCTTGCTTACGAGTAATGTAGGGGGGAATATCCATGGCTAAAAAACGAAACAACGCTCCGTCTAAAAAGAAAGAAAATGATTCATTAACATTGCAAGATCAGTTAAATGAAGGCGTTTGGGCGAAGCTAAAAGAAAAGAAACAATCTCTTGAAGCAGAAGAAACGAAGCAAAAGGAAGAACAGCTTCGCAAGCAAAGAGAAGAGCGCAAACAGCGTGAGAAAAATAAATCCTTTGAAGAACTCCTAAGCGAAAGTTCAATGAACTGGAAAGAATATAAATGAGTAAAAACCACCTCTTGACGGGAAGAGGTGGTTTTTTTTACGGCTGTTAGCGATGAGCTTCGTACACGGATGACTTTGTGAGCGCCTGATACTGCTCGTATTCCGCTGCTGTTAGCGGCATACCACTGACGGCTTTGGCATTGTCTTTAATTTGTTCAACCGTGCTCGCACCAGCAATCACAGATGCGACCACCGGGGAATGAAGGCAGTATTGAAGAGCAGATTCTGTTAAAGAATGGTCTGATCGAACCTGCTTCAAATCAGGTAATAGAGACGTTAGCTCCTCGTAAGAATAGTCAAGGTAGCCCTTGCCATTAAATTTGCTCTCTAGCTTTTGCGTACCATTTTCACTTAGTAGACCTTTTGCGACAGGCCCTCGTGCAACGACACTAATGTGATGTTCGCTTAAAAGAGCCAAGACCGCTTCTTCAGGGCGACGGTCAAACATGCTGTATTGCATCATGACGCTAATGATAGAGGATTTTTTCACGTATTCGCGGATGACATTTGGGCGAATGGATGAAATGCCGTAATAACGAATGACGCCTTCTTGCTTGAGATCTTCAAACGCTTCAATCGTTTCATCAATGCGATCTTCCATTGTGCCACCGTGGAGCTGATAAAGATCGATATAATCTGTTCCAAGGCGGCGCAGACTTTCTTTTACTTCTTCTTTTATGTAGCTTTTCGATGCATCCCAATGCCAGCCTTCTTTTCCTTCTTCCCAGCGGTTTCCGACTTTTGTTGCGAGAATAATTTCTTGTCTCTTTTCACGAATGGCTTTCCCAATAATTTCTTCGTTTGTGCCAAAATCGTACAGATCAGCTGTATCTAAATAATTCACGCCTAAATCTAGCGCTTGATCAATCACGCTTTTTGCCTGTACATAATCCGTGCCAAGTGACATACATCCTAGACCTAGTTCACTAACCATCAAATCAGATGAGCCAAGTTGTCTCTTTTTCATTTTCTTTCCTCCTAACGCTCTTTTTTGTATTGTAGCGTTAATGCACGTTTGAACTCAACTAAGAGGTCTCTATTCTTCAAAGCGTATGAAAGAGATGAGTTGTGTTACACTTAGTGAAAGATTGGTTCCTACATAAAATAAATGAAATCATGAGGTGACGATGTGAAACATTTAGTCGAAAAAACAATTGAGTCTGAAAAAATTTTTAATGGGCGCGTAATTGACCTATATCACGAGAAAGTAGAGCTACCGAACGGTAAAACAAGTACAAGAGAAATCATTAAGCATCCAGGGGCAGTGGCGATTATTGCGTTAACAGAAGATCATAAAATGGTCATGGTAAAACAATATCGTAAGGCGATGGAGCGTTTACTTGTGGAAATACCAGCTGGCAAGCTTGAAATAGGAGAGGAGCCGATTGAAACGGCAAAGCGTGAATTAGAGGAAGAAACAGGCTATACGACGGATCATCTCCACCATATTATTTCTTTTTACACATCACCAGGATTTGCCGACGAGCTTGTTCATTTATACTTAGCAACGGATTTAAAGGTGATGGAAACAAAAGCAGAGCTTGATGAAGATGAATTCGTTGAAGTGATGGAGCTCACCATTGATGAGGCACTAGAGCTTATTCGCACAAATGAAATTTACGATGCAAAAACTGCGTATGCCGTTCAATATCTACAATTGCGGAGCGCGCTAGGAGAATAAGATGCAACGATACTACGTTGATCTACACGTTCATATCGGTCGAACACGTTCAGATCGCCCAGTAAAAATTACCGCTGCACGAACGTTAACGATGGCATCGATTTTACAAGAGGCAACTGAACGTAAAGGGTTAAATCTCATCGGTGTTATTGACTGCCACGTACCGGAAGTCATTGCGGAATTAGAAGAAATGCTTGAGCATGGTCGATTAGATGAGCTAGAAGAAGGCGGCTTACGCTATAAAGATGAAGACGTAACGCTTATTTTAGGATCTGAAATTGAACTCTATGATGAGCATTGTAAAGGGCCTATTCATGTGCTGTGCTATCTTCCTGCAATAGAAGCAATGAAAGATTTTTCCCTTTGGTTTGCGAACCGGGTTAAAAATATTACGCTTAGCTCTCAGCGAATTTATGAAAAAGCAACCGTCCTGCAAGAGAAGGTCAAATCCTTAGGTGGTCTGTTCATACCGGCTCATATCTTCACACCGTTTAAAAGTTTGTACGGACGAGGCGTAACACGTTCTTTAACGGAAGTGTTTGATCCATTATTAATTGACGCGGTGGAGCTTGGCTTAAGCGCAGATACGAAGATGGCAGATCAAATAGCGGAGCTTCATCACTATTCTTTTCTATCGAATTCCGATGCTCATTCAACACCGAAGCTAGCAAGAGAATATCAAGTGATGGAAATGAAAAGTCCGTCATTTCTAGAATTGAAGAAGGTATTAAAAGGGGAAGACGGGCGTCGAATTGTAGCGAACTATGGTTTAAATCCGCTGTTAGGAAAATATCACCGAACGGCTTGTGAGCGGTGCGCAACTCCCGTACAAGGAAATGAAAAGGTCTGTCAAAACTGTGGATCAACGAAGTTCATCAAAGGCGTTTACAATCGACTAATGGAACTGAAAAATACGGATGAAGAAGCGACACGTCCTCCTTACATTCACCAAGTTCCTCTTCAATTTTTGCCAGGGATTGGCCCAAAAACGCTTGAAAAGCTTATTGAGAAAGTTGGTACGGAAATGTATATCTTGCATGAGGCGACGGAATCCGAGCTTAGTAAGGCTGTAAAAGCTCCGATCGTCGAGCTGATTTTGAAGGCAAGAAACGGAATACTAGCAATTCAAACCGGAGGCGGAGGCGTGTACGGAAAGATTTTATAACCTTTTTTGTTCAGAGGAATAGTTGTCTGGAATCTATCATATAATCTATCAATCGACTCGTAGGAGTAGGAGGCATATGATGAGACGAAAGATGATGAATTCTAGGTATGTTCAGCACGTTCGCGAGCATAGTTCCATTTATTTATTTACGACGGTTCTGTTTTTAATGGGCGTGATATTTGGCGCTATTGTAGTAAATAGCTTAAACGTAGAGCAAAAACAGGGGTTATACTTTTATTTAAATCGGTTTTTCGGACAAGTATCTCAAGGACAGTTCTCAAATCATCATGAAATGTTTCAGCAAAGCTTTTTGCATAACGTAAAGTACTTGGGGCTGATTTGGATTCTTGGGATATCCATTATTGGGCTACCGCTCGTTCTTATCCTTTTGTTTTTAAAAGGAATGGTCGTTGGTTTTACGGTCGGGTTTCTCGTCAACCAAATGGGATTAAACGGCTTTTTACTATCTTCCGTGTCGGTACTTCCACAAAATCTATTCTTAATTCCAGCCTTCATTATCTTATCAACGTTATCAATTGCCTTTTCATTAAAGTTAGTGAGGCAGCAATTTCTAAAACGTAGCAAAGAATCCATTTCAGCGGCCTTTTTACGGTATAGTCTTTCGATCGTTGGCATTCTTCTTTTTATTACGCTTGCTTCTAGTTTTGAGGCGTATGCTTCTCCACCTCTGATGAAATCGGTTATGTCCTTTATTAACAAATAAGAATGGTTATCACATAATAACCATTCTTATTTGTTAATTATAATGATTTTATTTTGACACTTTCTCTACATTTGATATAATAAATGAATGAATGGCGAGGGAGGGAATAGAGATGGAAAGTCGAATTGATAGAATAAAGCAGCAGTTGCACTCAGCAAGCTATAAGCTTACTCCTCAAAGGGAAGCGACTGTTAGAGTACTCCTTGAACATGAAGAGGACCATTTGAGTGCTGAAGATGTATATCTCCTCGTCAAGGAAAAATCTCCAGAAATTGGCTTAGCAACTGTATACCGTACGTTAGAATTATTAACGGAATTAAAAGTAGTCGACAAAATTAACTTCGGTGATGGCGTTTCACGCTATGATCTTCGCAAAGAAGGAGCAGCGCATTTTCACCATCATCTCGTATGTATTGAGTGTGGAGCGGTAGATGAAATCCAAGATGATCTGCTAGAAGACGTAGAGGAAATAGTAGAGAGAGATTGGAAGTTTAAAATTAAAGATCACCGTTTAACGTTTCATGGCATTTGTCACAGATGTCAAGATAAAGAAGAGAATGAAGATAACTAATGAAATAGCCTTTTCCGTCTAGAGGAGAAGGTTTTTGTTATATAAAGAAGCTACATAGAAATAAGAAAAGACGGGAAATGACGTATAAAACCTACCATTTCTGGCATATCTTCTAATAACGCTTTTTATTGGAGGATTAGAAGATGAAATCGTGGGCAGAAACCGTTTATAATACGGGTAAAGTATTTCTTTTTTTCATGGGATTTACGTTTCTCTTTTACTATGGAATTGTTTGGGTTCATCAAGAATACCAAGACTACCATAAATATGATGAACCACAGGGGTCTGCGGTAAAGGTAGCCAACATGGGTCATGAAGAAAAATCAACGTCATGGATCGATCGACTATTATTGTTTTATCAGAATGGGGAGTAATGACCGTTGGAATTTCATATTCAGGATTTTATGCATTATTTGATTGTCGAGCGAGGTCTTGCGGAAAATACCATTGAGTCGTATCAGCGCGATTTAAAAAAGTATGAACAATTTTTAAAGAACGTCGAGCAAATCACATCCTATAATGACGTATCACGAGTTCATATCGTATCGTTTCTTCGATATTTACATGAACAGCAAAAATCATCAAAGACAATTGCAAGACATGTGGCATCCATTCGTTCGTTTCATCAGTTTTTGTTGCGTGAAAAGATTGCGGATCAAGATCCTTCCGTTCACGTTGAAATACCTCAAACAGAACGAAAGCTGCCGAAAGTGTTAAATGCCGATGAGGTAGAGGCGCTTTTAATGAGCGCGGATACGTCGACACCTCTTGGCATTCGAGACAAAGCCATGCTAGAGTTGCTGTACGCAACTGGCATTCGGGTATCAGAGCTCGTCAACTTAAACATTGAAGATGTTCACGTCACGATGGGATTTCTTCGATGCTTTGGGAAGGGGAGCAAGGAACGAATTGTTCCAATGGGGAGAATGGCATCGGAAGCGATTCAATCATACATTGAACGAGCACGAGGGCAGCTCCTGAAAAAGCAAAGCAGTGAAACGGCATTATTTTTAAATCATCATGGAAATCGGTTAACGAGACAAGGGTTCTGGAAAATTCTTAAAAAGCTAGCAAGAGAAGCAAGAATTGAAAAAGAACTGACCCCGCATACGCTCAGACACTCATTTGCAACGCATTTATTGGAAAACGGAGCCGATTTGAGGGCCGTACAAGAAATGTTGGGACATGCCGACATTTCGACTACGCAAATCTACACGCACGTTACAAAAACTAGATTAAAAGATGTATATAATCAATTTCATCCTCGAGCATAATTGCTTAAAGAGGAGAGAAAAGGTGGAGCGTTTAGAAGCGCTCCACCTTTTTTTGTGAACTTTTTGTAATCGCTTTATTTTTTAGTGTACAACTCAGGACAAAACGACTATACTTGTGTTGTCAGACTTCTGATGAGTTGTGAACAACGTTTGCCATTCTCTTGTAGGAGTTAAACAAGAGGAAATGGGGAAACTTACAAATAAATTCTATCTATGGAGGTATTTTGCTATGTCTTCCAATACATACAAACGCGTATTTTTAGTGGTAATGGATTCAGTAGGGATCGGTGAAGCACCGGATGCGGCACAATATGATGACAAAGGGTCAGATACGCTTGGTCATATCGCTGAGCATCGTGGTGGCCTAAAGATGCCTAATATGGCGAAGTTAGGTCTAAGTAATATTCGTGAAATTAAAGGGATTGAAAAAGCAGACAAGCCCCTTGCTTTTTATACAAAAATGCAGGAAGCATCAACAGGAAAAGATACGATGACAGGTCATTGGGAAATCATGGGCCTTCATATTGATAAACCGTTCCGCGTATTTCCAGACGGCTTCCCAGATGAGCTTCTTCAAGATCTTGAGGAAAAAACTGGACGTAAAATTATCGGAAACAAACCAGCTTCAGGAACAGAAATTTTAGATGAGCTTGGAAAAGAGCACATGGAAACAGGGGCATTAATTGTCTATACGTCAGCAGATTCTGTGCTTCAAATTGCGGCTCATGAAGAAATCGTACCAATTGATGAGCTGTATAAAATCTGTAAAATCGCTCGTGAACTTACATTAGATGAAAAGTACATGGTAGGACGCGTTATTGCTCGTCCGTTCCTTGGAGAGCCTGGGAAATTCACACGTACGTCTAATCGACATGATTATGCGCTAAAGCCATTTGGTCGTACGGTCATGAATGAATTAAAAGATGAAAAGTATGATGTGATTGCCATTGGTAAAATTTCCGATATCTATGATGGTGAGGGAGTGACACAATCACTTCGCACAAAGTCAAACATGGATGGTATGGATAAATTGGTCGACACGCTGTCAATGGACTTTACAGGGCTTAGCTTCTTAAACCTAGTGGACTTCGATGCGTTATTCGGCCATCGCCGTGATCCACAAGGATATGGAGATGCGCTTGAAGAGTTTGATGCACGTCTACCAGAAGTGTTTGAAAAACTAACAGAAGATGACTTACTAATCATCACAGCAGATCATGGTAATGACCCTGTTCATCACGGAACAGATCATACGCGTGAATACGTACCTTTAGTGGTTTATAGCAAAAAATTCACAGAAGGTAGAGAAATTTCACTTCGTCAAACGTTTGCGGATATTGGAGCAACGGTTGCTGAAAACTTCAATGTGAAATTACCTGAGCACGGAACATCGTTTTTAAATGAATTAAAATAATAGATAAAATGACGACAGGTGGAGGTAGAAACATGAACAGTACGTTAATCCAAAAATCAGCGGATTATATTAAAGAGAAATTCTCGAAAACACCGACTGTAGGACTTATCTTAGGATCAGGTCTAGGGGTTCTAGCAGATGAAATTGAAGAAGCAGTGCAAATTCCGTACGAAGAGATTCCGGAATTTCCTGTTTCAACGGTTGAAGGTCATGCAGGACAGCTTGTATTGGGAACAATTAATGATGTGACCGTTGTCGCGATGCAAGGTCGTTTTCACTATTACGAAGGATACAGCCTTGAAAAAGTGACGTTCCCTGTGCGTGTGATGAAGGCGCTAGGCGTTGAAACAGTGATCGTAACGAATGCGGCAGGTGGCGTAAACGAATCGTTCAATCCAGGCGACTTAATGATTATTAGCGATCATATTAATAATCTTGGAGACAATCCGCTTATCGGGAAAAACGACGGCGAGCTTGGTGTACGATTCCCAGATATGTCTGAAGCGTACAGCAAAAATCTTCGTGAGCTGGCGAAGAAAACAGCAGCGAAATTAGACATTGCGGTTCAAGAAGGCGTATATGTTGCGAACTCTGGTCCATGTTATGAAACGCCAGCTGAAATTCGCTTCCTTCGCGCTGTTGGAGCAGATGCGGTTGGAATGTCTACGGTCCCTGAAGTCATCGTTGCGCGTCACAGTTCAATGAACGTACTCGGAATCTCTTGTATTTCTAACATGGCAGCAGGGATCTTAGATCAGCCGTTAAACCATGAAGAAGTGATGGAGACGACGGAAAAAGTTAAGACGCAATTTTTATCACTTGTAAAAGCAATTATTAAAGAAATTTAATCATATCTATACACATAACGGAGAAGGTGCTTACAAATGAGAATGGTTGATATTATTCAAAAGAAACGTAACGGAAAAGAACTAACAACAGAAGAAATTAATTTCTTTGTAGAGGGGTATACAAAGGGAGATATTCCAGACTATCAAGTGTCTGCACTCATGATGGCTGTCTACTTCCAAGGAATGAAATCGAACGAAATTGCTACGTTAACACAAGCAATGGTGAACTCTGGTGAAACGATTGATTTATCAGCAATCGAAGGACACAAAGTTGATAAGCATTCAACAGGTGGGGTAGGAGACAAAACAACGTTTATTGTAGGACCATTAGTAGCATCTGTAGGTGTGCCGGTTGCTAAAATGTCTGGGCGCGGCCTTGGACATACGGGTGGAACGCTCGATAAGTTAGAGGCAATTGAAGGCTTCCATATCGAAATGACAAAAGAAGAATTTATTAATAACGTAAACACGCATAAACTAGCTGTGGCAGGTCAAACAGGAAACTTAGCGCCAGCGGATAAAAAATTATATGCGCTTCGTGACGTGACGGCAACGGTAGACTCAATTCCGTTAATCGCTGGATCAATTATGAGTAAAAAGCTTGCTTCAGGTGCTGATGGAATTGTACTAGACGTAAAAACGGGATCTGGTGCATTCATGAAGACACTCGAAGATTCTGAAGCTCTTGCAAAAGAAATGGTTAATATCGGGAACAACTTAGGTCGTCACACAGTTGCAGTTATTAGTGATATGAATCAACCACTTGGCTTCGAAGTTGGAAATGCAAACGAAGTACGTGAAGCGGTAGAAGTACTTCAAGGGAAAAAAGTAGACGATCTTCGCCGTCTATCGTTAGAGTTGTCTTCACATATGGCAGTCATCGCTGAAATCTTTGACACGTATGAAGAAGCATACAAAGAATTAGAGAAAAACCTTGAAAACGGCAAAGCGTTTGAAGTGTTCCGTTCCTTCGTTCAAGCTCAAGGTGGAAACGTAGACATGATCGATGATTTGAGCAAGCTTCCTCAAGCGAAATACCAAGTGGAAGTAAAAGCTGAAAAAGATGGCTATGTGTCTGCAATTGAGGCGGAATCCATTGGGATTGCAGCTATGTATTTAGGAGCTGGTCGTGCAACAAAAGACGACCAAATTAACCATGCAGTCGGCATTACGCTGAAGAAAAAAGTGGGAGATAAAGTCAAAGCTGGTGAAGCGATCGTTGTGCTTCATACAGATGATGAAAACCCAACGGATTCAATCAAAAAAGTACAAGAGGCGTACGAAATTTCAAACAGCAAGCCTGAAGAGCGTCCGCTTATTCATAACGTAATTAAATAAACTTAGTGAGTAAACAAAAATAAGTCCCCAGCTTGGGGACTTATTTTTGTTTGTTTAACAGTTCTTTCACATGCTTAAGATGTGCATCAATGGTATCCGCCGTTACGTATTCACCAAAATCCTTTGGAAGCTCTTTGTTCGTTGGATCTGTGATTCGTTCAGCAATATAGTCGCCAACTTGTGGATAGAAATGATGACCATCAAAATAGTTTTTGTAATTATTCGTAACGGTGTTTGGATACATGAAGTTATACACGCCACCGTATACCGAGATGACATCACGAAGCCAGCGTTCATAATCATCAAATCGTCCTTCTTCTACCAATGCCTGCATTAATTCCGTTGAAATTGGCGTCGTGAACGGAATAAACTCCAAATCAGGGTTATTAACCTTCACGCGCTCAATAATCGCCTTGTACTTGTCATTGTATTGATACGTTGGGCCATAAAAGACTTCGCGGAATTTTTTAATTTTATCTTTCGTTCGTACCTGTTTAACTTTGTCTGAATATGAAACGGCTGATGCGACGTTATAGTTATCGTAGCTACGTTCAAAAATGGGCTTATCTTTTAACGCCGCTTTAAAGTTTTTACGTGCGTATTCAAATGTATCAAGAGATAGTAGCGTTTTATAGCGATAAAACGTCGCGTTTGCGCGCACAACGTTTCCATCTAAACTAAGAGGTGCGGTGCTTTCATTCACGCTTGATTTGAAAAAATCAAGCCCGATTACAACACGCTGTAGCTTTGCTTGATCTTGCTGTTTTGCGTAGCGCACAAAACTATCGTATTCGCGAACGGACATGTTACTTACCGCAAAGTTAAACGTGTGAAATCCTTTAAATTTGTGCTGGTCGATGTAAGTAGAACGACTGCTTCCGAGAAGAAGCGTATCGTAGTGAAACGGTCGAAACGTTAACCAGTTTGTTTTTTGCTGTCGTTCATCAATGGCCATCTGTGCATTTTGATAATGTGTCCGATGATTGAACGTCCACATCGGGTCCATGACGAAATTAAAACCAATTAAAAGGGACAAGAAGAGAGCAGTAATTCCAATGACGCTCAATGTCCACTTTTTATAACTCATATGCTTGTCACCTCAAAAGTTAAAGTATAAAAATTCACTGATGTTTGTAATGTTCACAAGTGAATAGAGCAGTAGGGCACAGACGAATAGCACCGTTAAAAAGTGCGGCTTGAACTTATCCTTGAGCTGATGTGAATTTTTCGTCACGACGACTAATAAGAAGCAGCCAACAACAAGCCAGATCGTATCCCACGCAATGTCGATATTCCCAAATAGGACCATTTTTTCTTTGAAAGCTTGAACAGGCTGATGAAACCAAGCCGGAATATTAAACATCGTTTTTAAAATCGACATGGCCGTTGCAACGTCAGGTGCTCGGAAGAATACCCATGTTGCATTAATAAACTGAAACGTAATGAACCATGATAAAAGCTTCGGTAGCGTAACAGGAAGCTTGCCCCAAAAACGGCAAATAACAGAGGCGATGCCGTGTAAAGCGCCCCATATAATAAAGGTCCACCCCGCTCCGTGCCAAAAACCGCTAACTAAGAAAATAATCATGATGTTTACGTATGTACGTGCATTTCCTTTTCGGCTTCCACCGAGCGGAATATAAATGTACTGAGTTAAAAATCGGCTTAAGGTAATATGCCATCTGCGCCAGAAATCTTGAATGTTTCGGGCTTTGTATGGCGAATTAAAGTTAATTGGTAGCGTGATATTAAAGAGTAAGGCAATCCCAATCGCCATATCAGAATAGCCGCTAAAATCAAAATATAGCTGAAACGTGTAGCTTAGCGATGTGATCCAAGAATCAATCGTTGTGAGCGAATCAAAGTTTAGAAACCCTTTATTGGCCCATTTTGCTAGGCTATCCGCAATCATTACTTTTTTAAATAATCCAACGGAAAAAATAAAAAAGCCAAGCGCGATATTATGAAAATTAAAAAAACGCTTTTTTAACGAATGGAACTGCGGCATAAGCTCCTGATGATGAACAATCGGCCCTGCGATTAGCTGCGGGAAAAACGTCACGAATAGCGCATAATCGAGGAACGAATATTGCTTTGTCTCACCGCGATATGTATCTACTAAATAACCAATCTGCTGAAAAGTGAAAAAGCTTATTCCAAGTGGTAAAAGAAGGTGCAGAAGGGTGTAATCCGTCTTAAACACCGTATTAATGTTCGTTACAAAGAAATCGTAGTATTTGTAGTAGCCGAGAAGAAGAATGTTACATACGACCCCGAACGTTAAGTAAGCCTTTGATTTTTTAGGTGTGGAAGCCTTTACAATGATGATGCTTATAAATCTGTTAAAAAGAATGGAAAACAGAATAATTGGCAAGTAGCTTGGATTCCAAAAACCGTAAAAAAACAAGGAGGTAATAAATAACCAAATTTTTGTCGCAAGGTGCAACTTAAATTTGTTAAATAAGAAAAAGAGTAAAAAGACAACTGGTAAAAACACAAAAATAAATTCAAATGAATTGAAAAGCACTTCATTAACCCCCAACAATTGTTGATTTTTGTCACGTATTGCACAACAAAGTCGAACAACAACTAAAGAACATAGTATAACAACTTCTTTTTTCTGTAAATAGGTGACAGGAGGTATGTCAAGTTTTAAAAGCGATTATACTGATACGAATAAGAACATCGAGGGGGGGATACTAGTTTGTCACAAAAACAGATTAATCTATCACTTTTGGGACTCCTATTACTAATCTATATTGGCATTTGGGCATGGCAGTATGTCGTGTTTTTTAAAGAAACGCCATCGTTTGAAGATAACGTACAGCAGGTAATGAAACAAGCTGAGCGACACGAGTGGCAAAAAGCAGGAGAGCAGATGGAAAAGGTAGAGAAACAGTGGGATCGCGGAAAGATTGCCGTGTCTATTAAAACCGCTTCGATGAATCATAGTCTATTAACCATCTCGCTGCGTAAGCTGAAATCCTCCGTTTCAAAGCATGACGAAGTGGGCGTAAAACGTGAGGGAGAAGAGTCACTTCTTCTGTTTCGGAATACGTTGTCACTCATCCCACGATTCTAGGAAACCATTCATCTCAAACGATTCGAACGGAAAAGGAGTCAACTATGTTTATTGATATTGGTATTTTTATTGTACGAGCTGTCATTGTTGTCATTGGTACGTGGCTTGTAACAAGCTTTATCGGGAAAAAATCAGTGGCTCAGCTTACGCCCTATGAAGTTGCCATTTTGTTTATCGTTTCAAACGTAGCGGCACAGCCGTTAGTATCAATGGATTCGTTTAAAACCGCGTTTAGTATGGTGCTTCTTGGTGTTAGCATCGTGTTATTAAGCTATTTGTCTACAAAGAAGCCGTTTTATCGGCTGAATGCTACGCCAAGCATCGTGATTAACAAAGGACAAATTAATATGAAGGAACTGAAGCGGAATCGTATGAGCATCTATGCTCTTTTATCCATGCTACGCTCACAGGGTTTTTTCCGAATTGCTGATGTGGAATACGCCATATTAGAGCTTGGAGGGGACTTATCTGTGCTTTCAAAAGAAGCTGCAAGACCGGTTACGCCAGAAGATCTCAAGTTGAATCCCGAGCAGCAGGAACTGAGTTATGCGGTTGTAGTAGATGGAGTCATCGTAGAAGAAGCACTGCGCGCGCTTCACCAGTCAAAGGAAGCCCTCGTGATGTCGATTGAGAGGCAGTATCATGTTGGGATCGGGAAGGTGCTGTATGCTGAGATGGATTCACAAGGGACGTTATATGCGAATCTGCGACCTATTTATAATGAAGGAAATATTTCCAGTTGAGTATAAAGAGAAAACTAATGGGAAAAATAGGGTGTATAAAGAATGGAGGTTTGTGGGAATGAAGCGATTTTTACCATTTGTAATTGTAGCCGCCTTTTTGTTTCCGACCTTTTCACACCCTGTTTCAGCAGCGGAAGGTCAATCTGCAGAGTTAGCTACAAAAGCACGATCAGCAGTTTTAATTGAACGAGATACGGGAGCAGTTTTATTCGAGAAAAATAGCCAACAGCCGTTACCGCCTGCAAGCATGACCAAAATTATGACAATGATCTTAATTATGGACGCGCTTGATAAAGGGAAGATTACGCTGAATGAAAAAGTACGTGCAAGTGAATATGCGGCTTCTATGGGAGGTTCACAAATCTTTTTAGAGCCTGGAGAAGAAATGACCGTTAACGATATGCTAAAAGGAATTGCGATTGGTTCTGGCAACGATGCATCTGTTGCGATGGCCGAGCATCTCGCCGGATCTGAAAAAGCGTTCGTTGCGATGATGAACAAAAAAGCAAAACAATTAGGATTAAAGAACACGCATTTTGCCAATCCAACAGGCTTACCTGTAAAAGATCATTACAGTACGGCTTATGACATGGCAATGATGGCAAAAGAGCTCTTGAAATATGATCAAATCACCAACTATACAGGAAAATACGAAGATTATCTTCGTCAAAATACCGATAAAAAATTCTGGCTTGTGAACACAAACCGATTAGTGAAGTTTTATCAAGGTGTTGACGGGGTGAAAACTGGATTCACAGGTGAAGCGAAGTACTGCTTAACAGCTACAGCGAAAAAAGGAAACATGCGCGTCATTGCGGTTGTGTTTGGAGCAGAAACGCCTAAAGAACGAAATACTCAAGTTACTCAGATGCTTGATTACGCGTTCAATCAGTATCAAACAAAGCCTCTTTATAAACGTAATGCGCTGATTGTAAAAGCAAGCGTAAGCAAAGGTGACCAAAAGAAAGTAAATGTGGTGACATCAGAGCCTATTTCGATTTTAACGAAAAAAGGTGCGTCGACAAAAGACGTGACCACGGAAGTAAAAATGAATCAGGACCTGAAAGCGCCTATTCAAAAGGGCGAAGAAGTCGGGATGCTGATTATTAAGAAAAAGGGTCAAGTTGTCAGCCAATCTCCGCTTGTGTCACAAGGAAATGTGAAAGAAGCGTCGTGGTGGCATTTATTTAAGCGGACAATGGGTATGTTCAATCACTCGTCTTAATAACCACTAATTTTGACGAAATAATTCTAGTTTTGTCATATAGAAGGATAATCGTCTTCACCTAGCGAAACACACACTATACGATTGAATACAGGGAGGTAAGTGGATTGAGTCTTTCTGTTAAGCTTGAAGTTAAACAAGGTGTGTTATTAGCAAGATTAGGTGGAGAGTTAGATCATCACACAGCAGATTACTTACGAAAAGAAATTACGGCCGTTTTAGAAAAAGAATGGGTTCAACATATGGTGTTAAATTTGGAACATTTGACGTTTATGGACAGCTCAGGTCTTGGAGTCATTTTAGGTCGATACAAGCAAATCAAAAATAGCGGTGGCGAAATGGTCGTTTGTTCGATTCCAATTGCTATTCAGCGACTGTTTGATATGTCCGGCCTCTTTAAAATTATTGGACTAGAGCAAGATGAGTCACACGCGCTTCAAAAGTTGGGGGTGGCATAATGAAAAATGAAATGCACATCCAATTTTCGTCGCTTAGTCAAAACGAGTCATTTGCTCGTGTAACCGTAGCGGCATTTGTTGCTCAGTTAGACCCCACCATGGATGAACTGACTGAAATTAAAACGGTCGTATCAGAAGCCGTAACGAACGCCATCATTCACGGATATGAAAACAGTCCGGATGGCATGGTGTATATTTCGGCGTATTTAACAGACGAAGGCGTCGTGGAGATTTTAATTAAAGATCATGGCGTAGGAATTGAAGATGTTGAAGAGGCAAAGCAGCCTTTGTTTACGACCAAGCCTGATTTAGAGCGATCAGGAATGGGCTTTACCATTATGGAGAATTTTATGGACGAATGTCACATTGAATCCTCCGCTGCAACGGGAACGACACTGCACTTAAAAAAGCACTTATCAAAAAGCAAAGCTTTGTGCAATTAAGGAGATCTGCCGATGGATGTGGAGGTCAAAAATGATAAGTCGGAAAGCTATCTAAAGGATTTTGAGGTAAAAGCACTGATTAAGCGAAGTCAGCAAGGAGATCAAGGGGCAAGAGATTTAATTGTCGAGAAAAATATGCGACTCGTTTGGTCTGTCGTGCAGCGGTTTTTAAATCGAGGCTACGAACCAGACGACCTGTTTCAAATTGGGAGTATAGGGCTTTTAAAGTCGGTCGATAAATTTGATTTGTCGTATGACGTGAAATTTTCGACCTATGCGGTCCCAATGATTATTGGAGAAATTCAGCGCTTTATTCGAGATGATGGGACAGTAAAAGTGAGCAGGTCCCTAAAAGAAATGAGCAACAAAATTCGAAAAGCAAAGGATGAGCTCTCCAAAACGTTAGGCCGTGTTCCTACCATTATTGAAGTAGCAGAATTTCTAGACATCACCCCAGAGGAAGTCGTAATGGCTCAGGAAGCGAACCGTGCACCATCATCCATTCATGAAACGGTGTACGAGAACGATGGCGATCCGATCACATTGCTTGATCAAATTGCCGATCAAAATGAAACCAAGTGGTTTGATAAAATGGCGTTGAAAGAAGCAATTGATGGACTTGACGAACGTGAACGCTTAATTGTTTACCTAAGATACTACAAAGACCAAACACAATCAGAAGTGGCCTCAAGACTCGGCATCTCACAGGTACAAGTGTCACGGCTTGAGAAAAAGATCTTAAAGCATATGAAGAGCCAAATGGAAAGTGAAAATTAACAAAAAGAGAGCAGATGCAATCGCGTCTGCTCTCTTTTTGTTAATTAATGGATGGAAGCTGGCTGTATGATCGCTCAGTTGGAAACTCATACTAATCAGAAAGGAAAAGAGTAAGGTGTGATCACGATGCAACCGACCATTTATTTACGAATGCGTCATCGCATTCAAGCACGTTCAAACGAGGTTGTAAAGATCGAAAAGCTCGTCATGCTTGTAGGGGAGGACGGGCTGGTAACATCGATTGCCTCTAAGGATATTTATCAAATCACTCCGAGCGACAAAAACATTGTCATTATTGATGTGATGAATGTTATTCAAACGATTCACCAACACTACCCGGATGTGGATGTTCAAACGATTGGTCCTTCCGAGACAATTGTGGAAGTTTTGTTGAAAAAGAGAAGCTATTCTCCTTTTTTCTTCGTACTTGTTTGGCTGCTTTTATTTATCGGAGCAGCGCTCGCTATTATGAATTTTCACGAAGATGTCAGCATGCAGCAGGTGCACCAAAAGCTTTTTTATATTTTAACCGGTATAGAGGATGAAAAGCCACTGCTGCTACAAATTCCGTATTCAATTGGTCTCGGAATGGGAATGATTTTGTTTTTTAATCACCTATTTCGGAAGCGTATTAACGAAGAACCAAGTCCATTAGAAGTGGAAATGTTTAATTATCAGCAGGATCTAGATCAGTACGTCATCAGGCACGAAAATCAAGAAAAGGTAGAGAAAAAACCATGACGATTCGCGTGGTGCTGACTGTTTTTATTGGAATGGCAGGGGGATTAGCCGTCGGATCGGGATTTGTTGCGTTTTTAACGGTTCTGGGAATCATTCCGCGTCTAATGCAGCTGACGAAGACAATGAAGTACATTCGAGGCTATGAGTGGGGAGTAGTAGCAGGAGCAGTAGGTGGAGGGTGGTTTAGCTTAAATCACTATTCGCTTCATCTTCCCCTTTTTGTTGCTGTCATTGTAGGAACGGGAAGCGGAATGTTTATTGGCATGCTTGCTGCGGGCTTAACAGAGGTGTTGAATGTTCTCCCTATTATGGCAAAGCGAATTGGTATTGATGAAAAAATTGTCATCCTCTTAATGGCTATTGTCCTCGGAAAGGTAATGGGATCACTGTTTCACTGGATTTATTTTGTTGAATTATAAAAGGAGGCGTTTCATATGGAGCAATCATCAAATCAGCAAAAGCTAAAGGATGACTATCAAAAAAATATCAAAAAATTTCAGCCACCAACCCCTTATGTGACAAATTGCTTAAAAGCTTTTTTAGTCGGTGGATTTATTTGTGCGCTAGGTCAAGCCATTGAAAACTTTTATTTAGCATACTTTAACTTTACGGAACAAACGGTAGGAAACCCAACGGTTGCAACACTTATTTTATTATCAGCTTTACTAACAGGGTTTGGTGTGTATGATCGAATCGGTCAATTTGCCGGGGCGGGATCGGCGGTTCCTGTTACAGGATTTGCAAACTCCATCACGAGTGCAGCACTTGAGCATAAGAGTGAAGGAATTGTATTAGGAATCGCAACAAACATGTTTAAGTTAGCCGGAAATGTCATCGTATTTGGGGCTCTATCAGCTTATGTGGTTGGAATTATCCGCTACGTGATTAGTCAGTTACTCTAGTGTTCAAGGAGGTTTTTGAGAATGAAATTAGTTGGAAAACAATCATGGGTATTTGAAAACGAGATTTATATCAATTCGACTGGAACGTCTGTTGGACCGAAAGAGGCAGACGGTCCTCTTGCTGGAAGCTTTGATGAGATTCATGACGATCTTCATTGCGGAGAAGACAATTGGGAACTAGCAGAACGACGACTAATGAACGAATCAGTCAATACGTGCTTGCAAAAAGCAAACCTCACATATGACGACATTAACATTTTTCTAGCAGGAGATTTACTGAACCAAAACGTGACGGCAAACTATGTTGCACGGCACCACCGAATTCCTTTTTTATGTATGTTCGGAGCGTGTTCGACGTCGATGGAAACACTAGCGGTTGGAGCAGCTCTCGTGGACGGAGGATTCGCCCATCGGATCATTGCGGCAACAAGCAGTCATAACGCCACTGCAGAGCGGCAGTTTCGCTATCCGACAGAATATGGCGGGCAAAAGCCTAACAGTGCGACATCAACGATCACAGGCGCAGGAGCAGCTCTTGTTTCAAAGGAAAAAGGACTCGTAAGAATTAAAAGTGCCACTATTGGACGAGTAACAGACTATGGGATTAAAAATCCATTTGATATGGGCTCTGCAATGGCCCCTGCGGCAGCAGATACGATCAAACAGCATTTTATCGATATGAACACATCACCAAATGATTATGACTTAATTGTCACAGGGGATTTATCAGGTGTTGGTAGTCCAGTGATGAAACAGCTTCTAAAAGACGAAGGTTACGATTTATCGGATGTGCACAATGATTGCGGACTTATGATTTACCGTCCAGACCAAAACGTATTTGCAGGAGGAAGTGGATGTGGTTGCTCAGCCGTTGTTACATATGGCCACATCTTAAACGAGATGAAAAACGGCTCCTTAAAACGCGTACTTGTCGTGGCAACAGGAGCGCTTTTAAGTCCAACGATGATTCAACAGAAGGAATCCATTCCGACCATTGCACATGGCGTAGTAATGGAAGCATTGTAGAAAGGAAGAGGATGATGGAGTATATTATTGCTTTTGTTGTAGGGGGCGCCATTTGTATCGTTGGACAACTATTGTTCGATCTTACAAATCTAACACCCGCACATGTTATGAGTTTGTTTGTCGTAGTAGGGGCTGTTTTAGACGGTTTTGGTATTTACGATAAGTTTATTGAATTTGCGGGAGCAGGAGCGACGGTTCCGATTACAAGCTTTGGACATTCCCTTTTACACGGTGCGATGCGACAGGCAGACGAACACGGATTTATTGGTATTGCGATGGGGATTTTCGAGTTAACGTCTGCCGGTATTTCCTCTGCAATACTGTTTGGTTTTATCGTGGCTCTTATTTTTAGACCGAAAGGATAGAAGAATGATGCGAAGACGGGTCATCTTGGTAACCGATGGAGATGAATATGCTCAGCGAACACTTGAGCATATTGCTAGAAAAATGGGAGGGCGCTGTATTTCTCAGTCACAGGGAAATCCAACACATTTATCCGGCATGCAAATGGTGCAGTACATTTTACAAACCCCCTATGATCCTGTTTTTGTAATGTTTGACGATTGTGGGTTTATTGGAGAGGGCCCTGGTGAACGAGCAATGAAAGTAGTAGCTACCCACAAGCAAATTGAAGTACTGGGTGCAATAGCGGTAGCCTCAAATACGCATCAAAACGAGTGGACAAGGGTCGATGTGTCGGTTGATCGATTCGGGATGCTAACCGGAAACGGTGTTGACAAAAATGGAATTGAAGAGTTTGAAAGTGGCCGTATTAACGGTGACACGGTTTACAGCTTAGATCAGCTAAATATTCCAATCATCGTCGGAATCGGCGATATTGGGAAAATGGGGCGCTACGATGACTTACAAGCAGGGTGTCCGATCACCGAGCAAGCCGTACAAATCATTTTAGAAAGGAGCGGTTTTTATGACATATGAATCCTATGATCAAACGCCTATTTTTAGGCGGGTGGATGATAATGATGAATGGTTTAAAAAGAATGCGAGTATGATCACGAGCTTTGACGTTGGCGTTCGTAAGCTGAAAATTTTAGATCGTGCTGTCCATCTATACTATGTTACGGGTCTATGTGATAGCGCGTATATTATCAAGGTTGTCGAACAGCTCGTTGAGATTAACGATAATGAACGTGAAAAAGCGAAAGCGCGTGAGATTATTGAAAATCGCTTAATTCATCAGCAGGTAAATCCGATTAAAACGTTAGAAAAGGCACGAGATACGTTCTTATCCGGACTCATTGTAGTGCTTATTGATGGAGAGGAAATCGGATATGAAATTGATGTGCGTTCCTATCCAGGAAGACAGCCGCAAGAAGCAGACACTGAAAAGGTAATCCGTGGAGCGCGAGACGGGTATACGGAAAATATCATCATCAATACGGCGTTAACACGTCGACGAATTCGAGATGGTCGTCTTCGCTTTGAAATTATGAAAATTGGTCAACGTTCAAAAATGGACGTTTGTATTGGTTATATTAATGGAGTAGCAGATCCAGGGCTTGTAAAAATCATCAAACAAGAGCTAGAAGCGATCAATATTGATGGCTTACCAATGGCTGATAAATCGATTGAGGAATTTTTAATTAAACAAGGATACAATCCGTTCCCCCTTGTTCGCTACACGGAAAGACCAGATATCGCATCAAGTCATTTGTTAGAGGGACATGTTATTATTATTACAGATACCTCACCAAGTGTAATCATTACGCCGACAACTTATTTCCATCATGTCCAGCATGCAGAAGAATATCGTCAATCTGCTGCGGTTGGTACGTTTGTGCGTTGGGTTCGTTTTTTAGGCATTTTAACATCTATTTACCTTCTACCACTATGGCTTCTCTTTGTATTAGAACCATCGCTCCTACCAGAGCGTCTAGCCTTTATTGGGCCAAACGAACATACACACATTCCGACCGTAATGCAGATTTTCTTTGCAGATATCGGAATTGAATTTCTGAGGATGGCCGCCATTCATACGCCCACCCCATTATCAACCGCAATGGGGTTAATTGCAGCAGCTCTCATCGGACAAATTGCAATTGATGTGGGACTATTTGTTCCTGAAGTTATTTTGTACGTCGCCATTGCTGCGATTGGATCGTTCGCTACACCGAGCTATGAGCTGAGCGTAGCAAACAAAATGTCGAGGCTTGCACTCTCCATTTTGGTCGCATTGTTCCACATTCCGGGATTCGTAATAGGTGTGACGTTGTATATCTTGTTCCTAGCGAGTACAAGATCGCTTAATACGCCGTACTTATGGCCGTTCATTCCATTCAACATGAAAGCATTGTGGCAAATTATTATTCGTACACCGGTTGCAGGTGCGAAAATGCGACCAAGCATCGTCCATCCGTTAGATAAAAAGCGTGAAGGCGACTAATCAAAAGTGTATAGAAGCGAATATTGAAAAAAAGGAACTATTCTAATTGCCAGAAATATTATTCTATGGTAAGGTTGTTTTTATTAAGTAAACGGTCACGTAAAAAGACAGTTATCACCTCAATGACGGGTGAGCTGTCTTTTTCTACATAATTTCATACAGTTGGGAATGAGGTAAAGCGATGTTTTTACATGGAACAAGCAGAATTAATAATGAAGGACATTTAGAAATTGGGGGTGTCGATACGGTTCGCTTAGCGAAACAGTTCGGCACACCGTTGTATGTATATGACGTAGCATTAATTCGTCAAAAGGCTCGCCAGTTCAAGGAGACGTTTGAGAAGCATCACGTAAAAGCACAAGTTGCCTATGCAAGCAAAGCATTCTCAAGTGTGGCAATGGTCCAGCTCGTTCATGACGAAGGTCTATCATTAGACGTTGTTTCAGGTGGAGAACTATACACGGCGCTTAAAGCCGGATTTCCAAAAGAAAAAATCCATTTCCATGGTAATAATAAAAGCAAAGCAGAGCTTGAAATGGCTCTACAAGAAAACATCGGCTGTATTGTGGTCGATAACTTTTATGAAATTGAGTTGTTAAAAGAAGTTTCCTCACATGCTAAAGGTAAAATTCCCGTTCTGTTACGTTTAACACCTGGGGTAGAAGCACATACACACGACTACATTACGACAGGACAAGAGGATTCAAAATTTGGATTCGGCTTGCAAAATGGTCAGGCTGATGAAGCCATTAAGCGTGTTCGCGAGGATGACCGCTTCCACCTGTTAGGCATTCACTGTCATATCGGATCACAGATTTTTGAAACAACCGGATTTGTTATGGCCATTCAAAAGCTGTTCACAAAAATTAAAGAATGGAAAGAGAACATAGATTTCATTCCTGAAGTCGTCAACTTGGGAGGCGGATTTGGCATTCGCTATACCGAAGAAGACACGCCAATTCCTGTTTCTCAATACGTGGATGTTATCATTAATGAAGTAAAGCAGCAGGTTGCACTACTTGATATTCCATTCCCTGAAATCTGGATTGAGCCTGGTCGTTCACTTGTTGGGGATGCCGGTACAACGCTTTATGAAGTGGGCGCACGTAAAAGCGTTCCTGACATTCGTGAGTATTTATCCATTGACGGGGGAATGAGTGATAACATTCGTCCAGCGCTTTATCAGGCGAAATATGAAGCGGTGCTTGCCAACAAGGCCAATGAACCGAACAAAGACGTTGTCTCCATTGCTGGCAAATGCTGTGAGTCAGGAGATATGCTAATTTGGGATATTCCACTTCCGGCAGCGAAGCCTAATGATTTATTAGCCGTATTCTGTACAGGTGCTTATGGATATGCCATGGCAAGTCATTATAACCGTTTAACTAAGCCTGCCGTTGTGTTTGTCGAAGATGGCGATGCGCAGTTGGTGATTAAGCGCGAAACATATGAAGATCTTGTTCGTAATGATTTAAGCTACAAAGTAAAAGTGAAAAAATCATAAAAAGAAAAAAGGAGCTCTGCGTGATTGCTGAGCTCCTTTTTCTATTTATGAGAATAATGATTTAATAAAGTCAATAATGCTGATAAAGAAACGTTTTAGTTTATCAAGAAACGACTGTCCTTCTTCAGACTGAAGGAACGTTGTCACCTTTTCTTTTGTTGCGGAAAGTTGGTCTTTCACTTGGCCCCAATCAATATTCATATCTTTTAATTTATTAAATAACTCTACTAAAGAATTAAGCTCAGAATCTGTTAGCGTAATACCTAACTCATCCGCTGCGCGTTTGATTAACTCGCGAAGGTCCGATTTGTTTTCCGGTTTTTCTTTAGCGATGCCTTCTTTGATTTTTGCCATGAGAGCTGCCGCTTTTTCTGGTCCAACAGAATCACCTAGCTTCGCTGTTTGTACCATTTCTTCGTTGGCCGCTTTTTTTACTTCTTCAGGAATCTTCTTATCAGTTTGAATCTCGTAAGCTTTCATAATCCCCGTCAATGCAGCGGTTCCAGATACTTTAAAAGGAGCTGTAATTTTAATCGTTGCATCCTTAATACCAGCCGTCATAAGCGCATTCGTATACATTTCGTCTGTAACCCACTCGATGTTATTCGTTTCTACGCGAATACCAGAATCTTTTTCCTCTAATGTGATACTAGCGGAGGAAATGGATTTAGAGCCGATTTGTGCTTTCGGAATAAAATCACCTAAATATTTATATTCTTCAGCGTTTGTTACGGTAACGGTTTGATCATCAGTACTTGCCCCAAGGTCATTTAACACCTTTTCTTTATCTTGAGGTTTTAAATCTTGTCCAAGCGTTACAATTGTGTCACCTACGGCAGCATCTGCAAAGCTTACAACCGGAACACTTAGCAACAGTCCTATTATTAATAGTGAATTAATTATCTTTTTCATCGTACTATTTACGACCTCCTTCACATGACCATCATGCACATTCTTTACATTTTTGTCAATTATGCGTACAGAGCATGAACGCACTAATAAGACGAAAAATGATTTTAAAAAGTTTCGTTTCACATAAAATTCTTACGCAGACGCTCCTTTAAAGAGGCTAGAAGCTTTACCATGGAATTAGAGATATGGCACCGCTTTATCAAACCAAATTTTTTTGGGAAAATGATGTGAAAAATATGGAAAATACTGTTGCTCGAGTGGTTGGACTTTTTATTTGGCCAAAGAGATGCTAATATAGAAAGGATTATATGATGAGGAGGATACATAATGACTAAAAAAGGTTATATCCTTATGGAAACTGGCGAAAAGATTGAATTTGATTTATATCCGAACGAAGCACCAAATACAGTAGCAAACTTTGAAAAGCTTGCAAACTCTGGCTTCTACAACGGTGTTACATTTCACCGTGTAATTCCTGGATTCGTTTCTCAAGGTGGAGATCCAACAGGAACAGGTGCAGGTGGCCCTGGTTACACAATTGACTGTGAAACAGAAGGAAATCCTCACAAGCACGAAGCAGGTTCTTTCTCAATGGCACATGCTGGAAAAAATACGGGTGGAAGTCAATTCTTCATCGTTCATGAGCCACAACCACATTTAAATGGTGTTCATACAGTATTCGGAAAAGTAACAGAAGGTCTTGATTCTGTTCTTCGTATGCGTAATGGCGATACAATGAAAGAAGTAAAGGTTTGGGACGCAGAATAATCTATGCTTCCTGAAAGTGTTAAAAACGGTCACAGGTTCCACAAACGTGGAATTTGTGACCGTTTTTCGTCTATTGGACGTGGAGCATGTTCAATCATTTTTTACTGCCTTATAATTATGAGATAAGGGGGGAGAAAATGAACAAGCAAAATCTAATTTTGTTTGGTAGTCTAGTTAGTCTTAGTTTGATTTGGGGAATTGTATATTGGGTATTTCTAACATAACGGGTGCTTTCTTGAAATCGGCGCGCTATTTCTTATAAAATATATAGGAATATACGTTCTTATGTTGATCTTGCTATCTAAATTTTGTATCATAGAGAAGATTGTACAAGAGCTGTGTAGAAAAATCCGTGTATAGGTGTTAGAGGGTAAGGTCGCCTACATATTTAGTTGGAAATGATTCATAAAAAGTTTCAGATATCCGATAACGAGGGAGAATGTTATGCTTATTCGCTACAAACGGAATTATGAAAAGATTGCAATGGGACTTCTTTCTTTTATGCCGACAGAAAAAGATTTAAAAAAACTTCAGCAGACGATTAAAGAATACGAACAAAATGATGGCTGGCAGTTGTATTTGTGGAAAGAAGAAGATGATCTTATTGGAATAATTGGGGTAACGAATCTCAACGATCAAATGATTGAAGTGCAGCATCTTAGTGTGAATCCTTCACACCGTCACCAAGGGATTGGGAAAGCGATGTTGCAAGAAGTGAAAAGGCTCTATGCCGATAAAGAAGTAAGACCAAATGAACACATTTCGTCTTTTTTTGATAAATGTGACGCGTAATGGCGTTTAAAAGGTGCATGAGTAGCTCTCATGTATGACCGGATTATATAAAAAACAAAGCCATAGTCAAGCGGTAGCGCTTATCTATGGCTTTGTTTTTTTTCTAAGCTTTCTTTCCGAGCGGCTACTACGTCACTTCGATCTCGAAGGCTGTGACGATGAATAATCGCCTCTAGTTTTAAATCAGAATCCTTCCACCAATCCATATTCCATTCACGGCTGCGAGCTTCACACTGTTGAAGCAAGCCTTGATCGACAATAGGAAGATACAAACTTCGATACGCTTGATGAGCTGAAATCTCTTTTAGACGTTTCGCTAGGATACGAAGGAGTTTCTCCCCATCCAACCCAAGGGTTGAAAGCATTGATTCATGGTTTGAAAGAATGCGAATCGCGCCTTTCATCATGCGAAGCGAACCGTTGAAATTTTGTCTTCTTTGATGATAGAGGGAAACGGCGATTTGAATGAACCCGACCCAGACTTGATCGCGATGCTTCGCCTCTTTTTCCTTCCAAAACTCTTCGAGAATTTCGTGGCATTCAAAATAATCCCGATCACCGTGGAAATGAACCAAGTAGTCAATATAAGCACGAGGATACATCTATTTTCCTCCTTTTACGTTGTCTTGGACTTAAGTGTAGCATGCTATGTATGGAAAATAAAATGAAGAAAGTGTTCAGCTTTTACTGAACACTTGGGGTAAATCCATTAGCAGATGTAAGACCATCCAACGATTACAAGTAGTACGAATAACACTACTAATAATGCAAATCCAGATCCATAACCGTACCCATCACATTTTTCACCCATTGCTATTTCCTCCTTCAGCCTTAAGCTTGTGGTTTGTAACTACAATCCCATCATATGTCGGGAAGACAGTTATGTATGGGCATATGACCTAATTTTCTGCACCTGAGCGTAAAAATAAGTTCATGAAACGACTGTAACCTTTTTGTATGTAGGAAATATAACGGGCTAGACTGGGTGACTTTTTAAAGCGGAAACCTATGTATACTGCTGAAACACCCGTTACCACTAAGTAGGACCCAGTAGGGAGATTTTTTACATCTATAAAAGAGGCGCTGCTAAAGATCCCCCTAACCCACCCCTCGTTATGACAAAATTTTAAAACAGATTTACGAATATAGTTGGACTTGGTTTTAGAATGCTCTATACTTAAATGGCATAACGAATTGTAAAGAGTGAAATGTTGGTGAAAATATATGGAGTATAACGTAAAAGTAGATGCCTTCGAAGGGCCACTTGACTTGCTATTGCATTTAATTAATCGATTTGAAATTGATATTTATGATATCCCTGTTGCTCAGATTACGGAGCAGTACATGATGTATATACATACGATGCAGGAGCTAGAGCTCGATGTAGCAAGTGAGTATTTAGTCATTGCTGCTACACTATTGGCGATTAAAAGTAAAATGCTGCTTCCAAAACATGAAGAGGAAGAACTAGCTGAATACGATGAGTTTGATGAAG
Organism: Priestia koreensis; assembly: GCF_022646885.1. Lineage (GTDB taxonomy): Bacteria > Bacillota > Bacilli > Bacillales > Bacillaceae_H > Bacillus_AG > Bacillus_AG koreensis_A. The sequence goes on along the minus strand of NZ_CP061868.1, from coordinate 3,461,684 downwards.
AGGAGGATCCTCGTCAGGAACTTATTCAGCAGCTCGTTGAATACAGGAAATTCAAGGAGGCGGCTGAGAGCCTACGACTTCGTGAGGAAGAACGTAAGCTTGCACATTCAAAGCTACCAAGCGATTTGAGTCATTTGCATGAAAGTGCAAAGGAAGAACAGCAGGAGCTTGATGTCACGATGTATGATATGCTAAGTGCGCTCCAAAAAATGATGAAACGTAAACAAATTCAAAGACCTGTACGAACGACTATTAAAAGACAGGAAATTCCGATTGAGAAAAGGATGGAAGAGATTGTGGTCTCTCTTCGTAAGCTGAAGAAGCGGACGAGCTTTTTCGATCTATTTCCGTCAGAAGAAAAGCCTCATATCGTCGTTACGTTTTTAGCAGTGCTAGAGTTAATGAAGCAAAATAGTATTGTCGTCGAGCAGGAAGGGAATTTTGATGAATTATTTGTATCGTATCGAGAAGGAAGGGACAGTTAGTGAATAATCAAGCTATTATTGAATCTCTGCTTTTTGTTGCAGGAGATCAAGGCTTATCGTTGAATCAATTAAGTACGATTTTAGAAATGGATGAGAAAACTGTCAGTCACTTAATGAGCGAGTTTTCTAAGAGCTATCATAATGAAGATCGTGGTCTAGAACTGATCGAGGTGGCGGATGTATACAAATTAGTCACCAAAAAGGAAAGCGCAGAGTATATTAAAAAACTAGTCGATATTCCGGCTAGCCAGTCGCTATCTCAGGCGGCGCTTGAGACATTAGCGATTGTCGCTTATCGACAGCCCATTACACGCGTTGAAATTGAAGAAGTACGAGGCGTTAAGACGGAACGCCCGCTACAAACGCTTGTAGCGAAAGCACTGATTAAGGAAGTAGGGCGTGCAGAGGGCGCGGGACGAGCTATTTTGTACGGCACAACGAATGAATTTATGGACTACTTTGGTCTAAAAACGCTAAAAGATCTCCCTCCTTTACCCGAAGATATGAAGGAGCAAGACTTGGATCAAGAAACAGATCTATTTTTTGAAAAGTTCAACGAGATTGCGGAATAAAGAAAATATTATAAACAGTTGGAATAGTGTGATAATATATAATAGATCACAAAATGCCAGGTGGGAAATTGCCCGCGAGCTGTTTGGATTAGAAAGAAAAGAAATGATGGAGGAGAGTAATGATGGGAAACGTAATCGTAAAATCGCAAATCGAATTAGTACAGCAAAAATTAGCGACCTCTATTCAATCAATGAATCGTTTTTTAAATAATACAAAAATTGATGATTTACAAAAAGAACAAGAGTGGTCCTTAGAAAATTATGAGTCTCTGCTATCGAACGTAAGACGCATGGCCGTTTTTTGTGAAGAAGGATTAGAGGCATGCCAAATTATTTCTGTTACAGAGCCTTTCCGCAAAGCAGCGGCAGAGAGAGCACTGTACCGTATTTATCATCAGTGTGTAGAAGAGTTTTTCACGCCGAAAACGGATTTGTGGTACGAAGATAGCCGTTCAGCTTATACGGGCCGAAACTCAATTAAATACCGTTTCACACCGCCAGCTTCTTTTGAAGGCCTTGTGACCTCATTAGAAAGTGATTTTCAAACGATGAGAGAAGAGCTTCAGTATTATGAAACAGATTATCTAACGAAGATCAAGCAGTCACAGTAAACAGAGAAGCTCAGAAGGGTTGCAACGGACCTATATGGCAGTTGATACATAAGAGTCCTCAACAAAAGAGAGGAGTCATCAAGCATTGCGCTTAATGGCTTCTTTTTTTGGGACTTTTTAATGGTAAAAAAAGATAAAAATATATTTTTTATCCATTTATTCCGCGTATAGTTTAGAAAAAGAGAGAGATAGTAAGGGAATGCACAAATTTATTCATAACTCAACAAGACAAGCATACACTTGTACAAATAGGTAAAGGGACGGGGATACGATGAGGGTATTCAGCAAAACATTTATAGTTGTCATGTGCTTACTCCTTTCTATGCACATTTTTTCTCCTTCTGCAGCAGCATCTGAAAAAATTTCTGGAGGAGTCAGCGCTAGAGGCGCCGTATTAATGGAACAAAGCACAGGAAGAGTGCTGTATGAAAAAAATCCAAACGCCAAGATGCGAATCGCGAGTATTACAAAAATTATGACCGCAATTATTGCGATTGAATCAGGCAAATTAGATACAGAAGTAAAAGTTAGTGCCAACGCAGTGAAAACAGAAGGTTCTTCCGTGTATTTAGTGCCAAATGAAAAAATTAAGCTCCGTGATCTTGTTTACGGGCTCATGCTTCGCTCTGGAAACGACGCGGCAGTCGCTATTTCTGAAAGTGTTGGAGGAAGCGTACCAGGCTTTGTTCACATGATGAACCAAAAAGCAGAAGAAATTGGGATGGTGAACACTGAGTTTGCTAATCCTCATGGACTTGATGATCATGAAAATCATTATTCTACGGCCTATGATATGGCACTTTTAATGAGATATGCCATGCATAACAAAACGTTTCGTGATATTTCAGGAACGAAGATTTACCGCACAACCCATCCAACTGAAAAATGGGATCGCGTATGGAAAAACAAAAACAAATTACTCACCACGTTTTATAAATATTGCACCGGTGGTAAGACGGGTTATACGAAACGCGCAAAACGAACGCTCGTTACGACCGCTACAAAAGGAAACCTTAATTTAATTGCTGTTACAATTAACGATCCAGATGACTGGAAAGATCATACGTATATGTTTGATCAAGGCTTTAAATTATTTAAGCCGGTCAAAATTGTGGAAAAAGGAACGCTTGATGATATCAAAAACACCTTTTATAAAAATAAGCTGTACGTTAAAAGAGATTTTGTGTATCCATTATCAGATGGTGAAAAAGATGATGTGAGCCTTCATACCAAGCTGTTAAAGCCTCAAGTGAAAAAGTGGAAATCCAATCCAGATTCCGTTCCAAGCATTGTGGGACGCATTAAAATTTATCAGGACGATGAAGCAATTGGAAATATCCCGATTTATTTAAAAAAGGGCGCAGCCTCTGCTAAAAAAGAATCTCCAAGCTTTTGGGGTGAGGTAAAGCATGTATTTTCATTGGTGATTGGAGTCAGATCAGATGGTTAATCTGATCTGGATGGCCCTCACCATTATTGGATTAATTTTTGCCGTTGTAAATGACCGCGTTGAGCAGGTGAACAAAGCTATCTTCCAAGGAGCAACAGACGCGGTTACCATTAGTATTGGCCTTATTAGTATTCTTGTTTTTTGGCTAGGCTTGATGAAGATTGCCGAGGCATCCGGTCTTCTTGACAAGCTAGCCATTCTCTTTCGACCCTTCATTACTCGGCTGTTTCCAGAGGTTCCAAAAGATCATCCCGCCATCGGTTACATCTTATCGAACATGATGGCGAATATGTTTGGACTTGGAAATGCGGCCACTCCTCTTGGTATTAAAGCAATGGAACAACTAAAAAAATTAAATGGAAATAAAGACGAAGCAAGTCGCTCCATGATTACCTTCTTAGCTATTAACACTTCAAGCATTACGCTCATTCCGACGACGGTCATCGCCGTCCGGATCACCTACGATTCCGCAAACCCAGCCGAGATTATCGGTCCTACTTTACTTGCTACAATCATTTCTGCTATTGGTGGTATTTTACTAGATCGCTATTTTTATCATAGGAGAGTAAAAAAGGAGAGGAAAACCAAATGACAGCCGTTAACCAGCTCTCTCTTTTGTTGATCCCCTTAATTATTGGGTTTATCTTGCTTTATGGAACCTATAAAAAAGTCCCTACATATGAAACCTTTACAGAAGGCGGTAAAGAAGGCATTCAAATTGCCTTTCAAATCATTCCGTTTTTAGTCGGGATGCTGGTGGCAATCGCCGTTTTCAGGGCTTCAGGTGCCCTTGATTTTTTACTGAATGTAATGCGTCCTTTACTAGAAGCTCTTCACGTTCCTCCGGAAGTCGTGCCGCTTGCGCTAATTCGTCCAATTTCTGGTACCGCTGCGCTTGGTATGATGACAGATTTAATTTCTACGTACGGACCAGACTCGTTTATCGGACGACTCGCCTCAACGATGCAAGGCAGTACAGATACAACGTTTTATGTCCTGACCGTTTATTTCGGTGCTGTTGGGATCAAGAAAATGGGGGATGCGGTAAAGGTGGGATTGCTTGCAGACCTCGTTGGGATTATCGCCGCTATTTTCGTTGTTTGGATCATGTTTGGAAACTAAAAGCGCGTAAGCAGACGCGCTTTTTTTTATGAGTTTGAAAAGAAAGAACGTGTAATAATGTAGGATAGGCTTGTATTCATATTTTGAAACAAGTAAGATGTTACAAGAGGTGAATGCAAAATGGAACGATTACAAAAAGCAATTGCTCATGCCGGTGTTGCGTCTAGACGTAAAGCGGAAGAGATGATTAAAGAAGGAAAAGTAACAGTAAATGGAGAAGTAGTGAAGGAGCTAGGAGTCAAAGTAGGCTCACAAGATAAAGTAGAAGTGAATGGAATCCCTCTTCAACGAGAAGCACCTGTCTATTTTCTTTTATATAAACCTCGCGGAGTTATTTCTAGTGCTGAAGATGATAAAGGCCGTACAACGGTTGTTGATTATTTCGAGAATGTACAAGAGCGTATTTATCCTGTTGGACGATTGGATTATGATACGTCTGGGCTTCTTTTATTAACAAACGATGGTGAATTTGCTAATGTCCTTACGCATCCAAAATACGAGGTAGATAAAGTATATATTGCCAAAGTAAAAGGCATCCCAACGAGACAGCAGATCAAACAGCTTGAGCGAGGCGTTATGCTTGAAGATGGAAAAACGGCTCCTGCAAAAGCAAAGCTTGTTTCATTGGACAAGAAAAAACAAACAGCTATCGTTGAATTAATTATTCATGAGGGACGAAATCGACAAGTACGCCGCATGTTAGATTCAATTGGACATCCTGTGTTAAAGCTTCGTCGTGAACGTTACGGTTTTCTAACTTTACACGGGCTAAATGCTGGAGAATCTCGTGAGTTAACGGCTCATGAGGTAAAACAGCTTCGTGCTCATGCACAAAGTGGTTCAGGACGCTAATTGACTTGTCCAGGAAAGTAGTCTGAATGAAGCGGTGTGGAAATTCCTATTTCAGTAGGGATTTCCCATCGCTTTCTTTCATGTTATGGAAGTGCTTACAAAACAATAGGGGGAGATGAGAGGAGTAAGGGGACAGCAGATAAATCCTTGATTTTGTCACATAAGGTTCAAAAAAATAGCAAGTTATGAATAACTAAAAATGGTATAATGTAGACAATATTTTGAGAACGCTTTAAAGGGGAGAATCAGCATGAAAAAACGTCGTTTACTAATAAGGACTACTATTTTAGCTGTCCTGCTGATTGCCTTATGCTATACGCTCTATGCTAATTTTTTTACATCGAAAGAAACCGTAGCAGCAGGCAAGAAAGCCCCGGATTTTATTCTGCAAGATTTGCAGGGAGAGAAGCACCGCTTATCGGATTATCGCGGTCGAGGCGTCTTTCTAAATTTTTGGGGAACGTATTGCAAGCCTTGCGAGAGAGAAATGCCAGCAATGCAGCGCCAGTATGAAAAGTACAAAGAACAAGGCGTTGATATTTTGGCAGTGAATGTGGACGAGACTAATTTTGCGGTCCGTCAGTTTGTGAAGGAATATGGACTAACGTTTCCAGTAATGATTGACAAAGGATCACAGGTCCAAAATGTGTACGGCATCGATCAGCTTCCTGCAACGTATTTAATTGATAAAAATGGAACCGTTGTGGACGTCTTTTTAGGTGGATTGGACGAATCGAAGATAAAAGAATACATGGATGAAATAAAACCATAGGGAGTTTTGGTGATGGAACATGTGAAATGTGAATGTGGACATGTGAATCCACACGGAACGATTTTTTGTGAGGCCTGCGGAAAGCCAGTAAAAGACGCTTCAAATGCATTGCTTGATATGAAGTATGAAGGAAGTGCGAGACGATCGCAAACATATAATAAAACGATTATCGATAAAATTTGGAACTTCTTTTCTTCTGTTAAAGTAGGCGTTTGGTTGATTGTGATTACGCTCTCAGCTTCTGCCATAGGAACGATTTATCCTCAAAAAGATTACATACCGCCGGCGTTTACACCAGATCAATATTACAAGGATCAATACGGCATTTTAGGGGATATCTATCACAAGCTTGGCTTTGATAATTTATACGGCTCCTGGTGGTATATGATTTTAATTGCTTCTATTGGAATTTCTCTTGTCATTTGTAGCTTAGACCGAGTAATTCCGCTCTATAAGGCATTGAAAAAGCAAGGCGTAAAGCGTCATGTTAACTTTTTAAAGCGACAACGACTGTTTAGCGTAAGCTATCAATCTACGAGTAAAGACTATGAAACTGTGAAACAGCGTTTAAAAGAACGTCGCTACAACGTTCGGGAAGAAGACGGGAATATTTTAGCTGAAAAAGGCCGCTTTTCTCGTTGGGGCCCGTACGTCAATCATATTGGACTTATTATTTTCTTATTTGGGGCTATGCTCCGCTTCGTACCAGGAATGTACGTGGACAAAACGTTGTGGATACGCGAAGGGGAGACGAAGGAAATTCCCGGAACAAACGGAGAATACTTTTTGAAAAACGAGCAGTTTGTGTTTCAACAGTACGAAAAGGGAAAAGACAAAGCGGTATTTTCAGAGGCCATTGACCGCGTTGGAAGTGTACCTAAAAACTTTCAGTCTAACGTTCAGCTTTACAAACGAACAGGTGAATCAGTGGCAGGGGAAGACCCAGTTTTACATAAAGTGAAAAGTGACCAAATTCAAGTAAATCACCCTCTCAAATATGACCACTATGCGCTCTATCAAAGTGATTTTAAGCTAGATGAGCTGAGCACTATGTCACTTAGTATGGTCAACAAGACAACAAAAGAAGAATATGGAACGATTAAAATTAACCTCCATGATCCTCAACATGAGTATGACTTGAAAAACGGCTACAAAGTAGAGCTTTTGAGATACTATCCTGATTTCTACTTTGATGACGAAAACAAGCCAAATACAAAAACTAAAATTCCAAATAACCCTGCTTTTGTGATGCAAATGATTGCGCCTGATCGACCAAAAGGTGAAAAAAGCTTTATTGCGATTAGACAAAACATTGAAGCTGAAGGCACCAACAAATACAAGATGGAGTTTTCTGGAATTGAAACAAAAAACGTAACCGGTCTGACCGTACACAAAGATATGACGCTTTGGATTCTAGCTGTTGGTGGTGCCATCTTTATGATTGGTGTCATACAAGGGATGTACTGGAATCATCGTCGTATTTGGATTCAGCGAAAAAACAACGAGGTATGGATTGCGGCGCATACGAATAAAAACTGGTATGGAATTCGTAATGAGCTTAACGGTGTATTAAAGGATACAGCATTTGCGTTGCCAGAGGATCAAGCGGAAAACGCAAATAAGAAGGAGGTTGGAGCATGAGCTTAGTATCAGTGAGCAGTAACTTGCTTTATATTGCGTTCATTTTATATTTGGTCGGGACATTTTTCTTTGGCGGAGCCATTCGGGATAAAAAGCACGCGGGCAAAATTAGCAGATGGGCACAGCTTGGGATTGTGACGACAATTATTGGTTTTATCGCGCAGCTTGGCTATTTTATTACTCGGTGGATTGCGTCAGGTCACGCTCCTGTAAGTAATTTGTTTGAGTTTACGACGTTTTTCGGTATGATGCTTGTAGGTGCTTTTATTATTATTTATTTTATCTATCGTATCAGCATGGTTGGTCTGTTTGTTTTACCAATCGCGCTTTTAATTATTGCTTATGCAAGCATGTTTCCACGTGAGGTGTCGCCTCTTATTCCTGCGCTTAAGAGCTATTGGTTGTATATCCACGTTACAACAGCAGCAGCAGGAGAAGCGATTTTAGCGATCAGTTTCGCGAGTGGTTTAATCTATTTATTAAAAGTCATTGATCAATCGAAAAAAGGAAAGCAGACCTTTTGGATGGAAGTTGTTCTCTATTCATTGATCAGTACGATCGGTTTTATTCTGATTACCTCCATTTTTAATGGAATCGGTTATAAAACAGAGTTTAATTGGGTTGATAAGACAGGAAAAGCGGCGCAGGCAGTGTACCATCTTCCTGCTGTTGTAGGTCCTCATTCAGGGGAGCTGGTGACGAAAGGACATTTTGAACCGTTTTTCTATTTGCCAGCCGTTATTAATGCGAGTAAATTAAATACGTTTTTATGGTCGTTAGTGATCGGTGCTCTTTTATACCTCCTGCTGCGCCTTATTTTACGCAAGCGTATTGGAAAAGCGCTTCAGCCGCTTGTGAAAAATGCTAAGTTGGATTTAATTGATGAAGTGAGCTATCGCTCTGTTGCGATTGGCTTCCCGGTGTTTACGTTAGGGGCCCTTATTTTCGCGATGATTTGGGCGCAGGAAGCATGGACACGCTACTGGTCATGGGACCCGAAAGAAGTTTGGGCGCTTATTACATGGCTGTTTTATGCGGCATTCTTACATTTGCGTCTATCAAAAGGATGGCACGGCAGAAAGTCCGCTTGGCTTGCTGTTGTAGGTTTTGCGATTATTATGTTTAATCTAGTGGCCGTTAACTTGGTCATTGCAGGCTTACATTCCTACGCTTAAGCTTCTGCATAAGCGTGAGATTCAAAAGTGAAACGACCGACTTCAAGAGAGCCATTTCTTTTTGGAATCGGTCTTTTGCTAGTTAAAAAAGACAATGAGTGGATGAAATGACATTCGAACATCACGTTTTCATTGTTAGGCTTCTTTAAAATGGACAGACTACGTATAAAAGTGTCATGATAAAATTGCCGAGACAGTGATAGAGGAGGATACATAAATGGAACGAGAAGCGAAAATTTTAGTAGTAGATGATGAAGAAAGAATTCGCAAGCTATTAAAGATGTATTTAGAAAAAGAAAACTATGAAATTGAAGAAGCTAAAAATGGGCTCGAAGCGGTTGAAAAGGCAATTGCAGAAGAGTATGATCTCATTTTATTAGATATTATGATGCCAGAAAAAGATGGAATCGAGGCTTGTCAGGAAATTCGTGAAAAAAAAGCAACGCCGATTATTATGCTGACGGCTAAAGGTGAGGAAGCAAATCGTGTGCAAGGATTTGAAGTCGGAACGGATGACTATATTGTAAAGCCGTTTAGCCCACGCGAAGTAGTTTTACGTGTAAAAGCACTTCTTCGTCGCTCAGCATCTGTGAACCATGCGAAGGCGGAAGCAACGCCGAAAAACTTAATGGTGTTTCCACACTTAACAATCGATCACGATGCACATCGCGTAATGGCAGATGATCGCGAAGTAAGTTTGACACCAAAAGAGTATGAACTGCTTTGCTTTTTAGCAAAAACACCAGATAAAGTGTATGACCGTGAACAGCTTCTTCGTGAAGTTTGGCACTATGATTTCTTCGGTGATTTACGCACAGTCGACACACACGTAAAGCGTCTTCGTGAAAAACTAAGCCGCACGTCACCAGATGCTGCGAAGATGATCGTAACCGTTTGGGGAGTAGGCTATAAGTTTGAGGTTGGAAATGCCTAATGTTTTGGCGTAGTGTTGTTGTAAAAGTTTGGTTTACGATTATTTTGCTCGTGAGCTTCGTTCTTTTTACGCTCACGATGCTGCTTCTCCAATTTTTTGAGAATTCTCATGTGAAAGAGGCGGAGCGCAATTTACATGGAACAGCCTCAAAGATTGCTCATATTATTGAAGATACGAGGGATGAAAAAATAGGCATCTCTGTCCTCAGGGAGCTGGCAGATGATTCGAGTGTCATTATTGTAAAGGGCCAAACGTTGTATGAATATACTCCAGATGAATCCGCTCAAAAATCAGCCGTCGCATCTCTTGTTAAATCAGATAAAACGCTTAAGCAGGTGATAGACAAGCGTAAAGCCATTCAGAAAAAAGTATATGTAGACGGCAATGGCACGAAGCGAAATCAGCCGCTTTATGTTGTCGGCGTTCCTTTCGCTGCTGAAAATAACCAGCGCGGCGCTGTCTATTTGTATCAATCACTGGCACAAATTGAGGAGCCTGCTAAATATACGACGCGTTTTATTTGGCTAGCAGCCGGAATTGCCATCGTCTTAACGACAATCTTTGCTTTTTTCTTATCAACCCGTATTACCGCTCCGCTTCGAAAAATGAGGCTAGCTGCCTTTGAGGTCGCGAAGGGGAATTTCGATACGAAAGTACCGATTTTAACGTACGATGAAATCGGAGAGCTTGCAATCGCATTTAACAAAATGGGAAGACAGCTCAAGTTCAATATTGATGCGCTTAATCAAGAAAAAGAGCAGCTTGCAAGTATTTTAAGCAGTATGGCTGACGGTGTTATGACCCTGAATCGAGAGGGAGTCCTTCTCATTACGAATCCACCAGCAGAGCGCTTTTTACAATCCTGGTACTATGAACAGGGTAAAACAAAAGATAATGATGAAATGCGGGAACTGCCGTCAAAAATTTTATCGTTGTTTAAGCACGTCGTCACCATTGAGCGAGAACAAATTGCAGAAATTACAATTCAAGGTCGAACGTGGGCGATCCTCATGTCACCGCTCTACAATCAGACAACAATTCGCGGGGCCGTTGCGGTTCTGCGTGATATTTCCGAGGAACGGAAGTTAGATAAGTTGCGTAAAGATTTTATCGCAAACGTGTCGCATGAATTACGTACCCCGATTGCGATGCTTCAAGGCTATAGCGAGGCGATTGTGGATGACATTGCAGGGTCTGAAGAAGAGCAAAAGGAAATTGCGCAAATTATTTACGAAGAATCCCTTCGAATGGGACGCCTCGTAAATGAATTGTTGGATCTTGCGAGAATGGAAGCAGGTCACGTTCAGCTTGAAAAAGACCATGTCCACATTAAAGAGTTTGCTGATCGCGTAGTGAGAAAATTCCAAGGTCTTGCCAAGGATAAGGAAATTACGCTTTCATTAGAGATGAATGTTGAGCAGCAGAATGAATTTTACATGGACCCTGATCGCATTGAACAAGTCCTAACAAATCTTATTGATAATGCGATTCGTCACACGAAGGAAGCGGGTTCTGTTACGCTTTGTGTAGAAGAGTATCATGACGGCTTGTTGGTTAAGGTGAGTGATACAGGAGACGGTATTCCTGAAGAGGATCTGCCGTTTGTGTTCGAGCGTTTTTACAAAGCCGATAAGGCACGTACGAGAGGGAAATCTGGTACAGGCCTAGGCCTTGCGATCGCTAAAAACATCGTAGAGGCACACGGTGGAAGTATTAACGTTCATAGTAAGCTAGGAGAGGGAACGACATTTTCACTCGTTCTCCCGCAAAAAACAGCGCTACAAGATTGAGTCGTATTAGAGTAGGGGAAATGTCTGAACAATAGGCATTTCCCCTTTTTATTGAACGTGTTTAAACTGTTAGACGAACGATTTATTGGGAGGTTTTTATGATTTTCCCTTTAATTGAATGATAAAATTGGTTTATAGTAGAAGATAGATAAAAGGTAGTAATCATAAAAGGAGTCAATGAAATGGAATTATCCCACCAAAAGAGATTGCAAAAGCGACGAATAGGGGGAGCTTACTTATTTTCTATATCGTTCGTGTTGGTGTCTTTTTTCATTGGCATCAGTATCGGATCTGTACATATCCCGTTAATCGATACAGTAAAAATCGTCACTAAGATCGGCTTTGTGTCCACAGATGAACTTCAGCAGTTTAGCAGCCTGCTTTGGTCTATTCGAATTCCGCGTGTCATTCTTACGCTAATGATTGGCGCTGCGCTAGCGTTGGCCGGAAGCGCGCTTCAAGGGCTTCTTCAAAATCCACTCGCAGACCCGTATACGCTTGGCGTATCATCGGGCGCTTCATTAGGGGCGGTCATTGTATTGTTCTTTAACTTGCAAATTCCGTTTCTAGGAATGTTCACGCTTCCGTTCATGAGTTTTGTGACGGCGCTTTTGTCACTGCTATTTATCCTTTTCTTTGCGCACGTTGTCTTAAAAAGAATGACAACGGAGTCAATGATTTTAATTGGCGTCATCACGAGCGCCTTTTTGGGCGCGCTGATTTCTCTTGTTATTGCGCTCTCTGGAGACGAGCTTAGACAAATTGTGAACTGGCTTTTAGGGAGCGTATCAATGAGAGGGTGGAGCTATGTAAACATATTTCTTCCTTTCTTTATCGTTGGTACTATTCTCCTGTTGCTTTGCTCAAAGGAACTAAATGCACTGCTGTTTGGAGAAGAAATTGCGCAGTCCCTTGGCATCAAGGTAGGGGCTTATAAGGTCATCATTTTAATCGCTTCATCTATTTTAACAGGGGGAGCTGTAGCGGTGTCTGGCACGATTGGGTTTGTGGGATTAATTGTTCCTCATGCTACAAGGTTTCTAGTTGGTAGCGATCATCGTCATCTTTTGCCGCTGGCTATGTTAAACGGAGGCGCGTTCCTTGTCATTGCTGATTTGTTGTCACGTGTGCTCATTGAGCCAAGAGAGCTTCCAATTGGGGTTATTACATCGATTATTGGGGGCCCTGTTTTTGCTATTTTGTTGCTAAAAAAATATCGTCAACAGGCGTAAAAGATATGCGTCTAAAGAAGGCAGGGGGGATGCCGTGTGTCCGAGCTTTTTGATCACCTCTACGATCATTATCATCAGGACGTGTTTCAGTTTTTGATGTATATGGTACGAAATCGTGAGCAGGCGGAAGATCTCGTACAGGAGGTATATATTCGAGTATTAAAGGCCCACGAGCATTTTGAAGGGAAAAGTCATGAGAAAACGTGGCTACTGTCTATCGCAAGAAATGTGGCCATTGATCATTTTCGAAAACATAAAAATTGGAAAAAACGGTTGATGAACATGTTTGATTGGAAAGAAAACCAGCTTATTGATTCCGCCGCTCTTCCAGAAGAGATTGCGATGCAAAATGAAGAAGTTGCAACCATTTACCACAGCCTTGGGAAATGCACGGTTGATCAGCGATCCGTGGTCATTTTACGCTACATTCATGAGCTCACCATTACAGAAACAGCTTCTATTTTAAACTGGACAGAAAGCAAGGTCAAAACGACACAGCATCGAGCGGTGAAAGCACTACGTCAGCATATGAGTTATAGCAAAGAGGAAGGAGGAGAACGACTTGAAAACAAACGAGCTAAATGATGATCGAATTGAAGAAGTGCTAGGGAAGCTTCCGACAATAAAAGATCGCCGTAGTAAAAGTGAGGTATATAGGTCAGTGAAGGCCCACATGCACGAACCTGCACCTCGAAAACCAAAATGGTTTCCGGCTCTCGCAGCCGTTGTTAGTGTTCTTCTCCTAGTCGTTCTTTCTTTTTCTCTTGTTAACGAAATGAAAGGAACTGATGAAGCGACAGAAAAAAGGTCAGAGGATCGAGCGTCGTCAGCAAATGAGGATCAACGAGACGTCGCTCAACCTTTGCGTAGGCAAGAGTACTCAATGGCGGATAAAAGCATTGCTCACCCAGCGGTCGTTCCATCTTTGCAAGCAGCCGTGAAGGAACCGTATGTGACGCTAACCGTTGCAGATAAAAATGCGCTGTTTGCCGTTCCCTTTACTTTTCTCGTTCAGAATGGGGAAGATCGTTTCGCAGCTTCTAGTAAGTTCGAAACCGTTTTGAAAAGTCAGCTTGGGGTTGAAGCGTCTGCTTTAACGTCGTATGCATTCAAAGAGGAAGGAGACGTTCTGAAGTTGATGACGACTCCCGGACAGCTTGAATCGTTCTCAACTACGCAGGGAGATATGTTTGTCAAGGGAATTCAAGAGGCCTTTCATTATTCCTCGTACAAAAAGGTCGAGCTGTATACGGGTAATCAAAAAGGAGCAGTCGTCGGTAATTTTGGCTCAATGTCTGAAGTTGATATTGAACATTATCAGAAGAAGGGCTACGTTCGCTACCCCCTCAATCAATATAAAAACCTGCTTGTTCCAACCTTAACTTCATATGAAACGATTGATGAAGCAGTCGAAGCGATGAAGCAAACCGATGACAGTATAGGAGTCGTATCTTCTGTTCCAACCGGGGTTGAAATTGGAATCAAGCAAACAGATTCAGATCATATTACGTTTACACTTAGTGGATCAAAGGTGGACGACACAGAGGAAGGAAGAACGTTCATTCAGGCGCTCATGCTGACGGCTAGAGACTTTCAGTATCAATATGTTCACATTGTTGGCAACCGTGAGAATACGATTGGTGGCATCAATTTAGAAAAGGATCAGCCTGTTCCGTTAGCACCAAATGTGGTAAAGGGAGTCAACTAAAAAAACGTACTCTTTCTGTAAAGAATAGAGAAGATGAATAAAAAATCGTTCTACCATTTTTTTGTCTGCGTACAGTAGAAGTATGTGAATTTTGTACAGGAGGCTTTTTATGGTAGATTTTTTAAGGCGAATCTTAATTGTATTCATCATGGCATTATGTATTGGAGCGCTTTTTGTAAGCGGCATGATGATGGCAAAAGCTGAGCGTCATCAAACAGTAGAGAACAAAGAAGCAGCGGCCGATTGGCTGCTGCTTTTTTTGTTTTTTATAGATTAATTTTGCGAACCGATACGATGTCATCAAATGCTTGTAATCGTTGGACAATGGCTTCATCAAGCGATTTGTCAAATGAAAGCATCATAATCGCTTCCCCGCCTTTTTGCTTACGTCCTACTTGCATCGTCGCAATATTGACATCATGATCTCCTAGTATCTTTCCAACACGTCCGATGACCCCTGGCTTATCACTATGGCGAATATAGAGCAAGTGACCATCAGGATAAAAGTCGATGTTGAAGGATTGAATGTTCACAATGCGCGGTCCGTAGTCTTGTACGTACGTTCCAGTTAAAGTAAAGGAGCTATGATCACCGCGAACTTCTACTTTAATCACGTTAGAGTAGCCTTCTGTTTCATTTGAGAAGCGTTCTCCAAACGTAATCCCACGCTCTTTTGTAATCATTGAAGCATTCACTTCATTCACGGAACGATCTACGCGGTGTTGTAGGAATCCAGATAAAAATCCGCGTGTAATATACGTGGTTTCCAAATCGGCTACCGTTCCGGCATATGTGACGGTGATATCTTGAACAGGTTCTTTCATACACTGTGATAAAAGAGATCCCATCTTTTTCGTAAGGGAGGAGAAAGGATGAATTTTTTCAAATACGTCTTTTGATAAGGTCGGCAAGTTAATAGAGGAGCTCACAGGATTTCCGTTCAAGTAGTTAAGAACTTCCTGTGCAACATCTTCAGCAACGTTTAACTGTGCTTCCTTTGTAGATGCTCCGAGATGAGGTGTTGCAATAACTTGATCAAACTCTAGGAGCGGCTGACTAACAGGTGGTTCGACCTCAAATACGTCTAGTGCAATACCTTTTACATGTCCACTTTGTAAAAACGGAATAAGCGCTTCTTCATCGATAATACCACCACGAGCACAATTCAGCAGGTAAACGCCTTTTTTCGTTTTAGCAAGGGTATCTGCATTTAAAATGCCCTTCGTTTCTTTGGTAAGCGGTGTATGGACGGTAATAATATCAGCGACCGCTAATAGCTGATCAAGCTCTACAGCGTTAACACCAAGCTTTTCTGCCCGTGCCGCTGTTAAAAAGGGGTCAAAGACATGAACGCCCATGCCGAACGCTTTGGCGCGCTTGGCAATTTCAGAACCAATTCGTCCGAACCCAATGATGCCTAATTGCTTTTTATACAATTCTGTTCCAACAAAACTAGAACGATTCCATTCACGAGATTTTACTGAAATATTTGCCTGGGGAATATGGCGAACGAGGCTAGCCATCATGGCAAAGGTGTGCTCAGCTGTGGAAATCGTATTTCCATTAGGTGCATTAATAACAATTACACCGCGCTTAGTTGCTGCATCAATATCGATATTATCAACGCCTACACCGGCACGAGCCACAATTTTGACGTTTGTCATTTGTGACAATAGTTCATCCGTTACTTTCGTGGCGCTTCGAACGAGTAGTGCATCATAAGTAGCCAAATCATCAACTTCAGAGACTTTTTTCTGTACAACTTGAATAGTATCGTGCCCAAGTAATGGTGCTAAACCTTCACTACTGATTGCATCAGCAACTAGTATTTTATACATCACAATCTCTCCCTTTAGTGTGCTAAATATCTGATAATTTATCACAATAAAAAAATTCTGTCAATTGTTCTTACAACCTTTATTAACAAGGGTTTTGGTGGTTATAAAATGGAAGCGTATACAAAAATTAAACTGACGCAGATTAAGGTTTTTTACATATACTAAAGAAACTTGAAACGAATTGATCAAGATGTTTTTATTTACTTTTAATTCGAGATAAGTTATAATCATTTTGTACAATATTAATATTGATCTATCTTCGGGGCAGGGTGAAATTCCCGACCGGCGGTAATAAGCGCGATGACGCTTTGAGCCCGCGAGCCGTACCTCGCTAAAAGGTATAGCAGGATTTGGTGAGATTCCAAAGCCGACAGTACAGTCTGGATGGGAGAAGGTGGAGGTTCGGGCATTTTAAGAAAAATCATTCTTAAAATGTTTATTAGTCGCGCCTAAGTATTCTCCCTCAGCCAAACGGTTGAGGTTTTTTTTATGGAACGCGCGTGCTAGAACCTTTCTTCTTTTCAAACGATGGATCGGAAAAGAGGAGAGTAAGATGAATCAAGGTGCAAAAACGAAAAGACTTGTTGTAATGGCTGTATTTAGTAGTATTGCTTATTTATTAATGATGCTCGATTTTCCAATTGGGTTGTCAGCGTTTTTAAAAATGGACTTTAGTGAGCTTCCTGTTTTAATTGTGGCGCTCATTTACGGACCTGGTGCCGGCTTGATTGTAGAAGCCATTAAGAATTTATTGTATTACCTCATTCAAGGGAGTGCTACTGGAGTTCCCGTTGGGCAAGTAGCAAACTTTGTAGCAGGTGCTGCATTTATTCTACCTGTGTCCTACATGTTCCGTAAGTACCGTACAATGAAAGGCTTAACGCTAGGTGTGGTTACAGGAACCGTTCTTATGGCAATGTTAATGGCCGTGTTAAATTACTATGTGTTCCTACCAGCTTATACAATGTTTTTACACATGCCTGCATACACAACCAGCGGTGCACGTGAATTGATTGTAAAAGGTATTTTACCATTCAATCTTATTAAAGGTATATTAACCGGCGTTATTTTTGTTCTCTTGTTTACTCGAATGAAAACGTGGCTGACAAAACAAGTAGCCATGTAACAATACAAAAGTCCTCCGCAATCCGCGGAGGACTTTTTTGATAAAAAAAACACCTGAGAAAAGTCAGGTGTCCTCGAAAAGGAAAGGGGTCCTATTCGAATTTTAATGCGTCGCCTTCGAATGGCTCATCTGCTACTTTAATTGAGTCAGTTGGGCAACCTTCAAATGCGTCCATCATGTCGTCTTCTAATACGTCTGGAATTTCAACAATTCCTTGGTTATCATCTAATGTTACGAATGCAATGCCTTCATCATCGTAATCATAGATGTCTGGAGCTGCTGCACCACATGCGCCGCATGCGATACAAGTTTCTTTGTCAACGATTGTGTACTTTGCCATGTAAAAAACCTCCTGAAAATAACAAAACATTTTATTAATAGTTGTTAAAAATATCTCGATGAGAAAATAAGTATCAACTTTTATTTTAAGGGTGTTTTCAAAACTTTTCAATAGAAAAGTCAATGAGAATGCTTATCAACAAAGGTTTTTACTATCATTCCTACCCGCCACGTTGTAAACTAAGCATAGGCGTTTAGACCATCTAACTCGTTTTTTACAATTTATTAGACAGGTGAAAAAATATGAATGATCTTGCCTTTATTATTTTATATTGTGTCCATAAACTAAAAGAAGAACGCACGATATTTGGAGCGTATCATTTGCTTGCAGGGAAGAAATCGTCTCAAACGATTCAAGACGGACAGCTGTATGGACTTTCCCACTTGTTTCGTGCTTTCTCTTATTTAGATAAAAAGACTTTTTCAGTATATGTGCAACAATTAGAAAAGGAAGCTTGTATAGAGGAAATAGCAGATGGGAAGTACCGCCTAACACCACAAGGACTGAAGGAACTTCAACACTATTTGCAGGAAACCCCTATTCCCCCGGCCTTAAACGGCTGGACGTATGCAAACGTAAGTCGGCCATTTTATCAGCGACTGCTGTTGCTTGTCCAAACGATGTCAAATCTTCAATATAAAGAAAGCCATTTTATTCCCCTGATTAACGATGCATCAGTGCTATCATGGATGAAGCGCTTTTTGACTTCCGTGCCGCTTACGAGAGAGCAGTGGGCAAGTCATTTGTATGAGGAATTAACGATGGTTTTGTCCACCTGTTCACAGGAAGAGGCAGACATATTTGTAAAACATTTGACGGGTCACAAACGGATTGCTTTTACAAAACTACAAATAGCTGAACAGCATGACATAAGTGTTCACCGCGTTCATCTTCTACATTTGTCGGTTGTTCACCACATGTTAAAGTACATAGCGGATCATCGGAATGAGCTGACCGTGCTCCATCTGCTCGTTGATCAGGCTACCATACCGCTAACTACCTCGACGATGCAAACTTATGAGCTGTTGAAAAAAGGACATGATCTTCAGACCATTTCTCGAATTCGAAGATTGAAGCCGAGCACAATTGAAGATCATCTCGTTGAGTTGGCTTTGTTTATACCTGATTTCTCCATTGATCCATATGTAAAGACAGAGCTCGTAGAAGAAATTAAAGAGATTACAGAGCGGCTACAAACAAATAAGTTAAAAGAAATTAAAGAGACCACTTCATATGAGGTGTCATATTTCCAAATACGATTAATATTGGCAAAGTTATCGTCATAGTCAAAGGGAACGTCACACAGGATTCGGTGAAAGGGGGATGATGTCAGAGTGGATTTAGAAGCCGTTCTTTTCGAGCACTTTGGTTACCGAGCTTTTCGTGAAGGACAAAAAGAAGTGATTGAGGAAGTGGTAAAAGGAGAGCATGTTATTGCTACCTTACCAACCGGAACAGGAAAGTCGCTGTGTTATCAGCTTCCAGCATATATCATCGGAGGGCCGATCTTGATTGTTTCCCCGCTTTTATCTTTAATGGAAGATCAGGTGCAGCAGCTAAAGGCCAGAGGAGAAAAGCGCGTGATCGCGTTTAACAGCTTTTTATCTGAAGAAGAGCGACGACAGGCACTCCGAGATCTTTCTGTTTATCGTTATATTTATGCTTCGCCGGAAATTTTACAAGCACCGGCTTTCATTCAGTCACTAAAGCGTGCAAAGCTACGTTTGTTTGTCGTGGACGAGGCCCATTGTATTTCGCAATGGGGACATGATTTTCGAATGGACTATTCGAGCCTTGGTGACGTGTGGAAGAAGCTTGGAGAACCGACCTGCTTGGCGCTGACAGCTACAGCAACGAAAGAAGTTCTTCATGACATTCAGACACAGCTCTATCTAGAGCACCCGCGGATTTTAACCTATTCCATTGATCGTCCGAACATTGCGCTTTACGTCGAACAGGTAGAAGATATTGAACAAAAGAAGCTGCGGGTTCTTGAAACGGTGAAAAAGCTTCAAAAGCCTGGCATTATTTATTGCTCGAGTCGAACATGGACAGAATCATTAGCCATGTTGCTGAAAGATCATGGCACGGAGCGCGTCGCTTTCTATCACGGTGGAATGGAACATGATCAGCGTCTGCTTGTTCAGCAGCAGTTTGTTAATGATCAGCTAGATGTTATTTGCTGCACGAGTGCGTTTGGGATGGGAATTAATAAAAGTGACATTCGCTTTGTTATTCATTTTCATCTTCCTACGCAGTTAGAATCCTATCTTCAAGAAATTGGTCGTGCAGGACGTGATGGGGAAAGAAGTCTTGCTTTAGCTTTTTATCACGCATCTGATGAAGACTTGTCGCATTCTTTAATTGAATTAGAGCTTCCGTCTATCTCAATTATTGAAGAAGTGCTGAGGTACTTACACATGCATACACGTAACGAGAATGGTCTTATTTCACTAAAAGAATTTGAGCAAAACGTCGCCGTTTATTTGCATGTGAATGAAACGCATTGGCGGTTTATTAAGCATCATCTCCAGACTCACGGCATCATTAGGGAATCATGGATTCATCCAGCAATGCCTTTGAATGATGTGCATCAATACTTAATCGATGTTGTTCAAAAGCGAGTGGAAGCAAAGTACCGAAAGTTACATGTGATGAAGCAATTTGTGCATTCATCTATTTGTAGAAGGGAGCAGCTGCTTCATTACTATGAGGAGTCATTGGTTCAACGGCCTGATGCTTGCTGTGATCGCTGTGGACTCAATCTTCATGATTACGAAGGAACAAGTCGTTCCGTGCGCCTGGAGTTTACCGATTGGAAAAGTGAATTAGCACGATTACTTAAACAAAGTGAGTGAGAAAAATGGCCTCAAAGCAAAGTGAAATCGTAGCGCAAATGTCAGATCGCCAGTTGATTGGACAAGTATATATCACACAAGGAATATTAGTTGTCCTATCATTGGGACTTGGCTTTTGGCTGTTTGATCATTGGGAACAGTTTTGGAAGCTGTGGAAGTGGGACCCGCAGGCTATCTTTTTATTTGGTGGCATTAGCGGACTTATCGTTGTGGTGCTTGATAATATTATGATGAAAGTATTGCCTGAGCGCTTGTATGATGATGGAGGAATTAACGAACGGATTTTTCGCAACCGCTCATTTAAACATTTAACCGTTCTTTGTATGATGATTGCTGTTACCGAGGAAATTTTGTTTCGTGGGGTTCTTCAAGCGAATCTCGGTATTTTATGGGCGAGCATTGTATTTGCGCTCGTGCATATTCGTTATTTAACCAAATGGTTTTTACTTCTTTCTGTTGTGGTGCTCAGCTTTTTTATTGGATGGTTATTTCAAGCAACGGGGAACTTATGTGTGACGATTTTTGCTCATTTTGTTATTGACTTTTTGCTAGGAATGCAGCTTAAATATAGAAATGTAGATGAATGAAATGTGAGACAACCTCATATGTATCGTATGGGGGGGGATTACATGGAATTGTCTATTCAAGCACTTGGTCGTGAAACAGATGAAGCTACGAAGTGTTTTTTGCAAAATATCGTGGATCGTAAAGTGAAATTTGACCGATTAGAGCGAAAGGAAAAACACGCAAAGCTAATTGCCTTATTTTCATCGCTTTTATTTCTATTATATATACTATATGCGCTCCAATCGGTTGCCTCGTTTCATATGGGAGTAATCGTGGACTTTTTATTTGGAACAAGCTATCATCTCATGGCGATATTGTTCATTGCCTTTTTGTATGGATATGGCATTCAGCTGAATAAAAAAAGAGAAAAAGCAGAGAAAGAATATCATGACCTACGCTGTGAGCTAATCAAAAAAAGCACGGATTTATGGCCGACCGAAGAACGTTGGGAAGCAAGGCAGCACGTGTTTAAAGTGATGAAGGAACAGTTCGGAGTTAATTTATATCACGAGAACAAATAAGGTGTACGCTTCTATGGCAGTAGACATAAGGCCTTTTCTCTAAGTAAATGCTTCAGAGAAAGGGTCTTTCTATTTGTCTTGTTAGGAGTAACGCTTTTGTTGCATAAGGAGGACATATGGGCATTATTGTACTATTACTTGTACTAGGAGCAGGACTGCTTGTATATATGTTTGCGGAGGCAAAACGGAATCGAGTCGTGTATCATGAAGTGCCACTAGCTGATTTTCCTGATAGTTTTGGTGAAATTCGCATTTTCTTTATTTCCGATATTCATCGTCGTCTCGTTTCATCAAAGCTTCTCGATCAGATAAGTGGAACAGTAGATTTAGTGATTATTGGAGGAGATTTGGCTGAAAAAGGTGTCCCGATGGAACAAATTCGAGCAAATCTAAAGGCGTTAAAAAAAATAGGACCGCTATATTTTGTTTGGGGGAATAATGATTATGAAGTCGATTATCATGAGCTAGATGCCTTAATGCTAAATGAAGGGGTCACCATTCTAGATAATCGAGCGGTTAAGTTTGAATCAGAAAAGGAGGAAATTCTCTATCTATTAGGGGTGGATGATTTGTCTGAACGACGTGATCGCCTAGATTTGGCGCTCAGCGACTGTGAAGAGCCTGGTTTTCGTCTGCTTGTCAGCCATAATCCTGATATTGTACATAAAATTAAAGCAGAGCACCAGATCTCCTTCGTGTTAAGTGGGCACACTCATGGAGGGCAAATTCGCGTTTTTAATCAAGGACCTTATGAAAAAGGTGGATTTAAAAAAAGTAAAAATACGTTGTTGTTTGTAAGTAATGGATATGGAACGACCAAACTGCCACTGCGCTTAGAAGCGAAAAGTGAAGCAAATTACGTAACATTGAAAAAAATGAAGTAATCTTGTTGCATATGAGATGTTCTACCACTATACAAAGCATATACGAATTTTACACAAAGGTTACATTAGAATATAATGCAAATAACTGAGTATAGATGGTGGAGGGTACGTATGACTTCTCAAGACGGAAAATATAATATTAAAGCTATTTCAAATTTAGTAGGGATACAGCCAGGAACCTTACGAGCATGGGAAAGAAGATACCAGATCTTAAATCCGGTTCGTAACGATTCTGGTCATCGTTTGTATACAGAGGAAGATTTAAAAAAGTTGAAGTGGCTAGCAGAAAAAGTGGAGAACGGTTTTACCATTAGCCAAGCAGTGTCCATTTTGGAAAATGAAGTGGGACATATTGATACAGAAGAAGAGGAAGAAGTAGAATCACCTCGTAAAATTCGTGATCAGCTGCTGAAGTTGCTCCTTGCGTTTGAAGAGGGAAAATCTCAAGATTTAATTAACCAAGCATTTAGCCTATATTCGGTTGAAAAGGTGGTTATTGAAATTTTGGGGTCACTGCTCGTTACAATTGGTGATATGTGGGAGAATCATAAAATTACAAGTGCTCATGAGCATTATGCCACTCAAATCTTGAAAAATCGTATTAGCATGATTTTTTATTCTCTTCCATCTAACGGGCTGCTTCCAAAAGCAATTGCCGTGTGTGGACCAGAAGAGACGCATGAGGTAGGGCTACTCATTTTCACTTTATTTTTACGCCGAAAAGGTTTCGAAGTCATTTACCTCGGCACGAGTATTGATGACAACGATATTGAAACGATTGTAGAGGAAGTTAATCCAACGTTTTATTTTATGTCTTGTACGATGCTTCATAATGCACCGAAGACGGTTGAGATTGCCCGCGGATTAGCTGAAAAGTTTCCTTTTTTACAGATCGGTCTCGGAGGATATGCTTTTGATCAGATGACGGCAGCTGAAAAAAAAGAAATCAATGGTTTTTTATTAGGAAACACAAAAGAGCATTGGAACAAATGGCTTCAAGAGGGGCTTGAAAAAGAAAGTTCTTAATATCTTGTATTTTTCAAGTGAAAGGGGTAAACTCTTAGTAATATACAAAGCACCATCTTCCAGAAATTTCATATGATGAAGTAATAGAAGTAGATGGGTATGACTGTGAGCGGGGAGGGGCATATATGCGATTAGAACGTCTAAATTATGATAAGATCAAAATTTTTCTTACATTAGACGATTTATTAGACAGAGGTCTTACGAAAGAAGATCTATGGCGAAATTCGCTTAAGGTTCAACAGCTTTTTCGCGACATGATTGAACAAGCGAGCGAAGAATTGGATTTCAAACCCACGCAGTTTCTTTCCGTCGAGGTATTTTCCTTGCAAGCACAGGGGATGGTTGTGATCGTCACTACTCGAGACGAAGTTTATGAGGATGACCTGGAGGATGATTACGCAAACGATTATATTGAGATGCAAGTGACGCTCGATGAAAGTCACGACATGTTTTTTGAGTTTCAAACATTTGAAGATGTGATTCAATTAGCAAAAACACTGTCTTCTTCTCTAGTCGTTGAAAGCACCTTGTATTCTTTTGAGAACCGCTTTTATATACTTGTGGATCATGCTTCTCAGGAAGAGATTGATTTAAATGATCTCATCGCCATTTTTGCGGAATTTGGTAGTCCTTCTACAACAACAAAGTATCGCGTGCACGAGTATGGAAAGCTTCTGATGGAACATAATGCGCTATCAAATATTCGCGCCATTTTTTAATAAACTAATAGTACGAGAAAACATGTAGAAGACCTTGCGTAAGAGGTCTTTTTTGTGTTTGCTTTTTTCTATAGCGTCTTCTTTTTTAATGTAAAAACAGCAGCAAAACGTATCATACGCAGACTGCAAATAATTATTTTAACACTCTCCTAAATGTTTCGAAAGCGTTTTCTGATAGTTGATGAAAAAATGTGAAAAGTATCTATTTTTTCTTTGCATAAGTTTGGGAAAAGTGTATACTATGTCATGAAAGAAGCCGTTGGGCTAATTGATTGATTTTAGGAGGTTCGGTCGATGGTAGCCGACAAAACACAAGATCAAAAACACGACCAAGAAGACAAGCATGATGTTTTAAAAGCAACGCAAATTGTAATACATAAAGCTTTAGACAAACTAGGCTATCCTGAAGAAGTTTATGAATTGTTAAAAGAGCCGCTTCGTATGATGACGGTGAAAATACCTGTTCGCATGGATGATGGCTCGGTTAAGATTTTTACTGGCTATCGTGCTCAGCACAACGATGCGGTAGGTCCAACAAAGGGAGGAATTCGATTTCATCCCCTAGTAAGTGAAAAAGAAGTGAAAGCGCTTTCTATTTGGATGAGCCTTAAATGCGGCATTGTTGATTTGCCGTATGGTGGTGGTAAAGGTGGAATCGTATGTGACCCAAGAAACATGTCATTCGGTGAGCTTGAGCGACTTAGCCGTGGTTATGTAAGGGCGATCAGCCAAATAGTAGGTCCTACAAAAGATATTCCAGCTCCAGACGTATTTACGAACTCGCAAATTATGGCATGGATGATGGATGAATATAGTCGTATTGATGAATTTAATTCACCTGGTTTCATTACTGGGAAGCCCCTTGTTTTAGGAGGCTCCCATGGACGCGAAACGGCAACAGCAAAAGGCGTAACGCTTTGTATACGTGAAGCTGCAAAACGTAAAGGAATTAACCTTGAAGGGGCTCGCGTAGTGGTACAAGGGTTTGGAAATGCAGGAAGCTTCTTAGCAAAGTTCATGCATGATGCAGGAGCAAAGGTTATTGCGATTTCGGATGCTTATGGTGCCCTTCATGACCCAGAAGGTCTAGATATTGATTACTTATTAGACCGACGTGACAGTTTTGGAACGGTTACAAAGCTCTTCAACAATACGATTACGAATAAAGAACTGCTTGAATTAGAATGTGATATTTTAGTTCCTGCAGCAATTGAGAATCAAATTACGGAAGAAAATGCGCATGACATCCGTGCAAAAATCGTCGTAGAGGCGGCCAACGGTCCAACGACGTTAGAAGCAACGCAAATTCTCACAGAGCGCGGCATTTTACTTGTCCCAGACGTTCTTGCCAGTGCAGGCGGCGTTACAGTATCCTATTTTGAATGGGTTCAAAATAATCAAGGCTACTATTGGACAGAAGAAGAAGTAGAAGAAAAGCTTGAAAAAGTAATGGTGAAATCATTCAATAGTATTTATGAAACGGCTCAAACGCGTAAAGTTGATATGCGTCTTGCAGCGTATATGGTTGGGGTTCGAAAGATGGCGGAAGCATCTCGTTTCCGCGGGTGGATCTAAACCTTAATTAGTTGCCAGATATGAAAAAATCTCCTATCATTTATATGGTAGGAGATTTTTTGTGCGGAAAAACTTCTCAACTGAACTTTGAACAGTAGTTGAGCATATTACGTAATAGATCAAACAGCAAGCTGATATCAATAGAGGAGTGTAGCAAGATGCAGAAAGAAGAAGTAATTATTATTGGGGGAGGTCCTTGTGGATTAGCAGCGGCGATTGCTTTTCAAAATGAAGGGATCGATGCCCTAGTGATTGAAAAGGGGAACATTGTGAATGCGATTTATCACTATCCGACTCATCAAACGTTTTTTAGCTCAAGTGAAAAGTTAGAAATTGGTGATGTTGCATTTATTATTGAACAGCGGAAGCCAAAGCGTAATCAAGCGCTCGCTTATTATCGCCAGGTAGCAAAACGCAAAGATTTACGTATCCATCCTTTTGAAAAGGTAGAAGATGTGACGAAGCAGGATGACGGAGCATTTCGCTTGCGTACGACAAAGCAAACGTATGAAGCGAAGCACGTTGTCATCGCAACAGGTTACTACGATCATCCTAATTACATGAACGTGCCAGGAGAAGAACTCTCAAAAGTGGCGCACTATTTCAAAGAGGGACATCCTTATTTTGATAAAGATGTGGTGGTAATAGGAGGAAAAAATTCGAGCGTGGACGCAGCGCTTGAACTTGTGAAATGTGGAGCAAGAGTGACAGTTCTCTACCGTGGCAGCGAATATTCTTCGAGTATTAAACCATGGATTTTACCAGAATTTGAAGCCCTTGTTCGCAATGGTGAAGTGCGTATGGAATTCAATGCGGCTGTGAAAGAAATAACGGAAGACACCGTAGTTTATGAGCAAAATGGCAACGAATGTCGTCTGAAAAACGATTTCGTTTTTGCGATGACAGGCTACCATCCTGACCACAGCTTTATTCAAAAAATGGGTGTGGAGATCGACGCAGAAACGGGTAGACCTGTTCATAATGTCGATACGATGGAAACAAATGTAGAAGGTATTTTTATTGCAGGTGTCATTGCAGCAGGTAACAACGTGAATGAAATCTTCATTGAAAACGGTCGTTTTCACGGTGGACAAATCGCATCCTACGTTACACAAAAAAGAGGCGTATAAAAAAACGGCACCCTTAACAGGTGCCGTTTTTTTACTGATTAAAGAGGTATTGCAGCTTGTCATGATCATGTGTTGTTTCTAAAGCCACAAGCAGCTTTAGACGGGCCTTTTGACCGTTCAATCCATTGGAGAAAATAACGCCGAGATCCTTTAACTGTTTGCCGCCTCCTTCGTATCCATACACATCTTGAGCGATTCCGTTAAAGCAGCGGGAAACAAGAACAATAGGGATGCCTTTTTGGATAAGATGCGTAATGGCTGGTACGGTTGTTGGAGGGAGGTTTCCCTGTCCAAGTGCTTCAATGACAAGACCATCAATCGGAATCGTTTGAATGGCATTGAAAATCTGCTCGTCCATCCCTGCATAGGCTTTTAATAAAAGTACATTTTTGGAAACGTCTGAAATAGAATAAACATCTAGATGATTTGGCGTATGGTGAAACGTAACATCGGTTTTTGTGACCATTCCGATGGGGCCGTATTGTGGGCTTTGGAACGTTGCCACATTGCTTGTATGAGTTTTTGTTACGTTTTTGGCCGTATGAATTTCATCGTTCATGACAACAAGAACGCCTTTTTGACGTGCCTTTTCACTTGTAGCAACTCGGATGGCGCTAATTAAATTATAGAGACCATCTGATCCGATTTCATTGCTTGAACGCATTGCACCCGTTAGTACGACAGGAACATCGATATCTAGCGTTAAATCTAAAAAGTAGGCCGTTTCTTCTAACGTATCCGTACCGTGTGTAATGACTACCCCATCAATGGAGTTGTCTTCATCTATTTTTTCTTTAATTCGATTTGAAATAATCAGCATATCTTTTGGTGTCATATGTGGAGAGGGAAGGTAAAAAATTTCCTCTGAAATAATCGTTGCTAAATTTTTCAAAGAAGGCGCTGTGTCGGCAAGAGGATTACGTCCATCTGGCTTCACGGCACCAGTTGTATCTTCTTTCATTGAAATGGTTCCACCAGTATGTAAGATTAAAACAGTTTTCATATGTAGCTCCTTTTAAGAAAAATTTGGATAATCAATGTCATTTCATTTTCTTTCTTACCATAACATGATACGATTAAAAAAAATAGAGGAAATGAGGCTCTTTTATGCTAACAATCATTTCGGCAGGAATCGCCCCAGGGTTAGCGCTTTTAAGTTATTTTTACTTGAAAGATGAGCTGGAAACCGAACCGATTACGATGGTGTTACGCACCTTCATATCTGGCGCTATTCTAGTATTGCCGATTATGTTTATTCAATATGTAGTGAAAGAGGAACACATTTTTCATTCAGCGCTTTTGCAAGCATTTGTATCCTCTAGTCTCTTAGAAGAGTTTTTTAAATGGTTTATTTTATTTTTCACGATTTACCAGCACGTCGAATTTGATGAACATTATGATGGTATCGTGTATGGAGCAGCCGTTTCTCTTGGGTTTGCGACCGTAGAAAATATTTTATACTTGTTTGCCAATGGCCTACATGATGCATTTGGACGAGCTATGCTTCCGGTATCAAGTCACGCGCTTTTTGGCGTGATTATGGGCTATTATCTTGGGCGAGGGAAATTTGAGACGAAGGCTCAAAAGAGGCAAAAATGGATTGTGCTTTCACTCACGATTCCGATTTTTTTACACGGAGCATACGACTACATTCTCATCGCATTTACAAACTGGGTGTTAGTCATTATTCCATTCATGTGTTATCTATGGTGGTTAGGCTTGCGTAAGGCGAAGCAAGCAAAGCAACTCACTTTTAACAAAGCAAGTAAAGCACTATAAAAACATGAACGATCGTTGGATTCATAAAAAAGCGCAGGGATGCTCCTCATCCCTGCGCTTTTTTATCTGGAGAAATTTATTAAGTTACTGTATAAAATGTCACCCTTTACAGAAAATACTCCTATCGTGAGATTGGCATCATGTAGGAGGTTATAATATGCGATCGTTTCAACGAGTACGCAAATGGATGTTAGTTAGTGGCTTAATGGTGATGACAGCACTATTTTCTATTTTACCCACTGGAAACGAAGCTCGTGCTTTTTCAAATCAGGTAATTCAGCACGGCGCCGTTGGGGATGATGTAATTGAATTGCAGTCTCGTCTTCAGTATGTCGGTTTTTACAATGGAAAGATTGACGGAGTGTTTGGTTGGAGTACGTACTGGGCTCTTCGTAACTTTCAATATGAATTTGGTATGAAAGTAGACGGACTAGGTGGACTAAAAACGCGACAAAAGCTCGTAAGCGTCACGCAATATCAAGAACAATATGTAAAAAAGGAAATGCACAAAGGGAAAAAATTTAAGTATTACGGGCAATCCGGAAAAGGCGGTCAAAGTGCGCCGTCCAAAGGAAATAGCTCAGGTAATAACAACAGCGGCAAACAACAGGCGAATAACAATCAAAGCGGAGGCAAGAAAGAAGCCCCTAAGCAAAAGCAAAGCGCTGTTAACGTTCCTAGTGGATTTACACAAAATGATATTAAGTTAATCTCAAATGCCGTGTACGGAGAGTCACGCGGTGAGCCATATGTAGGTCAAGTAGCAGTGGCAGCCGTTATTTTAAACCGAATGGACAGTGCAAACTTCCCTGATACCGTAGCAGGGGTTATTTTTGAGCCTGGTGCATTTACGGCTGTAGCGGATGGTCAGATTTGGCTTGAGCCAAACCAGCAGGCCGAAAAAGCCGTTATTGATGCGATTAACGGCTGGGATCCAACGGGTGATGCACTGTACTATTTCAACCCAAACACGGCGACTAGCGCATGGATTTGGTCTCGACCACAAATTAAACAAATCGGGAAACATATTTTCTGTAAATAAAGGGGTGAATGAATTTGATACGTAATATTCTAATTGTTATTCTAGCCGTTGGCGTCATTGGAGTTGGATACTGGGGATATACAGAGCATCAGCAAAAAACCGCTGTATTAATGCAGGCAGAAAATAATTATCAGCGTGCTTTTCATGATTTAACGTACGAAATGGATCTGTTAAACAACAAAATTGGGAATACGCTCGCAATGAGTTCAAGAGAAAGTTTGTCTCCTGCTTTAGCTGAGGTATGGCGTTTGACATCTGAAGCGCAGGAAAACGTCGGTCAGCTTCCTCTTGCGCTGTTACCATTTAATAAAACAGAAGATTTTCTCGCAAACGTCGGAAACTTTAGCTACCGAGCTGCGGTTCGTGATTTAAGTAAAGAGCCGCTATCAAGCGATGAATATAAAACATTAAAATCATTATATAAAACGTCTACAGATATCCAAAATGAATTACGTCATGTTCAACAAATGGTCCTTAGCGAAAATTTACGCTGGATGGACGTAGAGCTTGCCCTTGCTACGAACGAAAAGTCGGAAGATAACACCATTGTGGATGGATTAAAAACGGTTGAAAAAAGCATGGAAGGCTACGATGAATCAGACTTTGGTCCAAGCTTTGTAACCGTCTCACAGCAAAATCAAGACTTTTCTCAGCTAAAAGGCAAGAAAATTAGCGAGGAACAAGCGAAACAGGTTGCCCGTTCATTTTTAACTCTAAAAGGAAATGAAAAAATTACGGTCACTGAAAGTGGAAAAGAATCAAAATATGATGCTTATAGTTTAACCATCAAAGATCCTGATACGAAAAATGAAATCTATATGGATGTTACAAAAAAAGGTGGCTATCCAATTTGGATTCTTTCAACAGAGGATAGCAAAAAAACGAATATCAGCTTGAATCAGGCTATGGAGAAATCAAACAAATTTTTAAAGAAACAGCGATTTGTTAGTCTCGTAATGGCCGAAAGCACCCAGTATGATAATACAGGCGTGTTCACCTATGTAGAAGAGCAAGACGGTGTTTGGATTTATCCGGATGCTGTGAAAATGAAAGTGTCGCTGCAAAATGGAAATATCGTTGGTTTCTCTGCGAAAGACTTTTTACTTACGCACCGCCTTCGTAAAATACCAAAGCCAGAATTGACGAAGCAAGAGGCTATGAAGAAGATAAATGAGAATGTGAAAATAATGGAAGATCGTCTAGCGATCATAAACAACGACCTTAATGAGGAAGTACTTTGTTATGAATTTTTAGGAACGATTAATGATGACACGTACCGAATTTTCGTAAATGCAAAAACGGGTCGTGAAGAAAAAGTAGACAAATTAAAGAATGCTGAAGCGCTGTACGATCAATCATAACAAGAGATAAGACCTACTGGAACAGATGTAGGTCTTATTTTTTAGTTATAAATACCTATTTATGTAGCAAAAAAAAGAAAAAATAGTGTAAAATGGGTATATATAGGCGATCATCACGAGGAGTTGGAGAAATGATTCAAGTTGGAATGACGCTTACTTTAGAGGATACGGCTTCAATTGATCGAGCTGTGTACAAATGTAAGGTAGCAGATTTAGAAAATGGATATGTCTACATTAGCTATCCTATTAACGAAGCAACGGACAAAACCGTCTTTTTAGTTAATCAAACAAACCTTCGTATTACCTTCTTAGGAAGAGATAACAACGTTTATGCTTTTAATAGTTCGGTCATTGGGCGCGCAGTTCGAAATATTCCTGTTATTAAGCTGTTGCTCCCAGAGTCACTTAAACGGGTGCAACGACGTCAATTTGTACGTGTTCCGGCATCTCTTTCTGTTCAATTTTTTTCGACGAAAAACGAATTTTTACCGTTTCAAACAAAAATGTTAGATATCAGCGCAGGGGGATTTGCGGCTCTTTTAAAGGATCAAGCGAATCTTCAAAGGCATCATCAAATCGTCGTGTCTTTTGATATACCTGGTGGAGATGGGAAGGTTCTCACGCTGACACTTCCAGCGACAATCATTCGAATTAGTGCAAAGACAGACCGAGAGCCTGCCCGCGTATCACTGCTGTTTACGAATATTTCCACAGAAGATCGTGGGAATATTATCCGCTATGTTTTTAAAAGGCAGCTAGAGTTGAAGAACAAAGGGGTTATCTAGAGGTATAAGAAACAGCATTCTAGTTCATTCTGATAAGTAAAGTCGTCTTTGCTTTAATACTTTCTATGAGGGAGAACTAGTGTGATGAAAAGAGTCGAACAGATTTTGCTGAAGCTTGTTATAATTCAGTTCCTTTTTTTACTTGTGGCCCAGTCAATCCTTCTTTTTAGCGATTACAGCAGCTATTTTTCAAAGGTTATCCAATATGAGGGCGTAACGAAGAATAATTTCACTAAAATTGTGGAAACATTCGACCAGTAAATAAACTTATGCTAAAATAAAACACAATAAAAGCGAGGAAAGTGCAGGGAAATGGACCTGCTCTTTTTTGCGTCATCCTTTATTTCAACAGCGATGAGATGAGGATAGAAGGAGGACTCTTATGAAGAAAACAATTTCGATTGCTATTGACGGGCCCGCAGCAGCAGGGAAAAGTACAGTAGCGAAAATTATTGCGGAAAAAATGTCATATATTTATGTCGATACAGGTGCAATGTACCGAGCGTTAACATATAAAGCCCAAATAAATGGCGTACATTTAGAAGATGAAACAGCGTTGCTTGAAGTGTTAAAACAAACAACCATTCAATTAGAGCAAACAGAAGCTGGACAAGCGGTTCTATTAGATGGTAAAGATGTAACAAGAGAAATTCGTTCTTCTGAAGTGACGAATTCTGTTTCAATTACTGCTAGGCACCGAACAGTGCGTGAAGAAATGGTGGCTAGACAGCAGCAAATGGGCAACCAAGGTGGCGTTGTCATGGATGGTCGCGACATTGGTACACACGTTTTACCAAATGCAGAAGTGAAAATCTTTTTGCTTGCTTCAGTAGAGGAACGTGCAAAAAGACGATACGAAGAAAATCTTTCAAAAGGATTTCCGGCAGATTTAGAGAAGTTAAAAGAGGAGATCGCTCAAAGAGACAAGCTGGATTCTGAACGTGAAGTATCACCGTTGAAAAAAGCTGATGACGCAGTAGAGATTGATACCACGTCTTTGGATATTTTAGGGGTAGTAGATAAAATTATGACAGTTATTAATGAAAGGGCTTGAAAGAAATGAGCTTTTATACGTTTGCACGTTCAGCAGTAAAAGGGATTTTGTCCCCCGTCTACCGATTTGAAGTGGTCGGAGCAGAGAACGTTCCATCAGAAGGTGGAGTAATCGTCTGCAGTAACCATATAGATAACCTTGACCCGCCGGCTGTGGGAATTACGTGCCCCCGTCCGGTTTCGTTCATGGCAAAAGAAGAACTGTTTAAATTACCTTTATTAAAAAGCATCCTTCCTAAACTAGAAGCCTTTCCGGTTCGAAGAGGGATGAGTGATCGGGAAGCACTTCGAAAAGGTCTTGGAATTTTAAAAGAAGGTAAAGTGTTAGGACTTTTTCCAGAGGGTACGAGAAGTAAAGACGGAAAATTAGGAAAAGGTTTAGCCGGCGTAGGTTTTTTTGCCCTTCGTTCGGAAGCGGCAGTTGTTCCATGTGCCGTAATCGGTCCTTATCGGAAGTTTAAGAAGGTAAAAGTCGTGTACGGTGAACCTATCGATTTAACGACTTATAAGCAGGAGCGTGCTTCAGCTGAAGTAGTAACAGATGTGATCATGAGTAAAATTGCCGAATTATTAGACAAACACCAGTAAAGAGATGCTTATTTCTTGACAAAAAGGGTACTTTTATTAGAAGTTAGTTACAAAGAAGATTTTTACATTGAACTCCGATGCTACACAACTAAGGCATGTTCTCAATATTAAGCATACATGTTTTATATTCAGAAAATACATATTTACTAGGTGGGTAATAAAGGAGGAAATAAAAATGACGGAAGATATGAATAACGTAGAGGTAAACAACTTACAGATCGGTGACGTTGTCAAAGCAACGGTCACAAAAATTGAAGAAAAACAAGTACTAGTGGAGGTAGAAAACAGTAAGCTAGACGGAATCGTACCGATTAGTGAGCTTTCAAGCCTGCACGTTGAAAAAGCAGGTGACGCGATTAAAGAAGGCGCTAGTTTTCAAGCAAAAGTAACAAAAGTTGAAGACGAGCTGTTAGTTTTATCGAAGCGCGCAGTCGATGCAGAACTTGCTTGGGAAGATCTTGAAGCGAAGCTTGACTCAGGAGAAGTATTTGAAGCAGAAGTGAAGGAAGTTGTTAAAGGCGGACTAGTTGTTGATATTGGAGTAAGAGGCTTTATTCCTGCGTCATTAGTAGAAACATACTTTGTAGACGACTTTGAAGAGTACAAGGGTCAGACACTTTCAGTAAAAGTAGTTGAACTGGATCGAGAAAAAAATCGCGTGATCCTTTCTCATCGTGCGGTTGTAGAAGCAGAGCAGCTGAATAAAAAAGAAGCTCGTTTAACGTCCTTACAGCAAGGAGAAGTTGTTGAAGGAACGGTGCAGCGCCTAACAAGCTTCGGTGCTTTTGTTGATATTGGTGGTCTTGACGGACTTGTCCATATTTCACAGCTTTCTCATCAACACGTAGACAATCCGTCTGAAGTAGTTGAAGAAGGTCAAAAAGTGAAGGTGAAGATTTTATCTGTTGATAAGGACAATGGCCGCGTGTCTCTATCAATCAAGGATACGCTTGAAGGTCCATGGGATCATATCGGCGAGAAAGTTCAGGCCGGTGATGTAATTGAAGGAACAGTGCAACGACTTGTTTCATTTGGTGCGTTCGTTGAAATCGCGCCTGGTGTGGAAGGACTTGTGCATATCTCTCACATTTCAAATAAGCATATCGGTACTCCGCATGAAGTGTTATCAGAAGGAGATACTGTTAAAGTGAAAGTTCTCGAAGTGAATGTAGCAGATAA
Organism: Priestia koreensis; assembly: GCF_022646885.1. Classification (GTDB taxonomy): domain Bacteria; phylum Bacillota; class Bacilli; order Bacillales; family Bacillaceae_H; genus Bacillus_AG; species Bacillus_AG koreensis_A. Next base: position 3,426,969 of record NZ_CP061868.1, on the reverse strand, counting down.
ACGCCTATCGCTCAGCATTCGTGAATTAGAAGAAGCGCAAGAACGTCAAGACTACAAAGAGTATGAGCCTACGGAAGAGACAAGAGGTTTCCAGTTAGGAGATATGATTGGCGATCAGTTAAAAAAATTAAAGTAATGGTGATGCCTGGTGAATAGAGAAAAACGTAAAATTGATCACATCCATCACGCCATCCATACGGGTCAGCATCGTCTGCATGGGTTTGAAGATGTGCGGTTTGTGCACAATAGCCTGCCCGATACAAATGTCGACGGAACTCAAATAGAAACAAAAATCGGCGAACTTACGTTAAGTTCGCCGATTTTTATCAATGCGATGACAGGTGGCGGAGGTAAAGAAACAGAACATATTAATCATGCGCTTGCGGAAATAGCAAATGAATGCGGGTTGGCTCTAGCGGTAGGCTCACAAATGTCTGCCATTAAAAACACAGAAGAAGAGTCTACGTATCGAATTGTAAGAAAGAGGCATCCGAAGGGGAAGATCTTTGCAAATTTAGGCAGCGAAGCGACGGTCGATCAGGCAAAAAAAGCGGTGGATATGCTTGAAGCTGATGCGATGCAAGTACATTTGAATATTATTCAAGAGCTTGTCATGCCTGAAGGAGATCGTCATTTTTCAGGAGCTCTTCGCCGCATTGAAGCACTTGTAAAGGAACTAGAGGTTCCGGTGATCGTCAAAGAAGTAGGTTACGGAATGACGAAGGAAACGGTGAAGAAGTTAGAAGAAATTGGCGTTCCGATTGTCGATGTAGGCGGCTACGGTGGGACAAATTTCTCACGAATTGAAAACAAGCGAAGAAGTCGAGAGCTTGCATTTTTTGATGAATGGGGAATTACGACAGTCACGTCTCTTGCGGAAGTGGCTTCCTCTGTGCCGAGCCTTTCAATCATTGGGTCAGGGGGAATTCAAACTTCGCTTGATGTTGGGAAGTCAATAGCCTTAGGCGCTTCTGCTACTGGAATGGCCGGATACTTTTTAAAGGTGCTAGTAGATGAAGGGCAAGAAGCAGTCATTGAAGAGGTTCATCACCTTCATAAAGAATTGAAGATGATTATGACAGCAGTTGGGGCAACGTCTATTGAGGAGTTAAAGCAGGCTCCCGTCGTTCTTTCAGGTGACTCGTATCATTGGTTAAATCAAAGAGGAATTGATACGACGGCTTTTGCGCGTCGTTCATAATGAAACGCCCCCTTACAGGGGCGTTTTTTTAACGATTTGTTTTTTTCGCTTCTTCAGGAGTATCTAGGCTTGTTGCGCCTGGATAGTGAAGTCCTTGGTCACGGTCAGATTCTACACGTTTGGATTGTTTTAGCTTCTTTTCTTGGCGGTCTTTTCCCATCATTCTACCTCCTCAATAATCCTTTAAGTGAACGTTTCTATTTTTTACATTCCTTGCTCTTTTATGTGTGAAATCGATTAAGTTCCCAAAAAATGATACATAATGAGAGGATAAGGAAGGAAGTGTAAAATGGAAGGGATTTTTTTTTATTGGTTTTCGTGGATTGGGTGGACGATTCTGACCTTTTTTAAAGAAGAGGGAAGAGAGCGACTCATTTATGTATATATTCTCTTACTTAGCATTATCGCCTCTACAATCAAAGTAGAAGTAGGGCCTTTTTTAGTCAGTGGAACGCTTGTCGTTCTACTCATCAGTTGCTACAGCCGCCTTACCTACTATGACCGTGCTCTTAAGGTGCGAATGGGTATTATAACCGTCATTCTTTCATTAGCCTATGCAAGCTATTTGTTATTTGAAATGTATGATCCTGTCTGGTTTTTTCTCGATCGTCGCTTTGCGCTTGCTTTGCTGCTTGCATATGTGACCTGTATACTTCTAAAAGAATTTGAACATCGTTTAATCGGACTTGTGGTTGGGGCAGGACAAGGAGACTTTTTGTACAGCTATATTCTATCACCTTATACCGATTACCAAGTAGGAGCGCTGTCCTTTTTAGACATTGCAGCAAACGCAGTGATGATGGTCCTTGTTTGGCAAGGCATTGCTTATGGAGTCGAGTACGTTAACCGCTATACGCGGAGTCAGGCTCGTCAAAGTGTTTCGAATAAATAAGATCAATGTCAAAGATCATATTGTTGAATAGGTTATTTTTTGATAGAATGTTTAAGTTAGGCTGGGGGGCGACTCAAAAAGGGAGATAACCCATTTTGAAGTCGCCTCTATCGTTTTTTTAGGTCACATACTAGTTGAAAAGAAGCCGATGTGGTTGTCTCTTATGGAATGAGACAAGCTTCATGAGTAAATGAGGATTTAGGTGCAAAAAAGAACGAATATATGATGGAATTAATGTAAATAATGAACGAGTTTTGTTCGTTAACGATGATAAATTGTAGAAAAACGCTTCTGTCTATGTGATCTGCACATAACAAGAAGTAGAAGAGAGGAAGATGTGTCATGCCAAAACCGATCGTAGCGATTGTTGGTCGTCCTAACGTAGGGAAATCGACAATTTTTAATCGTATTGTAGGAGAGCGTGTCTCAATTGTTGAAGATATTCCAGGAGTAACAAGAGACCGTATTTATAGTTCAGCAGAATGGTTGAATTATGATTTTAACATTATCGATACAGGTGGTATTGATATTGGAGACGAGCCATTTTTAGCGCAAATTAAAAGTCAGGCTGAAATTGCTATTGATGAGGCAGACGTTATTATTTTTATGACAAACGGTCGAGACGGTGTTACACCGGCTGATGAAGAGGTTGCAAAGATTTTATATCGTTCAAAGAAGTCTGTTGTGTTAGCGGTAAACAAAATTGATAATCCTGAAATGCGCGAGCAGATTTATGACTTTTACGCATTAGGATTTGGAGAGCCATTCCCGATTTCAGGTACTCACGGTATCGGATTAGGAGATCTTCTAGATGCAGCAGCAGAACACTTCCCGAAAGAAGGGGAAGAGGAGTATGGTGACGAGGTTATCAAGTTTAGCTTAATCGGTCGTCCAAACGTTGGAAAATCATCGCTTGTAAACGCTATGCTAGGAGAAGATCGTGTCATCGTTAGTGATGTGGCAGGAACAACGCGCGATGCCATTGATACAAAGCTTGTACGTGATGGTCAAGAATATGTGATTATTGATACAGCAGGTATGCGTAAAAAAGGAAAAGTATATGAGAGTACCGAAAAGTATAGTGTACTACGTGCGTTAAAGGCGATTGAGCGTTCTGACGTAGTTTTAGTCGTTTTAAACGCAGAAGAAGGAATTATTGAGCAAGATAAACGAATTGCTGGTTATGCGCATGAAGCAGGAAAAGCCGTTGTAATCGTTGTAAACAAGTGGGATACAGTTGAAAAAGATGAAAAAACAATGCGTGACTTTGAAGAGAAAATTCGCGAGCACTTTTTATTCTTAAGCTATGCACCTATTGTGTTCTTATCAGCGAAAACGAAAAAACGTACGCACAAGCTGTTACCTGTTGTTGATATGGTAAGTGAAAGTCATTCACAGCGTGTACCGACAACTGTTATCAATGATGTAATTATGGACGCAGTGGCAATGAATCCTACGCCAACTCATAATGGTAATCGTCTGAAGATTTTCTACGCGACTCAAGTGGCGATTCAACCACCAACATTCGTGGTATTTGTTAATGATCCAGAGCTTATGCATTTCTCATATGAGCGCTTCTTAGAAAACAAACTACGTGAAGCCTTTGGTTTTGAAGGAACGCCAATCAAAATTTTCGCACGACCTCGTAAATAAAGACAGGGATGTGATTGAGATGAAACGTATCGGCGTATTAGGTGCAGGGAGCTGGGGAACGGCTTTGGCCTTTGTATTAGCAGATAATGGTCATGAAGTAAAGCTGTGGGCTCATCGCTCCGAAACGATTGAGGAGATTAATGAAACACATCGAAACGAACGCTTCTTACCTGGGATCGAGTTGCCAACTTCAATTGTTGGATATAGCTCCTTGCAGGAAGCTGTAGAGGATGTTTCCACAATTATTCTTGCAGTACCGACAAAAGCCATTCGAGAAGTATTGAGAAAGCTTATTGAGATTGAGCATTCTCCATATACAATTGTTCATGTCAGCAAAGGGATTGAGCCTGATTCACTTCTTCGTATTTCAGAAATTGTTGAAGAAGAAATGCCGCCTCGTCTATTAAAAGACGTTGTCGTCCTATCAGGGCCTAGTCATGCAGAAGAAGTAAGTAAAAGACAGCCAACGACTGTTACCGTTTCATCAAAAAATATGCAGGCTGCAGAAGAGGTACAAGAGCTCTTTAACAACCAGCATTATTTTAGGGTGTATACAAACCCGGATGTAATTGGGGTGGAAATTGGCGGAGCGCTCAAAAATATTATTGCACTTGCCGCTGGGATTACAGATGGCCTGGAGTATGGTGATAATGCAAAAGCAGCGCTTATTACGCGAGGACTAGCTGAAATTGCGCGCCTTGGTGCCGCAATGGGTGCTAATCCGCTTACTTTTTCTGGTCTAACCGGAATTGGAGATTTAATTGTGACGTGCACAAGCGTTCATTCGCGAAATTGGCGTGCTGGTAATCTCCTCGGTAAAGGACACAACCTTGACGAGGTACTGGCAAACATGGGCATGGTTGTAGAAGGTGTTCGTACAACGAAGGCTGCTTATCAGCTGGCTGAAAAATACGACGTGCAAATGCCTTTAACAAAAGCTTTATACAACGTTTTGTTCAATAATGTTCATCCAAAACAGGCGGTAGATGCTTTAATGGCACGTACGAAAACACATGAAATGGAAGACTTAGCGAATATTTTAGGCCGAAGTTAAAAAGAAGGTCATGCAGATGCATGGCCTTCTTTTTTTCCATTTTTATTCATTCTTTCTATGCTATAATATGAGGACAAGGGAGGGAGGTTAGGGTCATGTCACCAGCTTTAATGAAAATGTGGATAGCGCTTTCATCGATGGGGTTTATGTTTATTGCAATTTTAGCTATTTATATTAGCCGTTACAAAGTCAAAAAAGGAATTATAAAAGGGATAACAGCCCTCGTGGCATACAGTTTTATGATTGTAGCTGGAATTATGATTGTGTTCGTTGTGTTTAGTGGACCCGTCGATCAATAATGATACATATGGCCGGGAAACGAAATATGAAACGATGGAGCTTATGTGTCCTATCCGTATGGCTTGTGCTTCTTTTAGGAGGATGCTTGTACCCTGATGATCAGCTGAAGCAAAATCAAGTGCCGTATAAGGATCAAATAGCAGCTGTACAAACAGCTGTCAACCAATTTCAAACAGATAGTGGAGGTTTGTTGCCCATCAAAACGAGAGACATGAGCACACCACTCTATCAGAAATATCCCATTGATTTTAACAAACTCATGCCCTCATACATGCAGGAACCACCGGGCACAGCCTTTGAAAGCGGAGGTGTCTATTCATACGTGCTTGTAAACGTTGAAAAAGCTCCAACGGTCAAAGTGATTGACGTTCGAATGGCAGATAAAATTCGTGACCTCACGCTACGCTTGGATATGTACCGCGAAAGTAACAGCGGTTACGTACCATTTGGAAAGGTTCTCGGCAAGGGAGTCTTTGCACTGAATTATAAAAAATTAGGTCTTGATCAAGAGCCTTACGTTGAAAGTCCTTTTACAGGTCATAATCTGCCTCTTATCGTAAATCAAGACGGTAAATTGTTTGTAGACTATTCCTCTGATCTGTATGCAGAAATGAAGGAGACGAAAGAGAAATTACAGGTAGGGACAGACATTCGTTCAATATTGATGGAACATTCTGATTTTGTCCCTGCGTATTCATTGCCGTATACGATTGATTCAAAAAAAGATGAACCTGTCTTTTTAGAAAAATAAGTCATGAACCCTTTCTCACTGAATAAAATCAAAGAGAAAGGGTTTTTCATATTGAAGAATGACTTTTCAGTTTATCTATGACACATCCAGCTGGGCACATAAATAAGGTTTTTTCGATGATCCTGATGCTAGTCTCGCGTAATGAAGCGAAGAAAAAACCAAAATGAAAGAAAAGTTTTTTTGAAAGTCATATTTTAATAGGACAACGTCATAACTATATAATGTCCTATTCTATTCTTGCAATGAATACCATAACCCATGAACTAATAGATCGGAGGGGGATCTTTTTGGAAAAGTTCGATATTTTCAAAGACATCGCTGAACGTACAGGTGGAGATATATATTTAGGAGTAGTTGGTGCAGTAAGAACAGGGAAATCTACTTTCATTAAAAAGTTTATGGAATTAGTAGTGTTACCAAACATCTCAAGTGAAGCAGAGCGTGCAAGAGCACAAGATGAGTTACCCCAAAGTGCAGCTGGTAAAACTATTATGACGACAGAGCCTAAATTTGTACCGAATCAGGCGGTCAATATTGAGGTGAATGACGGCTTAGAAGTTAATATTCGATTAGTAGATTGTGTAGGGTACACGGTTCCTGGAGCGAAGGGATATGAAGATGAAAATGGACCTCGCATGATTACAACACCGTGGTATGAAGAACCAATTCCGTTCCATGAAGCGGCTGAGATTGGAACGAGAAAGGTCATTCAAGAGCATTCGACGATTGGAGTAGTTGTGACAACGGATGGTTCAATTGGTGAAATTCCTCGTGAGGACTACATTGAGGCTGAGGAAAGAGTCATTGAAGAACTAAAAGAAGTCGGTAAGCCATTTATTATGATTGTCAATTCAGCTCAGCCACATCATCCAAACACAGAGAAGCTTCGAGCAAATTTAAGTGAGAAGTACGATATTCCTGTACTAGCGATGAGTGTTGAAACGATGAGAGAAAACGACGTACTGAACGTGCTTCGCGAAGCGCTGTTTGAGTTCCCAGTGCTTGAAGTGAACGTAAATCTACCAAGCTGGGTCATGGTCTTAAAGGATCAGCACTGGCTTCGTGAAAGCTACCAAGGGGCTGTTCAAGACACGGTCAAAGACATTAAACGACTTCGTGACGTGGACCGAGTGGTTGAACACTTTAGCGGCTATGATTTTATCGAGCAGGCTCGCCTAGCGGGAATTGAGATGGGGCAAGGGATTGCAGAGATCGACCTATATGCACCAGACGATCTTTATGATCAAATTTTAAAAGAGGTTGTCGGTGTGGAAATTAGAGGACGTGATCACCTTCTTCAGCTTATGCAGGAATTTGCTCATGCCAAGGCGGAATATGATCAGGTGTCAGATGCCTTGAAAATGGTCAAACAGACCGGATATGGCATTGCCGCTCCGTCCCTTGCTGATATGAGCTTAGATGAGCCAGAGATTATTCGTCAAGGAGCCCGTTTCGGCGTCCGCTTGAAGGCAGTCGCTCCGTCTATTCATATGATTAAGGTGGATGTTGAATCAGAGTTCGCACCAATTATCGGAACTGAAAAACAAAGCGAAGAATTAGTGCGATACCTCATGCAGGATTTTGAAGACGATCCGCTATCCATCTGGAATTCCGATATTTTTGGCCGCTCTTTAAGCTCTATTGTTCGCGAAGGAATTCAGGCGAAACTGTCCTTAATGCCAGAGAATGCACGCTATAAGCTTAAAGAAACGCTCGAACGTATTATTAATGAGGGATCAGGCGGATTAATTGCCATCATCCTTTAGGCCAAAAAGCTCCTTTCACAAGGGGCTTTTTTTGATGGAAAGTTACTTTTGTTTTTGTGTGAAAGTAGAAAATGAGACGGTTGTTATGGTAGGAAAATATAAATGAAGAGGATTAAGGATTAAAACGGAAGGGAATGGGTAAAGAAGTAACAAAGAAATATTCTTGTTAAGAGGCTATGAGCGCCCGTCAGCGCTTAAAAAGAGAAATATGTTACTAAATCTGAAAGCGATTTCCAGAAAAAGCTTATTTTTTATGTAATATTAGTAATATATAGCGAAATTACATAGTTTTAGCTTGATTCATGGTTGTTTCATATGTTAATCTTTTATCAGCCAAGTATCATTAACGTTGATTTCATACGCTTTCTACGCTTTTTTAAAGGAAAAAAGATTGAATTATAGTAATAAATCGTTTATGATAGGCGTGTCAAAGCAATTACATGTATAGAATTCACGAAAAGTGTGAACAAATGAAAATAAGTAATTACTAGAATCACTTGACATACAAGGGTTTCTAGCTATTATATTAGGATTAAGAACTTTTGGGAGGAGGTGAATGGCATGAACAAAACAGATTTAATCAACGCTGTTTCAGAAGCGAGTGAACTTTCTAAAAAAGACGCTACAAAAGCAGTTGACGCTGTTTTTGAATCTATCTTAGATGCATTAAAAGATGGGGACAAAGTACAATTAATCGGTTTTGGTAACTTCGAAGTTCGTGAACGTGCTGCTCGTAAAGGTCGCAACCCACAAACTGGTGAAGAAATCGAAATTCCAGCAAGCAAAGTTCCTGCATTCAAACCAGGTAAAGCTCTTAAAGATGCTGTAAAATAATACATTTACATAAAGAACAATCAGCAACATGATTCGTTCCGTCAAAGAGCTGGGAAAGGTCGCACATTGAGCGACCTTTCTTTTTTGCCTTTAACTTATACGTATGCTAGAATCTTCTTAAACTTATTCTATGTATGGTCTTGGAGGAACAATAATGTCACAAGTAAATAAAGAACAAATTGAACACGCAATCCGATTACTTTTAGAAGCAGTAGGGGAAGACCCAAATCGTGAAGGATTACTTGATACACCGAAACGTGTAGCAAAAATGTACGAAGAAGTTTTCTCAGGATTAAATGAAGATCCAAAAGAACATTTTAAAACAGTATTTGGTGAAGATCACGAAGAATTAGTACTTGTAAAGGATATTCCTTTCTACTCTATGTGTGAACATCATCTTGTACCGTTTTATGGAAAAGCACATATCGCCTACATTCCAAAGGGTGGAAAAGTAACAGGTCTTAGTAAATTAGCGCGCGCGGTTGAAGCCGTTGCAAAACGACCACAGCTTCAAGAACGAATTACGTCTACAGTGGCAGACTCTATCGTTGAATCTCTTGAGCCACATGGTGTAATGGTAGTGGTAGAAGCAGAGCACATGTGTATGACAATGCGCGGCGTGAAAAAACCTGGTGCATCGACGGTTACATCTGCAGTTAGAGGTGTATTAGCAACAGATGCAGCTGCACGATCAGAAGTGCTTTCATTAATTAAATCTTAAGGCTAAACGGCCTCAATAAGACTTTAGGAGTAGGTAAAATGAAAAGTAATGGAGCAAACGAATATATTGTCATTAAAGCGTTAGAAGACGGAGTCAACGTCATCGGCTTAACGAGAGGTGCAGATACTCGCTTTCATCATTCCGAAAAGCTTGATAAAGGTGAAGTGTTAATCGCTCAGTTTACAGAGCATACTTCTGCAATTAAGATCAGAGGAAAAGCATCACTTCAAACAAGTCATGGTGAAGTAGAATCTGATTCCAAGCGATAAGTATTTCATTTCCCTATTCACGTAGTCGCCCTGGGTTTTTCTAAAGTGAACGGTTTGTCCTCACTTAGAAGGCCAAGGGCGATGTCTTTATGAGAATAGATACAGGCATTTTCATTTTAGGGAGGTATATCTTTCCTAGAAGGTAGTAAGAATAAAGAAAATAGAGGTTTTTTTCATATATAGTTATGATATAATTGACAGGGTCTAATGAAGAACAACCGTATAAAATGTGTAAGAGGGAGACAGAGGGTGATGATCATGCAAAATAGTACAAACACAGTTGCCGATATGAAAGAGCACATTGAAAAAGAACTTGCTCATTCATATATGAAAAAATTTATTCGTCATCCACAAATTGATGAAGACAAATTATTTTATATCTGCTCCTTTTTAAAAACCCTACCTATTTCTGATGAAGAATTTAAAACATATGTAACTTCCATTATGCTTGTGCAAACGGCACTTGATGCCCATGATTTAGTAACGATTCAAGCACTCCAAGAAAATGATCTGCTGAAGCAAAGGCAGCTTACTGTATTATCAGGTGATTATTACAGTGGTTTGTACTATTCTTATCTTTCACAACAAGGCAGTATCTCCTTAATTCGTGAAACATCTGCAGGAATTAAAGATATTAACGTCGCAAAGATGAAATTATATTATACAGATCACCTTTCCACTGAGGAAGCGTTAGAACATCTATATACGATTGAAACGTCCCTGATTCAGTCATTATGTCGTTATTTTGGAAAGCCTGAATGGCAAGCTTTACTTGGACATGCTATGTATATGAAATTGCTGTTTAGACTATTGGATGGTCAAAAGCCGCGTACATCTTTTTTGACCGATCGAATCAAAGGTGAACAAGAGGTCAGTCTAGAGACGATTCTTTATCCATCTCTTGTACGCTCACAGGCCTTTATTCAAGAGAGTGCAAGCAAGATGTCTGGTTTAGATGAGGAACTACAAAATGATCTAAATGAGCTCTTCCAACGTTTTAAACAGTCCCAATCAAGGTTGTAGGAGAAGGATAATAATGCAACAATCAAAAGAGCAACGCGTCCATAATGTGTTTGAAAAAATTTATAAAAACTATGACCAAATGAACTCTGTAATCAGCTTTCAGCGCCATAAAGCATGGCGTCAAGATACGATGAAGCGAATGGATGTTCAAAAAGGGTCAAAGGCGTTAGATGTATGCTGTGGAACAGCTGACTGGACACTAGCGTTAGCGGAAGCTGTCGGTGAAAAAGGTGAGGTTGTCGGACTTGATTTTAGCCAAAATATGTTAAAAATAGGCGAAGAAAAAGTAGCCGGTTCGTCTCATAAAAACATCGAGCTTATACACGGTAACGCGATGGAACTACCATTTCCAGACAACACGTTTGATTACGTGACGATTGGATTCGGCCTGCGAAACGTGCCGGATTACATGACGGTGCTAAAAGAAATGCACCGCGTGGTAAAACCAGGTGGTAAGGTAGTGTGTTTAGAAACATCTCAGCCGACAACCCCTGGCTATCGTCAGCTGTATTTCCTATACTTTAAGCATATTATGCCGATGTTAGGAAAGCTCGTGGCGAAAAGCTACGAAGAATATTCATGGTTACAAGAATCAACGGTGAACTTCCCTGGGAAAAAAGAATTGGCGAAAATGTTTGATGAAGCAGGATTTGCAAAGGTTGAAGTCAAATCTTATACGGGTGGAGTAGCGGCCATGCATATGGGGTATAAAGACAAATAACTGTATTTTAGAGAGGTCCTTACGCTAATGAAGTATTCATAAAGCTATGTAAAACGTTACATGCAAGTGTAGGGCCTTTCTTCTTTTTATACATTGGATTGAAATTTAGATATAAGGTGAATTCCATGAAGTTAAAAATGATGTATCCTTACCTCAACGCTGATATTGCGTTGATTGAAAAGGAATTAGCACGAACGGTTCAAGCAGAAGATTCAGTCATTGAAGAAGCCTCCTTGCACTTACTTAAAGCAGGTGGGAAAAGAATTCGACCTGTCTTTGTGCTTCTCGCAGGGAAATTTGGGGATTATCAGATCGATACAGTGAAGTATGTAGCGATCGCTTTAGAGCTCATCCATATGGCCTCTTTAGTGCATGATGATGTCATTGATGATGCGGATAAACGAAGAGGTCAAGATACCATTAAATCAAGATGGGATAATCGAATTGCGATGTATACGGGTGATTATATTTTCGCTCGGGCGCTGGAGATGATTACGAAAATTGAAGATGCAGAAGCGCATCAGATTTTATCTCATACAATCGTTGAAGTCGGACTAGGTGAAATTGAGCAAATCCGTGATAAATACGATCTAGATCAAAATTTACGTACATACCTTCGTCGTATTAAACGAAAAACGGCCCTGCTTATTGCTTCAAGCTGTCAGCTCGGCGCGATTGCAACTGGGGCACCAAGCTCAGTTCATAAGCGCTTATTCTGGTTTGGCTATTATGTAGGCATGTCTTTTCAAATTACGGACGATATTTTAGATTTCACAGCAACAGCAGAGCAGCTTGGAAAGCCAGCGGGAAGCGACCTGCTACAAGGCAATATTACGTTGCCTGTGCTGTACGCAATTCGTGATCAAGCGTTTCGTGAGAAAGTAGAAAATCTCTTTGTGAGCACGAATCCGGAAAAAGATATTACATCAATCATTGATGAAATTAAAGGTTCAGATGCGATTGAGCGTTCCGTTGATTTAAGCAACCGTTACTTGAAAAAGGCGTTCCATGTCTTAGAGGAGTTACCACCGAACAAGGCAAAAACAGCGCTCCATAAAATTGCGAAATTTATCGGGAAGAGAAAATTTTAACAGTATTTCCATGAGAAAGTTGTAAAATACTGAAAATAGTGTTACTATTCTTCTGAGAGTGTTTGCGCTTTCATTTTACATAATTCGGGGTGGGATTCTCATGGAAAAAACATTTATTATGGTAAAACCTGATGGGGTACAAAGAAGTTTAATCGGCGAAATCGTAACTAGATTTGAAAAAAAGGGGTTTCAACTAGTTGGCGCAAAATTAATGCAGATTTCGACAGAATTAGCGGGCGATCACTATGCAGAGCATAAAGATAAGCCGTTCTTTGGGGAATTGGTAGACTTCATTACGTCTGGTCCAGTATTTGCGATGGTTTGGCAAGGGGAAAACGCAGTAGAGGTAGCTAGACAAATGCTTGGAAAAACAAATCCAAAAGATGCATTACCAGGAACAATCCGCGGTGACTTTGGTCTTGTTGTTGAGAAAAACGTTATTCACGGATCTGATGCGGTTGAAAGTGCAAAGCGTGAAATCGCATTGTTCTTCGGCGAAGAAGAACTTGTTCACTACGGTAAGCTGATTGAAGATTGGGTTTATTAAAAGAAGCCTTCCTGCAGTGGCAGAAAGGGACAAAAAAGCGTGGTGATTTCACCACGCTTTTTTTATTTGCCGTTAATGAGGAGGATCAGGATTTTTTATACATAAACAGCAGAACGTGTTGAATAGTTTGCAAGTATAGACGATATAAAGCGTATAAATGATCATCACCATGTTAATTATCTTTGGCGAAAATGAGGGAAGACAATGGATCAAGACTATACGGATTTTATGAGTCGTGTAAAGAAAAGAACGGGTATTGATTTAGCTCTTTATAAAGAAGCGCAAATGAAACGTCGCATTATATCATTATATGAAAAGAAAGGGTTTCATACGTTTCAGGAATTTTATCAAGCGATGGACAAAGACATGGAGCTACTGGGAGAATTTTTGGATCGAATTACGATCAATGTTTCGGAATTTTATCGAAACGCCAAGCGTTGGGAAGTATTAGAGAAGAAAATTTTACCAGAGTTATTGAAAACACGTCGTACGCTTAAAGTGTGGAGCGCAGCATGCTCGTCTGGAGAAGAACCATATACACTAGCTATGATTTTGAGTACGTATTTACCGCTTTCGCAAATCAAAATTTTTGCGACGGATATTGACCAAAACATCATTACAAAAGCTAAAATTGGCTTGTACGCAGAACGTTCGCTACAAGAAGTTCCGCCGGCAATTAAAGCGCAATATTTTACGAAAGAAGGCTCCTTCTACAAAGTAAGCGATCAAATTAAACGCACCGTTACGTTTCGTCAGCAGAACTTGCTTGCGGATCCGTTTGTAGATAAATATGATTTAATTGTGTGTCGCAATGTCCTTATCTACTTTACGGAAGAAGCGAAGCAGCACGTGTATAAGAAATTTAGTGATGCGCTTACCCCAGGGGGAATTTTCTTTGTAGGCAGCACGGAACAAATTTTTAACCCGCAGTCGTATGGCTTTGAAACGGCAGATACGTTTTTTTATCGAAAGCGTTAAACATGTAGGAGTTGAGAATTCCTTTTAACTAGGCGTATAATAAAAAACAATTAATGTTCAGCGGGGAAGGGGACGACTCCGCTGAAAATATACATATGATACGTGAGGGAGTTTTCATGGAAACGATTCAAATTCAAACTGCATCTAAAACATATCCATTATTTTTAGGTCATCAAATTTTAGATAAACTGCCAGAAGTCATTCAAAGTGTCAAACCAGACGCGTCCAAAGTATTTATCATTACCGATGAAGAAGTGGATCGCCTCTATGGTGACGCGCTTGCTTCAGTGCTAAGAGATGTATCACCTGTTAAATATGTCATTCCGAGCGGGGAGCACGCAAAGTCATTTGATTATTTTTATCAGTGTCAGACGTTTGCGCTTGAGCATCAACTTGACCGTCGTTCCTTAATTTTGGCGTTTGGTGGAGGCGTAGTCGGAGATTTAGCAGGCTTTGTTGCTGCCACATACATGCGCGGCATTTCATTCATTCAAATTCCAACGACGCTTCTTGCCCATGACAGTGCGGTTGGAGGCAAAGTGGCCATTAATCACGCGCTTGGGAAAAATATGATTGGAGCCTTCCATCAGCCGGAAGCCGTTTTTTATGATGTTCAGTTTTTCGAAAGCCTTCCAGAACGAGAGTGGCGCTCTGGCTTTGGAGAAGTGGTGAAACATGCGCTCATTAGCGATGAATCTTTTTACAGATGGCTTCAAGACAACATCACGTCGCTTCAGCACGTTCAAAATCAGCATTTAATGCAAATGATTGAAAAAGGAATTCACGTAAAAGCGGGGATTGTCCGAGCAGATGAACGGGAATCAGGCGTTCGAGCTTTTTTAAATCTAGGACATACGTTAGGTCATGCAATTGAATCAGAAAGCGGATACGGAGCAGTGAGTCACGGTGAGGCAGTAATCATTGGGATGATCTTCGCGCTTGAAGTGAGCATTGAGTTAGCAGGCCTTCGTTTTGACGTAGAAGAATTAAAGAATTGGTTAACGTCGTTAGGTTATAGCGTTGACGTACCGAAGAATTTAGATCACAAGCGATTGCTCCAGAAAATGCAGGGAGATAAAAAGTCGACCGAAAGCAACGTCAACATGGTACTGTTACGAGCGATTGGAGAGCCCGTTATGAGAAGAGTAGACGATGAAACCATTCTATCTCTTTTAGCGAAATAACGGTTTTGGAATCTTTCTCATTGACAAACGATACGTGTCGTACTAAGATAATGAATAATTAAGAAAGTTAGTTTAGTGAGTAGCATAGCAGAGTAGACAGTGAGAGATGTAATAACTCGATCAGCATAGAGAGCTGATGAGTGAGACGAAGTAAAGTATAGACGAGATGAGAATGAGATAGTTGAGCTGAGGTTAGTTGAGTAGAGTATATATAAATAACAATCTACCCAAAGGCCTGTTTAGTGCTATTTGGGTTTTTTATTTTTCCTTCAACCTATCCTCTTTTCTCATTCTCCATTTCCAAATGGAGGACTGAGCAAACATGAAATACCCACAGAATCAGCAGACGTTTCTAGAAGAAGCGTCACAGTATTTAACGATTCCCATTATAAAAAAAATGTACGTCGATTCCATCACGCCGGTGGATTTGTTTCAAAACTTACAAAAAGAAGCAATTTACTTACTAGAAAGCAATGAATCTTCATCAGAGTGGTCCAATTACTCGTTCATCGGGTTACAGCCGTTTCTAACGATCCACGAACAAGAAGGAACGTATGAGCTTCAGGATCAAAAAGGAGATTGCTTTTATAAAGGAGATACGTTTAAAGATACATTTCAAACCGCACAGAATCTGTTGAAGGTAAAGGTACCTGACATTGATCTCCCGTTTAAAGGTGGAGCGGTTGGCTTTTTAGGATATGATGCGGTGTCACTGTTAGAAAAAGTTCCGTCCCATTCCTACAACGATTTAGGGATGAGCCGCTGTCATTTTGCTTTTTGTGAAACGATTTTGGCCTATCACCACGAAAAAAAAGAAGTGATCATCGTCCACTATATACGTCTAGATGGCAGTGAGACGGAGGAAGAAAAAGCGCGTTTGTATGAGAATGCACAGCAAAAAATCAAAGCGTATTTTCACGGAGCACTACGAAAAAACGATGAGCAGCCGCTTATGTTTGAACAAGACTTAACGCCTGTCTCATTTGAAGACGTAGAGTCCACGTATGAAAAGGAAAAATTTCTACAGGACGTTGAGAACATTAAAGAATACATTCGAAGTGGTGACGTGTTTCAGGCCGTACTGTCACAGCGTTTTAAAATCCCTGTTTCTATTAGCGGGTTTGACATTTACCGAGTGCTTCGACTTGTAAACCCGTCTCCTTATTTATTTTATTTGAACATGAATGGCATTGAGCTTATTGGAAGTTCGCCTGAGCGGCTGATTCAAATACATGATGGTCATTTAGAAATTCACCCAATTGCCGGAACGAGGAGAAGGGGCCGAACGTATGAGGAAGATCAGCAGTTGGGAGAAGAGCTGCTGGCTGATGAAAAAGAGCGCGCAGAGCACTACATGCTTGTTGATTTAGCAAGAAATGATATTGGTCGTGTTGCTGAGTACGGTTCAGTGAATACACCGGTGCTAATGGAATTAGTGAACTTCTCACACGTGATGCATTTAATCTCAAAAGTTACGGGGCGATTGGCAGCGGATATTCATCCGATTGATGCTCTTCTTGCCGCTTTTCCAGCTGGTACCGTATCAGGTGCACCTAAAGTGCGTGCGATGCAAATTTTAGCAGAGCTTGAGCCAACAGCACGAAACGTATATGCCGGAACCGTTGCCTATTTGGATTTTGATGGAAACATTGATTCCTGTATTGCCATTCGCACGATCCTACTAAAGGATTCTGCTGCCTATGTGCAAGCGGGAGCAGGCATTGTGGCTGATTCAGTTCCAGAGCTTGAATATAAAGAAACGAAAAACAAAGCGAGTGCGCTAATTAAAACAATTCAGCTAGCAGAAAAAATTTATCAAAAAGAGGGGAATTTATATGTTTAAAGAATTTCTCTTAAAATGTTTAACAGGTCAATCATTAACTGAACAAGAAGCTAAAACCGTGATGAATGAGATTATGTCAGGAACGGTGTCATCAGCTCAAATCGGAAGCTTGCTGACAATCTTAACGTATAGAGGCGAAACGATTGAAGAGATTACGGGGTTTGTGAGAGGAATGCGTGAAAATATGATTCCACTCCAGACGGGTCTTGAAAACGTCGTTGACACGTGCGGAACGGGTGGAGACGGCGCATCAACGTTTAACATTTCAACGGCAAGTGCGATCGTAGCGTCGGCAGCAGGTGTGAAAGTCGCTAAGCACGGAAATCGCGCTGTATCTTCTAAAAGCGGAAGTGCAGATGTACTTGAATACTTGGGAATTGATATTACTTCTACGAAACAGGAGGTAATAGAGACTCTTAAGCAGGACGGAATGGCCTTCTTATTTGCTCCTATGTATCACCCAGCAATGAAGCATGCGGCGATACCGCGAAAAGAATTAGGGTTTCGTACGGTGTTCAATGCGCTTGGACCGCTTGCAAATCCGTCGAACTGTGACAAGCAAGTAATTGGCGTTTATTCAGCAGAGCTTGCTGAGAAGCTTGCGAGAACACTACAAAAGCTAAGCTCAAGACATGTATTATTTGTAGCAGGAAAAGATGGCCTAGATGAGATCAGCGTTGAGACCGAAACAGACATTGTAGAGCTTCGTGACGGGGACATTCGTTCTTATACAATCAAACCAGAAGATTTTGGTTTAGAGCGAGGGAGAGTATCAGACTTAGTCGTTGAAACAGCGAAAGAAAGTGCCCACACAATTGAGCAAATCTTCCGTGATCAAGCTCATGAAAGTGCCAAAAATGCGGTGATTTTAAACGCAGCGGCAGCGATTTATGTCGCAGGTAAAGCAGGCTCGATAGCAGAAGGAACGCATATCGCGAGAACGGTTATTGAAAATGGAACAGCGTACAGACAATTGCAGAAGCTACGCGCTAGAAAGGTGATGACTCAACATGCTTGATAAGATTTTACAAACGAAAAAAGAAGAGGTAGAAGCACTGATTCTTCCAGAAAAACAAGAAGTGAAAAAGGTTTCCTTCTATGATGCGTTAAAAAATCCTAACCACACGCTAGCACTTATTGCCGAGGTAAAGCGGGCATCGCCATCAAAAGGATTGATTAAAGAAGATTTTAATCATGTGCAAATTGCTCGTGATTACGAAGCAGGATTGGCGGATGCGTTATCTGTTCTGACAGATCAGCAGTACTTTATGGGGAATCAATCCTTTTTAACGGATATAAAAAAAACGGTGAATCTCCCTGTACTGCGCAAAGATTTTATTATTGATCCGCTTCAAGTAGAAGAGAGTGTACGAATCGGGGCAGACGCCATTTTACTCATTGGTGAGGCGCTAGAGCCGGCTAAGCTACATGAGTTATATGTACAGGCAAAAGAGAGTGGATTAGATTGTCTTGTTGAAGTGCATGCACTTGATACGTTAACAGGTATACTCGATGTATTTACACCACAAATTGTTGGGATTAACAACCGCGACTTGCATACGTTCGTGACGAGCGTTGAGCAAACGAGAAAAATTGCGTCATACGTACCGAAGGAAAGTTTGATCGTTAGTGAGAGTGGGATTGTCAATACTGCCGATATTTTATCGGTAAAAGAAGCGGGAGCTGAAGCTGTTTTAGTAGGGGAAACGCTTATGAGGGAATCGAATCAAACAGAAGCTATTGCTCATTTATTCGGTGTAAAGCATGCGAACCGTTAAATATTGCGGCATTCGAACGCTTGAAGATTATGAAATGGTTTCAGAGAGTTTAGGAAGCTATGTCGGATTTATCTTTTATGAAAAAAGCAAGCGATTCGTCACGCCAGAAGCCGTAAAAGGATGGGGACCGAAAGCTAAAAGGCACGTTGGCGTATTTGTGAACGCGTCTGATGAATGGATCGATCATTGTATCACTCATGCTTCTCTTGACGTTGTTCAGCTTCACGGAACGGAATCTCTTTCTGATATTCAGCGAATAAAGAACCGTTACGAAGTGGAGGTATGGAAGGCGATTCCTCACGGTGAGGATACGATTTCGCTCATTCATACGTATGCGCCGCATGTGGGTGCTCTTTTACTAGATAGTAAGGTGGACAATGCGTTTGGAGGTACGGGAAAAACATTTGATTGGAGCTTTCTTCCAAAATATATGGAAGTAATGGAGACGTATGAGACGCCCCTTTTCGTAGCAGGTGGGATCACGGTAGACAACATTCATAGTTTACTAACGTACGATCCTTTTGGAATTGATTTATCTAGTGGAATTGAGGAAGACGGAAAGAAAAGCAAACAAAAATTACAGGAGATAGAAAGGGAGATTCAAAAATGACGTATAATCATCCAGATCAGTTCGGTCGCTTTGGTGACTTTGGTGGAAAATATGTACCAGAAACACTTATGAGACCATTAGAAGAAGTAGAAACAGCTCTTGATGCAGCAATGGAAGATGAATCCTTTTTACAAGAATATTTGCACTTGCTAAATGAATACTCTGGTCGACCAACAGCTCTTACGTTTGCAGGAAACGCAACCGAAAAGCTAGGTGGAGCAAAAATCTATTTAAAACGTGAAGATTTAAATCATACAGGTGCCCATAAAATTAACAATGCGATTGGTCAGGCACTGCTCGCCAAACGAATGGGAAAAACAAAATTAATTGCCGAAACCGGAGCAGGACAGCACGGCGTAGCAACAGCAACCGTAGCAGCAAAGTTTGGAATGGAATGCAAGGTGTTTATGGGAGAAGAGGACATTGAGCGACAAGCGCTAAATGTTTTCCGAATGAAAATGCTAGGGGCTGAGGTTGTACCTGTTTATTCAGGAACACGTACGTTAAAAGACGCTACAAATGAAGCGATTCGCTACTGGGTTGCCAACTGCGAGGATCACTTCTATTTAATCGGTTCTGCGATTGGACCACATCCGTATCCGAAAATGGTTCGTAACTTCCAAAAAATTATTGGAGAGGAAGCAAAGCGACAATTTCAAGCCGTTGAAAACAAGCTTCCTGATAAAGTTATTGCGTGTGTTGGGGGAGGCAGTAATGCCATTGGAATGTTCTATGACTTTATTAAAGAAGACGGCGTTGAGCTCATTGGTGTCGAAGCAGGTGGAAAAGGATTAGACTCCAATCTTCACGCGGCGAAAATGGCCAAAGGAACAAAAGGAGTCATTCACGGGACGCTGACGTATTTAATGCAGGACGAGAACGGCCAAATTACCGAGCCATACTCTATCTCCGCAGGTCTTGATTACCCGGGAATTGGACCGGAGCATTCCTATCTTTCAACAATTGGACGAGTACGTTATGAGAATGTAACGGATGATGAAGCGATTTCAGCTCTACAATTTTTAACGCGTCAAGAAGGTATTATTCCAGCGATTGAATCTGCTCATGCGCTAGCAAAGGCATTTGAACTGGCGAAAGACATGTCTGCGGAAGAATCCATTTTGGTTTGCTTATCCGGACGAGGAGACAAAGATGTTCATTCATTAATCAACTTATTAGAGGAGGAAAACCACGATGACGTTTCAAAAACGCCTGCCGAAGCACGATAATTTGTTCATCCCATTTATTACAGCAGGAGATCCGCACGAAGATGTGACGATTGAGCTTGCATTTGCTCTTCAAGAGGAAGGGGCATCCGTGTTAGAATTAGGTGTACCATATTCTGATCCTTTGGCAGATGGACCCATCATTCAAGAGGCATCCAAACGAGCGTTAGAGAACGGAATGTCCATTCGAAAAGCAATGAATCTAGTGCCAAGGATGAGGGAAAGAGGCGTTCATATTCCAATTATCCTCTTTACCTATTTTAATCCTGTGTTACAATTAGATTTAGAACACTTTTTCACTTTAGTGCAACAAAATGAAATTGATGGTGTCCTTATTCCTGATTTGCCTTATGAGGAAAGCGCAGAAGTTCGTCGATTAGCAAAAGCGCACGATGTCGTTCACATTTCACTGGTTGCTCCGACTTCAAAAGACCGAATCCGCATGATCGCGAGTGAAGCGGATGGATTTTTATATTGCGTATCATCTCTTGGTGTAACCGGCGTTCGAACAACGCTTCCATCTGATTTGGATGAGTTTCTGCAAGAGGTGAAAAAATATGCAACCATTCCAGTCGCCGTTGGATTTGGTATTTCGACAGCAGAGCAAGTAAAGGTGTTAAAGGACCATAGTGACGGAATTATCATTGGCAGTGCCATTGTGAACAAAGTTGCGGAATTGAAGGACGCGCTTTTAGCAAGCGATACGAATGAGCAAGCGCTAAAAGAATTCAGAGAGTATGTGGCTTCTATCGTTTCACCGATTCAAATTTGTGAGGTGTAATGATTGTGAAGGTAAAAGAACAGTTAAAAGGCTTAAGTCCATATAAGCCTGGAAAACCGATTGAAGAAGTACAAAAAGAATTTAATTTATCCAAAGTAGTGAAGCTAGCATCGAATGAAAATCCTTACGGTTATTCACCGGCTGCGAAGCAAGCGATCCAAGATGAGCTTGAGCATTTAACACTGTATCCAGACGGCTACTCTGGTGTCGTTCGTGAAAAAGTGGCAAAGCATGTAGGCGTTGATAAAGATCAGCTGATTTTTGGAAATGGATCTGATGAAATTATTCAAATTATTTGTCGTGCCATGTTGAGTGCCGATACGAACACGGTAATGGCAGCTCCTACGTTCCCTCAATATAAGCATAATGCTGTCATTGAAGGCGCGGAAATTCGTGAGGTGCCGCTTGTAGACGGTCAGCATGATTTAGATGCGATGTTAGAAGCAATTGATGAGCAAACGAGAGTTGTATGGGTATGTACACCAAACAATCCAACAGGAACGTATATTCCTGAGGCTAAGTTGCTTCCATTTTTAGAAAACGTACCGAGTCACGTATTGGTCGTTTTAGATGAAGCATATTATGAGTATGTAACAGCTGATGATTTTCCAGAATCAGTACCGTTATTAAATAAATATGATAACTTGATTATTCTTCGCACGTTCTCAAAAGCATACGGTCTTGCTGCGCTTCGTATTGGATATGGAATTGGTCATACCGAATTGCTTCAGCAAATCGAGCCAGCCCGTGAGCCGTTCAATACGAGCAGACTTGCACAAGTAGCGGCAATTGCTGCGCTTGATGATCAGGCATTTATCGAGAAGTGCCGCAATCTTAATCAAGAAGGATTACAGCAATACTATGATTTCTGCGAAGAGTACAACCTTGAGTACTATCGTTCAGAAACGAACTTTATTTTAATTGACTTCAAACGTCAAGGCGATGAAGTATTTCAGTTCTTATTAGAGCGCGGTTTTATCGTTCGTTCAGGAAACGCACTAGGGTTCCCAACTTCCGTTCGAATTACCGTTGGATCTAAAGAAGAAAATGCTGAAATCATCGAATTGCTAAAAGAATTTGTAGCGTAATAAATGGTTTTTACATAGGAATGAGATAGACCTGTCACGATGAGCAGATCTGTCTCATTCCTCTGTTTTATGTTGAAAAAATGAAGAAAATAGAGGTGCACGTATGAACAGCAATGTGTTCATGATAGGATTAGGGCTGATCGGTGGTTCTCTTGCCCTTAGCATTAAGGAGACGCATCCGAATGTGACCATCGTTGGATACGATATTAATACGGAACAGCTAGAGCTTGCTAAGTCATTAAAAGTCGTGGATCACACGGTGACGATGCTTGAGGAAGGTGCTGCGAATGCGGATTACATTATTGTGGCAATCCCCGTTACGCAGGCAGAAAAAGTACTCAAAGAGCTTTCACAGCTCTCGCTAAAAGAAGGCGTCATTGTGACAGACGTAGGAAGCACGAAGAAACAAATCGTGCAAACTGCACAAGCCGTATTCTCAGACAACGTGCATTTTATCGGTGGTCATCCGATGGCAGGTTCACATAAAAGCGGCGTGACGGCTGCTAAAGCTCATTTGTTTGAAAATGCGTTTTACATTTTAACACCTTCGAATGAAGCGTCAGAAAAAGAAATGAACGAACTTCAAGGCCTACTGAGCGGAACAAAAGCGCAGTTTATTGTTATTACGCCTGATGAGCATGATAAATTAACGGGCGTTATTAGCCATTTTCCTCATATTATTGCTGCAAGCCTTGTTCACCAAGCAGAGCAGTATGAACAGGAAAACGAATTAGTTGGAAAGCTAGCGGCCGGTGGGTTTCGTGATATTACGAGAATCGCATCAAGCAGTCCCGCAATGTGGCGCGATATTTTACTACATAACAAAGAGATGCTCTTAGAAATTTTTGATCGCTGGATTTTTGAAATGCATAAAGTGCGTGATCTTGTTGAAGAAAAGAAAGCAGAGAGCATTTTTGCTTACTTTGAACAAGCAAAGCAATTTCGTGACCAGCTTCCTGTCCGTCAAAAAGGAGCCATTCCATCCTTTTATGACTTGTATGTGGACGTACCGGATTATCCGGGTATTATCTCTGAAGTGACAGGCCACTTAGCTGAAGAAGAGATTAGCATAACCAACATTCGTATTTTAGAGACGCGTGAAGATATTTACGGGGTATTACGTCTCAGCTTTCAAACGGATGATGACCGCAAAAAGGCGCGCGTCTGCCTTCAGAAACACAGCTATGCGACATTCATTCAATAATAGACGAAAAGAGCATTTCTACATCGCATGTAGGTGCTCTTTTTAATTGGCCATCTCTCAGCAGATACTTTGCTTCTAAGATATAGTTATGTCATAATGAAATACCCTAGTTGAACTAACGATATAGATTTTATAAGATAGAGGAAAGAAACGGGCATATGAAGGTATGCTAATGAAGGGGAATGATGATGAGAGAACTAGAAAAAGCCATTCAATATGTAGAAAATGATCGTGTTGAAGAAGGGCTAGCTCTTATAAAAGAATTACAAAAAACAGCGAGTGCAGAAGACAAATTACTTCTAGCCGAACAATTTTATACGTGGGGCCTTCTTGAAGATGCGATTGCGTTAGTGGACGAGCTTTTGGAGTATTATCCAGGAGAAGGCGAGCTGCTTTTATTCAAAGCTGAGGTATATGTCGATCTAGAAGAAGAAGAAAAAGCCATTGCTATTTTAGATACAATCGAATCAGACGATCCGATTTACGTTCGTGGTCTTCTGTTAACAGCTGATTTGTATCAAATGCAAGGACTAAGTGAAGTAGCAGAAGCAAAGCTGTTAGAAGCAAAGCGACTATTGCCGAAGGAAGAAGTCATTGATTTTGGACTTGGAGAATTTTACTTAAGTCAAGCAGAATACCGCAAGGCGGTTACTTACTACGAGCGCTTAATTGAGCAAAAGTCAACGCTTGATTTCAATGGAATTGATTTAAATCAACGTTTAGCGGAAAGCCTATGTGGAATAGGTGAGTATGAACAAGCCATTCCATATTTTGAAAAAGCGCTCGATAACAAGCTAGAAATTAATACGCTGTTCGAATATGCGCTTGCTGCGTATCATGCCGAGCATTATCAGACCGCGATTGAGAAATTTATCGAATTACAAGCATTAGACCCTCAGTATCACTCCTTGTATCTCTTCTTGGCAAGAGCCTATGAGCACGAAGCGATGCTACCAGAAGCGCTTGAGGCCGTTAATGATGGTATTAAGCAAGATGAGTTTAACAAAGAGCTATTTTTCTACAAAGGAAAGCTTGCGTTGAAGATGGGCGATGAAGAAACGGCAGAACATGCGCTACGTGAAGGTATTGCGATCGATCCAGGTTATATTGAGGCCATTTTAACAGTTTCTACTCTTTACATGAGCCAAGAGCGGTATGAAGATGTGATTGAAAACATCCAAACAGCCGTTTCTTATAATGAACATGATCCTCATTTTGATTGGGACTTAGCAAGAGCATCGAAAGAGCTGGAATTGTACGAAGATGCAATAAAACACTATGAAGCGGCATATAATGTCTTTAAAGAAGACTACGCCTTTCTAGAAGAGTACGGTTATTTTCTGCTTGAAGAGGGACAACGTGAACAGGCAAAGGCAATTTTCACGGCAATGCTTGCGCAAAATCCAACATCAGTCGAGATTCAAGATCTGTTAGCACAATTGCAAGAATCGTAATCAGCGAAAAGGATTTTGGAGAGGTTTTGTTGAATAGGTAATAGTATAACCCTAAGTTTTTTTACAGATAGAAGGGAAGTGAAATAATGGCCACTCCTGTTTCTGTTAACGAGAAAAAAGAATTTGTGCGCTGGTTCTTAACCAATTATCAACTGAAGCGTCGAGAATGTGTGTGGATTTTAAATTATTTAATGAGTCATGATCACTTAATGAAAAATGTTCATTTTGTTGAACATGCGCAGTTTACGCCAAGGGGTTTGATCATGTCTACGCATTGTGTAGAAGATCCGCCATTTCGTTTTTACAAAGAAAGCGTAATGACGACAGATGCAGAAAAATCATTTCATGATATTCGATTAAATCGAAATGAAGATATTTATATTCAATTGAATTTTCGATCTTCTTTTCTGTCACCGCAGTATGTAGCAGTATTAGAAGAAAATCCATACGTGCCGAAAAGCATGGAAACAAATGAAAAAGATCAAATGCTCGCTGAAAAAGTGCTTCAAGAATCGATTGAATCCTTTCAGCGTGCCAAGCTGTTAGAGCTAATTGATCAAGCACTTGACAACCATGATGAAGAAGAGTTTAAGCGACTAACAGGGTATATGAATCAACACTATCATGCGTGAATAAAGATAGATGGATGCTTTTTGCATCAATATGGCATAACCTGTTCTAAATCTCTTTTAACTGTAATGGTTTCGTATGATGTGAAGGGATTCTACAGGATGAGATCATCTAGTAGGGTCCTTTTTCATTATCTTTAAAGGAGGTGAAACACGTGCGATGGATAACAACTGATATGGATCAGTATTTGCAGGCGAAAGAATACATTGACTGTGCGATTGTCCCTATTGTTCCAATTGAATTTGCCAGCTCATCGAAAACAGTTGCATCAGGGGAGTATGTGCAAGCTCTAGCCTATGAGATGGAAAGACAATACAAAGGTCGAGTGCTATTATTGCCCGCGTATACATATCTAAAAAGCGCTGACCTAGTCACAAAGAAAGCTGAATTGCTAGACTGGAAGCACTATTTGATCGAACAAGGCCTCACGCATGTCTTTATGCTAACCACAGAAGCAGAGTGGCGGCAATTTGATGGAGAGTTGGAAGGCTCGCTTTTATGGGTACCATCGCTTCCATTTCATGCGATGAAAGATGAAGATAAAAGAGATATCTTGCAGCAGCAAGCTGAATCAGTATCTTCTATTTTTACAGCCAGTTGGTAAACGATTTCTTAATTAAAAACGAAATATTCGAACTTTATTTAGTATTAATAATTTTTAGGAAAAGACCATATTGACCTTGATTAAATCTTGATATATCATGAGAATGTCCTAGTTTTATATATTTATAGAAATTTTTTCAAGGACGGAGCTTTTGACAAAGGGGGGGAGACGCATGAGCGAAAAGGAACACCAAGTGTCAAGACGCCAATTTTTGAACTACACGCTAACAGGGGTAGGCGGGTTTATGGCGGCGGGCATGCTTATGCCAATGGTTCGTTTTGCGTTGGATCCTGTACTGAGACCTGTTGCCAAACAAGATATGGTAGCAGTGGCGCAAGTGAAGGATATAACCAATGAGCCTCAGCGTTTTAATTTTAAAGTGCACCAAGTTGATGCTTGGCACGAGTCAGAAGAACCTAAATCTGCATGGGTATACAAAACCAAAAAGGGAGAGATTGTGGCACTGTCTCCTGTATGTAAGCATTTAGGATGCACCGTTAACTGGAACGGTGATAAGAAAAACCCTAATCGTTTTTACTGTCCTTGCCACGGCGGGATGTACGAAAAAGACGGCACCAATGTTCCTAAAACACCACCTATTCATCCTCTAGACGTCTTCAAACAAAAAGTAGAAAAGGGAACACTTTATTTAGGTAAAGCCGAACCAAGAGGAGGAGCGTAATCATGCTAAACAAAATCTATGATTGGGTTGATGAACGCTTAGATATTACTCCTTTATGGCGAGACATTGCTGACCACGAAGTACCTGAACATGTCAATCCAGCACACCATTTCTCAGCATTTGTCTATTGTTTTGGCGGGCTAACGTTTTTTGTAACCGTTATCCAAATCCTATCCGGTATGTTTTTGACAATGTATTATGTACCAGATATTAAAAATGCATGGGAATCTGTTTATTATCTTCAAAACGAAGTCGCATTTGGACAAATTGTACGCGGTATGCATCACTGGGGTGCGAGCTTAGTCATCGTTATGATGTTTTTACATACGTTGCGCGTATTTTTCCAAGGTGCGTACAAAAAACCTCGTGAGCTTAACTGGATCGTTGGCGTACTAATCTTCGGCGTTATGTTAGGTCTAGGATTTACGGGTTATTTACTTCCGTGGGATATGAAAGCGCTTTTCGCGACGAAGGTAGGGCTTCAAATTGCGGAATCAACGCCGTTTATTGGAGCACAAGTTAAAACACTTCTAGCAGGGCATCCGGACATTATCGGAGCACAAACGTTAACTCGCTTCTTTGCCATCCACGTGTTCTTCTTACCAGGTGCACTTTTAGGCTTAATGGCTGCTCATTTCTTGATGATTCGAAAACAAGGTATTTCTGGTCCTCTGTAAAGAGCAGCAACAAAAAAGAACATCTGATTTAAGGGAGGGATAACGACATGCATCGTGGTAAAGGAATGAAATTTGTCGGAGATTCACGTGTTCCTGTATCAAGGAAACCGAATATT
Source organism: Priestia koreensis (assembly GCF_022646885.1). Classification (GTDB taxonomy): domain Bacteria; phylum Bacillota; class Bacilli; order Bacillales; family Bacillaceae_H; genus Bacillus_AG; species Bacillus_AG koreensis_A. Next base: position 3,399,291 of record NZ_CP061868.1, on the reverse strand, counting down.
CCGAAAGATTACTCGGAATTTCCAGGGAAAACAGAAGCTTTTTGGCCAAACTTTCTTTTAAAAGAATGGATGGTAGGGGCTGTATTTTTAGTCGGCTATCTATGCTTAACCATCGCAGAACCATCTCCTCTAGAACGTATTGCAGATCCTACTGATACAGGATATATACCACTACCAGACTGGTACTTTCTGTTTTTATATCAACTTTTAAAATATTCATATGCATCAGGTCCGTACAACGTAATCGGAGCATTTATCGTACCGGGAATCGCGTTCGGAGCGCTTTTATTAGCACCATTTTTAGATAGTGGTCCAGAGCGACGTCCGGCAAGACGACCAATTCCAACTGGTTTTATGCTACTAGCAATTGCGGGTATTATCTTCTTAACGTGGGAATCAGTCGCAACACATGACTGGAAAGCTGCAGAAGCGCAAGGGAAAATCGTCAAAGAAGTGCCGATCGATAAAGAAGCAGAAGGCTATAAATTAATGGAGAAAAATACGTGTTTGACCTGTCACGGTGAAAACCTGCAGGGTGGGGCAGCAGCTCCAGCGCTAACCGAAATTAATCTAAAGCCGGAAGAAGTAGCGAAAATAGCCAAAAACGGTAAGGGGAACATGCCAGCAGGTGTGTTCAAAGGAACCGATGAAGAGCTTAAAACACTTTCTGAGTTTGTAGCAAATATCGGAAAAGACAAGTAGATCTGACAGACTAAAAGATGATTTTAAAGGAGAAGTGGTGGATGTCTCTTTTGAGTCATCTTTTTTTATGTCATAATGTAGAAAACAAAATAAAATGAGGGATTATAGTGAATTATCTACAGCTTATTTTTAAAGACAAACGAATGCTTATCCTGTTGTTAATTGTGAATACGCTTGGAACGTTTTATGGATATATTTGGTACGGCGGACAGTTAGCCATTACTCCAGCGAAATTTATTCCCTTTGTACCTGACAGCCCCACGGCTACGCTCTTTTTTGTTTTTGTCCTAATCGGATTTTTAATGAATAAAAACTTCGGCTTAATGGAAGCGTTGGCGAGCGTGACGCTGTTTAAGTATGGCATTTGGGCAGTGGTAATGAACCTGCTTGTGTATAAAGTAACAGGAGAAATGAATATTATTATGCTCATGCTTATGACATCTCATTTCGCTATGGCAGTACAAGGTATCCTTTATACACCTTTTTATCGAATTAAGCCAATTCATTTATCAATTGCAGCCGTATGGGCCGTACATAACGAAATCATTGATTACGTGTTTTTCATGATGCCGCAGTATCCTGTATTAGATCAATACAGGGCACAAATTGGCTACTTTACCTTCTGGCTCAGCATTGCTTCGGTTACGCTTGTTTATTGGCTCTCCGTGCGAAAGAAAAAAGTTGTAAAATAGGCGCACTAAAACCAAGCTTTCCTTCTACAATATAGTGTAGGCTACTGACATAGAGGTGATAAAATTGAGCAGTGTAAAAAAAGAGTTGCACCCTTCCATTGCAAAGTTTAAAACGTTTGTGAAGGATCATCCAAAGCTTGTAGAAGAAGTACGAAAGCAAAAGCGTTCTTGGCAGGAAATTTATGAAGATTGGTATTTATTTGGGGAAGACGATCAAACGTGGGCGAAGTACCGTTCAACAGATGGAGACGAAGAACCCGCGAAAGAAGATGAAAAGAAAGCCAAAGGAGACTTTTTAGGCTCGATCTTTTCATCGGTGAAGAATATGGACGTTGATCAAATGCAGCAGCATATGACGAGCATGAATTCGGCGATTTCAAACATTCAGCAGGTGCTTCAGCAATTCCAAACAAAGAAACCAATAGGTGGAGGCTCGGTCCCCAATAACCCTTTTGGATTTCGTAAGGATTAAGTCATAGTATGAGAAAAGATGTGTATGATTATATCTCATCAAAGTCGCAGCTGCAGCAGTTTATCCGCGAGCAACCAATTTGGTATCGTACGTTAACACGAGACCCAACGCAGCTTGAAAAGTTTGAACTTGCGTCATTGCAGTATTTTAAACAGACGATTCCCCATAAAATTGAGAAGTTCTCAAATTCGGTCGAAATGGCGAATGTGATGCTTTATATGCTTCAGGCGATGCGAGAGCAAGATTCATAATGAGCAGGCGACGTTGGAAGTGGCTGCTTTGTTTATATGAAGAACCGGTCACATCCTATGGAATAGGGAGAGGCCGGTTTTTCATTTTGTGGGAGTTGGATAAAAGTGGGGTGCTTGCACATACTACCTGAAAAAGGAGTGAGCGATGTGTATAGAATAGCTCTATGTATGGTAAGTGTCCTATTGGTGGCGGGGTGTCAAAATGATAAACCAAAGCCGAATTCGAGCCCAAATCCACCGCAAAGTGAGCATCGTAAAAGCGTTGAGTCATCGGCTTTACTGCAGGATCGTACGCTTACGGTGCATCAGTATGTGAGCGGAGACGATGTGTATGTGGAGTGTATTATCAATCGATTCACGTTTCAGCAATCATCGCAAAATCAGGACGGACAAGGATATGTAGTTGTGTATGTAGACGGAGTAAGGACGCTTGAAGAGTCAAAAGCAGCGTTTGTGATTCCTAATTTGGAAAAGGGTGTTCATCGAATTCGGTTAGAGGTTGAGCGTGAAAAAGGAAGCGTATATGACTTGAAGCAAGAGTTTAGTGTAAATGTGGGCAATTGATATGGAGTTAAAAAGGAGAGCGTTGTCTTACCTAGCGTGGTGAGGGAGGGCTTCTTTTTTTTGCAAGGAGAGGGACTTTATTAGTGCGTCCCTTCGTTACAGATTTCTATGCTTTCCGCAGGGCGAGCGGTGAACTGCCTCGTCGTTTTTCTCCTGCGCGATCTCACCTGACCCGCTAGTCCTGCAGGAGTCTTCGCATCTTCCACTCCGGTCCTACTTTCATCGGATGAGTGAGATGAATAGTGTGTCCCTTCGTTCCAGATCGCTCCGCTTTCCGCAGGGCGAGCGGTGAGCTAATTGCAGAGGAGGCTTTGCGTCTTTCACTAGGGTTCTATTTTCATTGATTTCTTGTCACATCTTGTAATAGGACTTTTACGGGGGGAGGGTTCCTCTTTAAAGACAGTTGTAGAGATGAGAGCACTGAACACAATATGAAAGAGTTTTTGCTGTTATCACTTGTATTTGAAATACCAGATACGTATAATAACCTACACTTGTCTAAACTTAGCGTGCAGCGTCTGAAGGGAGGGGATGATTTGTTAAAGTATATTTGGTTAAAGGATAAGAAACCAATCTTAAAACAGCTTCCCAGAACGTTTAAGTCCGCAGCTCTATTGCTTCATCCTTTCGTTCAAATGCCTTCAGGATGGGAGGAAAGCATAAGGGAGAATTCATATCAACATATCTATCCGAGTGATGAAGAGATTCTTACAATTGGTAAACCTGTTCCTTGGCAGAAGGTCATGTTGGATTGTGGTTTTGCTTCCTCTGAAGAAGTAGCATTAGCTTTAATCACTTCTATTGGTGCTTTCATAGAAAAATATAGACGAGAGGATTTAGCTGATCGCTTAAATTTACATCTTCGCCCAGACTATTTTTATCCAACAGAGGATCATACATCGGTGTTTTTAATGGATCGTTTATTGAAGGTGATGGGCTCAAACGGAGCTAAAGAACTTTATTTCTCAGATCCGATATCGGGGGATAATGGTTTATTGACCATCAATGATACGTCTTCATTAGATCTATGTGACTTATCAGGTCATGAGTTAATCGTGACGGATGAAAATAGGGATTATGCTTTTATGAGTTTGTATGACTCTTTTATAACCTTGCTGATTGCAAAAGATGAGCATATTGGAGATATCGTGCAAACGATGAAGTTTGAGGCGATCATATGTGATCAAAAAACTTCTGTTAATTGGTATCTGCAGTAAGGCGCTTTTAACTTGGAAGCTTCCTTAAATGTTAATAAACGAAAACGGTCCCTTTCTAGAACATTTGAGGAAGATCACCATTTTTTAGAAAAAGGCGTGTTTAATCATTTTCTTCTCGGCTTTATCCGTGATAAGATAGGGGTGGAGGTGTGTAAAACCATGCTTGTAACATCAGAGACTGTTCAGCTTTTAGATGGTGCTGAGCACATTGGAAAGATGATTTTACAATCCGATGTCGTTGAACATTATCGTCAGTGTTTATATACATTTAGGCAAGATCAGGAAGCTCAGGCGCTTGTCGCGGAATTTGTGAAGATGAAAGAGCGTTACGAAGAGGTACAGCGCTTTGGGAGATATCATCCTGATTACAAAACCGTCACAAAACAGACGCGTGAGCTGAAGCGCTCAGTAGACCTTCATGAGACGGTCATTGAATTTAAAAAGGCGGAGAACGCCGTGCAAAAGCTTTTAGATGAAGTGAGCGTCATTTTAGGGTACTCCATTTCTGAGCAAATCAAAGTGCCGACTGGAAATCCGTTCTTTGATACTGGTTCTTCCTGTGGTGGTGGATGTGGTTCAGGTGGAAGCTGCGGATGTAGCGTTCACTAAGTTCGTTCGTAGCGAACGCAGTCTGTGCAGCTATTTCCACAGCAAAACATTTTCTGAAGCGGAACAATGAAGCGATGCTGATACACATAGCGGCTTCCATCGTTTCGGACGAATGAAGTTCTCCACGTAACTTTTTGGTGAGAGGCAGCCCGGATAGATGAGGCTAAAATAGCCTCATCTATTTCTTTTTTTGTGGTGGTAACGCCTGCATCAATGTACAGGAAAGGTATACCAGCGAAGTTTTTTTGCTCATACTGTAAAATATGGGAACTTGTATGAAGGTGCTGGAAAAAGATTTTCCATATTTCATCTAAATTCATATCTCTATCACCCAAATCATGATATGATTATTCATAATTACTCGTACATAATGGCAATGGTTTTATAAATACTGATTACACTTAAAGGGGAAGAAGTATGTTTGTGGAGCGTCAAGGAGTCATTGTATATGTTCAGTCTGTGAAACAGGCTAAATCGTTAAGAAGATATGGACATGTTCAATACGTTTCAAAAGATTTAAAATACGTGGTGTTATATTCTAATATGGAAGATCATGAAAAATTAGTAGAAAAACTAAATTCTCTTCCTTTTGTTAAAAAAGTGATGCCTTCGTATAAACCGTTTTTGAAAACTGAATTTGAAAATTCAAAGCCGGACAAAGCAAAAGAATATGATTATAAAATTGGAATTTAACCAGTAAAAAAGGGTATGTGATAGTCACATACCCTTTTTTTGTGTGATTATTGCATTGGTAAAATATAGCGATTCATTCGCAAAATACCGATGAGGTACTGATAGTAAAGGTCAGTTTCAGCAAAGCTTTTAGATGATCGAACATCAATTGAAATCACCTTTTTTTCAAGGGATGCAGCGAGCTCTTGAAACAGCTCTATGCGTTTGCTTGACTCGGTTAAGGCAACCCCTTCTCTTGAGATATAAAGAGGCTGAAATTTCCCTTCAGACGCAGGAGAGAGCACAACCACAAAGGAGCCTTTTCTCTGTCCGTCGATCGTTGTTTCAAGTAATAATAGATGTGCAAGGCGATGCTTGTTAGAGCGAGCCAATTCAAACAGCTCGTAAATATCAGAATAGCCTTCACCAAGCTCAATAAAACGTTGAATCATGTTTGTCCTCCGGTATAAAAAGATTATTATATGCTAACTGTACCATTGAACAAGGGGACCGTAAACATTAAAAAAACCCTATAACCATCAGGTTATAGGGCCCCTCTTATATTGATTTGAATGACACGAGCACGCAAATCAAGTCAAGAAGGCAAAGGGAGAGGAGAAACCGGAGGAAGAACTTATGGGGAAACGTAAGTCTTCTCCGCGGTTGGCAACAACACCTTTATCAGGAGATGTTGTTACCCTCATTATTTCCAAACATGATCAGGTTATACGAAAATTGGAAAAAATATTTCCATCCTGAGGGAGAAATAATGAATTTCCCTAGTTTTTATAAAATAATTTGTGGTAGGATAATGAAGAATATGCAGTAAACGAAGTAAGGTTGTGAGAAAAATGAGAGTTGTATCTGGTACAAAAAAAGGACTAGCGTTAAAAGCCGTTCCTGGAACGACGACGCGTCCAACGACAGATAAGGTGAAAGAATCTATTTACAATATTATTGGTCCCTATTTTGAAGGTGGACTTGGTTTAGATTTATTTGGTGGAAGCGGTGGACTAGGCATTGAGGCGTTAAGTCGTGGGTTGGATAAATTTATTTTTGTCGACCGAGATGGTAAAGCCATTCAAACGATTAAAACGAATTTAGCTACTTGCGGGTTTGAAGACCAAGCAGAAGTGTATCGAAATGACGCAGACCGTGCACTTAAAGCGATTCTTAAACGAGAGCTTCAGTTTGATTTGATCCTGTTAGATCCACCGTATAAAGCACAAAAATTGAAAGCGCTTATCGAATTCATTAGCGAAGCATCACTGCTAACTTCGACGGGCAAAATTGTTTGTGAGCATGACAAAGGTGTTTCATTGCCAGAAACGATTGGTACCTATGAACGAACAAAGGCTGAAATTTATGGTATTACCGCAATTACAATCTATGAGCCTGCGCAAACAGAACAGGCAGAGGAAGAATAAGGAGGAAGGAAATGGGGAGTGTAGCCATCTGTCCAGGGAGCTTTGATCCCGTTACAAATGGACATCTAGATATCATTAAGCGTGGAGCAAAGATTTTTGACACGCTGTACATAACTGTTTTAAATAATTCTTCTAAAAATCCGCTTTTTTCAGTAGAAGAACGAATCGCGCTACTTCAAGAAGTAACAAAGGATATGCCTAATATTACGATTGAAGCATCGCAAGGTCTGTTAATGGAATATGCGAAGAAAAAGAATGCTAACTGCATCTTGCGCGGACTTCGGGCTGTATCAGATTTCGAATACGAAATGCAAATTACGTCTGTTAATCGCGTGCTTGATGAATCCATTGAGACATTTTTTATGATGACAAACAACCAATATTCGTTTTTAAGCTCCAGTATTGTGAAAGAAGTAGCAAAATACGGTGGAAATGTATCAGAGTTAGTTCCACCAGCCGTTTCAGAGGCATTAATCCAAAAATTTCATACATAAAAAAAGAAGGTGCAGCGCTGCGCCTTCTTTTTTTCTTGCTATTTATTTGTCTGCTACAAGTAAAGAAAGCGTGTGTTGAAAATTAGCGATACTGGCAGTGACGAAGTAGGTCCCAGACATATCTAATGGAATGTTTTTTTCGAGGGTGATAGAGGCTTTTCCACGTTTATCACTGATTGCTGAAAAACGAAGGATCTGATTAGAAGGGGTAGTAGCTGTAAATGAGATTTTTCTGGAGCTGAGCGGACGATTTTTTTCATCCAATACGGTTGCTGTTACGGCAGTACCGCTCCCTTTTTGCACAATAGTAGAGCTTGATAAAAAGAAGTGAAGATAGGAAGAACTAGGCTTGGCGATCGTAAAAGAAGTGCTCGTCTTTTCCTCATTACCTAATGAAGAGATGTCTACTTTATAAGTTCCAACGGCTTGCGTAGACGAAAATGTAAAGACAGCTTCTCCATCATCATCGCTTTTTGCTGTATACGACATCTTTTTTCCCGATGGCATCGTAACCGTGTACCGAAGGCCGACTTGCGGGGCAGGTTTAAGCGTTAGGAAATTTACATTGGTTTTAATAGCTACGGGTTCATTTGGCAGTAGGGATGGCTGTGAAAGGTTCACAGTTAGCTGAGTCATCCCTTCATTAAACGGTGCTTGAATCAATCCGTACCCGTACATGTCATCCTTTCCGGGAGATCCTACATCTTTAGCTGTTGCAAACAATTTTTGCGTCAGTTCTTGTGCGGATGCATTTGGAAAGGCTTCTTTTAATAAAGCCAAGTCACCTGCCACATGAGGAGCGGCCATTGATGTTCCGCTTAAACGAGCATAGCTATTAAAGAGATAGGTGCTTTGAATTGAAGAGCCTGGTGCGACAAGGTCTAACTCAGGTCCGTAGGAAGAGAAGGAAGAGCGATTCATATCTTTGTCTACGGATCCAACGGCAATGACGGGATCATATTTTGCTGGATATAAAAGACCAGGAGTTTTAGAGCTTCCTGAATTGCCAGCTGCCACCACGACTTGAATCCCGTTTTGTGTGGCGATGTTAATGGCTTGTTCTAGGGCTGGGGAGGGGGTGCTTGTCCCAAAGCTCATATTAATAATATCGACTTGTTCATTAATGGCCCATATGATGCCTTTGATGATATCTGACAAATAGCCGTTTCCGTTTGAATCCAGCACTTTTACAGCGTAGATCTCTGCATTAGGTGCCACTCCAACAATACCGCGTGTATTGTTCTTAGCTGCAATAATACCCGCTACATGTGTGCCATGGCCGTGGTCGTCTCGAAAGGATGTGGTGTACGACACCATCGAAACGCCTTTGACCACGTTTACTTCCTCATGTGGTCCTACTCCTGTATCAAGAACGGCTACTTTCACTCCTTTTCCTGTATACGAAGACTTCCAAGCGTATGGGGCATGGACCGTTTGTACTCCCCAGTCCATCACCTGTTCTAACAAATGAACTTTTGTATCCTGTTCGATTGAAGCAACGTTTGGATTCTTCAAAAATGCTGCAATATCTTTTTGTTTAAATTCCCCGCTGACAGCAACAGCTCCATTAAACGAAATCACATCATACCTTTGCTTTTTCTGCCAATTGGTTAGTGCTTTGTGATTATGAAAAGATGGGGTGAAACTCACAATCAGATCGTGGTTTTGTCCGTCTAATAAAGAATGAGCTTGGACGGTTGGAACACCAACGAAGGAAAAATCACGAGAAAAAGGAAAGAGAAAAAGTAGAATAACCCCAATCATTAGCAAAAACTTTTTCATGAAGCATCACACTCCATTAAAAAAATCATGTTCAATAGTTAACATATGAATGCATGTTTTTAATGGAGCTAGAAAAAACGCCTTTTTCTTATACAAACGTTAAATTCGAAACAAAAATGATGCTTCGAGATCTATGCTGCATGATTGATCACTAAAGGGATTGTTCTCAAGCAGTGTGTTAAATATCATATTCTCGCTTTGAACCAAATAAAAATAACTTTTCATAAACGAACAATAAGGTTGTTAAAAGATGGTGAAAATGATGTTTGTAAACTGCTAAAATAAAGGCATAGACATACAAAATGATATGCCAGGAGCTGTTATGCTTGAATATTATCGCCGTCCTATTATCGATAATGACTGCTTTAGGGGTACTCATTCTAAACTTTTTAGTTCCTTTTGGGACACATTACAAACTTTTTGGGGCAATTATTTTCATTTTCATCACTCTCGTTGTGCTGATCTATTTAACTGGTTCACAGAAAAAGTCTTCGTATATAGTTGGCACTTTTTTAGTACTGTTAGGATGCTGTCTAGCGATCTTTCAGTATAAAAGTGAGAAGGTGGCGAATTATACGGGAGAAGAAAAGTGGAAAGAAGAACGAAGTCATCAAGTTTATCGATTAGATGATTTATTCAACGAAAGAACCATTAAAAATCTGTCTGTAACCGAAATAAAAGCACTGTTTGGAAGGCCAGAGAAGGTTGAACGTGAAGAGGAAGAAGAACGATATATGTATGTGTATGAAGGAACATGGGGATGGCACCAATGGACTGAACAACTGTACATATATTTTGATAAAAATGAAAAAGTCATCGATTACCGCAGGGAAACTGCGGATGCTGTTGAAGACGTCAATAACCTAAAAAGCCCTCAATATTGAGGGCTTTTTTTAGAGCAGTATTTAAACATAATTTCTTTCGTTCTACAAAGCCCGACGCAAATTCTTAAAGAGTAGCCAAACATACAAAAGTAAAAATCCGATGGTCAGAAGAGGCCCATAGGTGATGCACACATGCCAATATTCACTCATCCACCCAAAGGTTTCGTTTGTAGAGGTCGGAACAGACGGATTGTATGATGTGATATACGAATGGAGAGGGCGCCACAGTAAGATGGTGATAATCATTGCGAAGCATCCATGAAGAATACGAGCAATAAAAAATGGTAAAAACTTAATATCAGTTTCAGCTAAGATACTGGCAACTTGAGCTTGCACAGAAAAGCCGCTAAATCCCAATATGAAGCTTGTGATAATGGCCTGATGTAAAAGGTGAGAAGACGTAATGTCACTCGTTAAACGGCTTCCAAGTGTAATTTCGAATAGACCTGAGACAAAGGGCAACGAAAGATCGGTTGAAAGATGAAACAGTGGAAAAACAAGCGAAAGCAAGTGACTGAACAGAGAAGTCACGTTCATTAGTAAAAGAAGCTTGTTTAAAACCGAAAATAAAATAATAAATCCACCAATCATTAAGAGGCTTTGAATAGCGGAGCTAACGGCATCCCCTAACAGTTTTCCGATTGGACGATTATCGGAAAGACGGTAACGATGCATTTCTCGCAGCGCTTCTTTAAAAGAAGGAAGACCTTTTTTAGATGGCGAATCTATGACAGAGGAACCACCATAGAATCTCATGATGACGCCCACGGATAAATTGCCAAGGTAATGGGCGAGCGCAAGTAAAATACCAAGGTGGGGATTGTGGAAAAAACCGACCGCCACCGCTCCGCAAATAAACAATGGATTAGACGAATTTGTGAAGGAGACAAGACGAGTTGCTTCAAGGGATGTCAGCTGTCTTTCCTGTCGAAGGCGAGCCGTAAGTTTGGCCCCTGCTGGAAATCCTGAAGCCATCCCCATCGCGAGAACAAATCCACCAGCGCCTGGTACACGAAAAATAGGGCGCATAAACGGTTCAAGAAGAATACCGACAAACTTTACAACGCCAAAGCCGATAAGCATCTCAGAAGCGATAAAAAAGGGAAGGAGCGAAGGGAAAACGACCTTCCACCACATATCTAATCCCCGCACAGAAGCTTTTACCGCTTCTTGGGGGAAAATAATTAATGCGCCTGCTAGCAGAAGTGCGCTTGCAGAAAGTAAGAGTGTTTTAAAGACGGATTTTGTCAAACTTGTTCTCCTCCTAGAGTAATGGCTTAAAATATGCATTTCAAAGGGAAAAATGGTAAAATTACTCCAATATTGTACAACCTATATATCAATATACGAGTCTAGCCCTGGAATTTAGACCATAAGAATGAACAATAGATAAAGGAGGGGATGTGACTTGAAAGATCCAACGGTTGGTTTAGCTCTTGGATCTGGCGGAGCCAGGGGTTTTGCGCATCTTGGGGTGTTAAAAGTGCTGCATGAGGCTAACATTCCCGTTCACTGTATCGCGGGAAGCAGCATGGGGGCGCTTGTGGCCGCTTTTTATGCAACGGGAATGGACATGGACCGCTTATATAAAATCGCCAATGCTTTCAAACGAAAGTACCATTTAGACGTTACGGTCCCCAAAATGGGATTTGTTGTTGGAGAGCGAATTAAAGAATTAGTAAGAGTCTTTACTCATGGAAAGAATATTGAAGACTTGATGATTCCGATTGCGATTGTCACGACCGATTTAAGAACGGGAGAAAAAGTGGTTTTTAGGGAAGGACCTGTAGCAGAAGCTGTGCGAGCAAGCATCTCCATTCCCGGTATTTTTGTTCCTGAGCCGCTGAATGGCCGGCTGTTAGTAGATGGGGGAGTTGTGGATCGTATCCCCGTTTCCGTGGCGCGTGATTTAGGGGCAGATATTGTTATAGCGGTAGATGTTTCAAGAGTCAAAACAAATGCAGAGATTGGCTCGATTTTTGATGTTATTTTACAAAGTTTAGACATTTTACAAGAAGAGCTTGTGAAGCATCGTGAAATTGCGTCGGATGTTATGATTCGGCCTCACGTCGAGGCATTTAGCTCCCGCGCGTTTAAGAACATTGCTGAAATTATTGCAATAGGTGAAGAAGAAGGTAGAAAACATCTGCCTAAAATTAAAGCAACCATTGAAAATTGGAAGGAGCAGCACCATGAAAAAGAATAAACTATTTACGTTGTCCCTCGTGCTGGGGATTATTCTGGCGTTTATGATTGTATTTTTTCCGCTTCCGTACTACATCACTAAGCCAGGAATGGCACAAAAGCTAGACCCTATCATTGACGTTCAGGGTGGAACAGAGGAAAAAGGCGATTTTATGCTGACAACGGTTCGAATGGGGAAAGCAACTCCACTGTCATACACGCTCGCACATATTCAGGATTTCCAAGAAGTATTTCCTGAAAAAGATATTCGTCAAGAAGGGGAAAGCGACAAAGACTATAATTACAGACAGCTTCACCTTATGGAAACATCGAAACAGTCGGCGATTGTCGTAGCATACCAAAAGGCAAATAAACAAATTGAGTTTCATAACAAAGGTGTATACATTATGAGCGTAGTGCCAAAGATGCCTGCTGAAAAAGTGTTAAAAGCAGGAGATCGCGTACATAAGGTGGATGGAAAGGCTATTGAAACGGCAGATGAATTCATTTCATTCGTATCTCAGAAGAAAAAAGGGGACGCTGTGAGCATTACATACGATCGTAATGGGAAAATGTATACCAAATCGGTTAAGATTCAACCGTTCCCAGGATTGAAAAACAAAGTAGGACTAGGTATTACGCTCATTACGGATCGAGATATTACAGAAACACCAAAAGTGAAAATTAACACTGAGCAAATTGGTGGGCCTTCTGCTGGTCTCATGTTTTCGTTGGAAATTTACAATCAGCTAGTAGAGGAAGATACCACTCACGGCTATCAAATCGCAGGTACAGGAACAATTAACGATGAGGGCATCGTTGGACCGATCGGTGGGATTTCACAAAAAATTGTCGCCGCTAGTGACTCAGGTGCAGAAATTTTCTTTGCTCCGGCTGAAGGTGGTAGGAAAGACTCCAACTACAATGAAGCGGTGAAAACAGCGAAGAAAATTGATACAAAGATGAAAATTATTCCTGTGAACACGTTTGATGATGCGATTGCATACTTAAACAAATTAAAAGATAAAAAATAAATATAAAAAAGCTCCTTCTTTCACAAGAGAAGGAGCTTTTTTATTAGGAAAGAATAATGGGTGGAGTAGTAAAGTCTTGCATGCTAAACTGAGATCTTAATGGCTCTGGTAAACTCATTCCGTAAACATAGGTGGCTTTTAAATCTAATCGAAGAATCGTGTCTGCTTGTTTTTTTGAAATTTTCGTAACAAGTGGAACCTCAATTTTTTTCTTTATTAGCCGTAAATATTCTTGTCCTTTCTTCGTCATCCCGAGTACCCGGACGTACGGTGGGGCGTCAACGTGTAAAAAGGGCTTCATTTCTTCTTTCATCGTGTGCGTTAAGATATGGACACACATACGCTGAATACGTGTCCACGTGTAACGCTTTGTTTTCACAAGCGACATAAACTCCGCAAACGTACTAGCGCGTTTGTTAGCATCGAGCAGGCGATACTCAATTCCTTCTTCAATTTCGTAAATATCCGCAAGCTGACTAGGTGTCATCGTTAGAAGCTTATATTTTAACAGCGGAAAATACTGTTCCCAGTCGTGAAACCCTCCGTACGTTGTGATGTAATCTTCCAGCAAGCGAGTCGTAGCTGCTGGCACATAGGGAGAAATTTCTTCGATGGATGATTGAGTATGTAAGCTTTTTCGAATACTTGTTGCGCTTGCAATAGGTGTAGTAGGAAGTTCTACGTCGTGGTAATGTGCTTGCGTACGTTTAATCGTATGCGGAGTAATGCCTGTATGCTGATCGATGATGGCTTTCACATAGGCATATCCTAAAATATTGTTTGGTTGTGATAAATCAATGCTATCTTCAGTCGTTTGAAGCGCTAGCGACAGGGCTTTAGGATAGCTGTAGCCTTCTTTTAACAGTGATTTTACGTGCTCAGATGGCTGTGAGGAGTCAGTGAATTGCACAGCTCGTTGAAATGGCTCAATTCGTCCGTCCTCGCTTCCGAAGCAAATGGACTCCACCTGTAGCTGATTTAAAATGGCAACGGCTCCAGCGGCAAACGTGTCTGCTTGTTGTGTAGCGTATACGTACGGAAGCTCTACGATCAAGTCTACTCCTGAGCGCAGTGCCATTTCAGTCCGGTACCACTTTGATAGAAGAGCAGGCTCACCTCGTTGTAGAAAATGTCCACTCATAACGCCAATCATACAGTCAGCTTCTGTTTGTTTTTTTGACTCATGAACATGAAAATCGTGTCCGTTGTGGAAGGGATTATATTCCACGATAATGCCCGTAGCTTTCATTTACATTCCTTCTTCACAAGTTTATTTGATTATAGTAGTCATATGGTGTTAAAATGGCTTTATAACTTTTTTAATTAAGATCATTATAGTGTAAAGAAAAAATATTGACAAATACTTCTGTGAAAGCTATAATCATCTTTGTTGCCTTGAGGTGATAGATATGAAATGGACAGTACATCAATTGTACCAATTGCAAAATAAAGGTCTAAATTTTGATGAAACAATTGACGGTAAAGAATTTACAGATATGGGTGACGAAATTCGCAGAGTTTCAGACGTTCATATAAAAGGACGAGCAGACATTAGTTCTGCAAGAGTAACTTTTAGCTTTACTGTTGAAGGAGAACTAACGTTACCATGTGCTCGCACATTAGTCGACGTTCAATATCCTTTCAGCATTCATGCAAATGAAACTTTTATTTTAAAACCAACTGATTATGAAGATGAAGAAGTGCATTTTTTAGAAGGCGATATAGTAGATCTATATCCTGTTATAAAAGAGCTGATTCTTCTCGAAGTTCCGATGCAAGTGTTCAGTGAGAACACCGACGTATCGGGAGCAGCTCCTCAGTCTGGTAAGGATTGGGAAGTTATTAGTGAAGAAAATCGGAAAGATCGTATCGATCCTCGCTTCGCAGCGTTGCAAGATTTCTTCAAAGACAAGAAGTAATAATTATGAGAAGATCCGGCGTTATCCGGCCTTCATATGATTTTAAACTCTTTTAAGGAGGTGGGAATAATGGCTGTACCTTTTAGAAGAACATCCAAAACTAGAAAAAGATTGCGTCGTACGCACTTCAAATTACAAGTTCCTGGTATGGTAGCATGCTCAAACTGTGGTGAAATGAAATTAGCTCACCGCGTATGTAAAGCTTGTGGAACTTATAAAGGAAAAGAAGTAAAAAGCAACTAATATTTGCAGTTAAAAGACATTCTCAATTGAGAATGTCTTTTTTCGTTTGGTCGTATGTTGATCACCGTGATGTGAAAGGAGGCTCTAGGGCTTCCCTTGACCCCAAAAGCAGGAATTCTCCCTCTATATACAGAAACCATGTGATGGAATGTGCAAAAGGGGGATCTATAAATGGAGTATCAATTTGATGTAAAAGAAGACGGAAGAGCCGTTTTTACAATTAATCGTGCGCATAAAAAGAATGCGATTAATTATGAAGTGATGAAGGGGTTAAAGGCTGCGATTACTGCTTGTAAAGAAAACGATCATGTAAAAGTACTTCTCATTACAGGGGCAGGACAAGACGCTTTTTGCAGCGGTGGCGACGTTCAATTGTTTCATGCGCTAAAGACGGAAGAAGAAGCATATAGCATGCTTTATCCAATGGGGGAAATTTTATATGAACTTATGACCCTTCCGAAGCCAACGATTGCGATCATAAACGGGATTGCTCTTGGAGGAGGATGTGAGCTTGCGTCAGCTTGTGACATTCGTCTAGCGGTCGACACGGCCAAAATTGGTTTTATTCAAGGCAGGTTAGGCATTACAACGGGATGGGGTGGGACAACGATCCTGCAAGAAAAAATGCCCCCTCAATCCGCTTTACATATGCTTTATTCAGCTTCTACCTTTTCAGCGGAAGAGGGAAAAGAGTATGGATTTATTCAAAGAGTAGTTTCTCCTTCAGCGTTGGAAGATAGTATGAATCAACTTGTGACGCCTCTGTTGCAAAAAAGCACGTCCGTCTTGAGGCAGTACAAAACGCTTTATATAAAGCGTTGGGAAGCAAATGGGGTATTTGCTCGAATGAAGGAAGAAATCCAAGGCTGTGCGCTCCTGTGGGCAGGTGAAGAGCATCATCAGGCGGTGGAATCATTTTTACAGCGTAAGTAGTCTATCTTTTCTAGTAAGTGCATATTTATTTACTAAACGGTTTTAGGAGGGATAGATAGATGACGTCTTCTCGCCAAGATGCTTGGACGCAAGACGAAGACTTGCTTCTTGCTGATTTAGTATTGCGATATATAAGAGATGGGGGCACACAATTAAATGCATTTGAGGAAGTAGGAAGAAGGTTGTCTCGGACAGCTGCAGCATGTGGCTTTCGCTGGAATTCCTATGTAAGAAAGCAGTATAAAGCAGGCATCGACCTTGCTAAAAAGCAACGCAAACAATTAAAAGCACAACATTCCACAACAGAACGAGCGAGAGCAGAAGCCCCTCCGAGGGAAGTGCAATCCTCATCGTCTGACTTAACTCTTCGTGACGTTATTCATTTTTTAGAGAATCTAGAGATCACGGCAGAAAATGCTAATGATGTGGTGAAGTTAAACGTAGATTTAAAGAGAAGAGTAGAGGGATTAGAACGTCACATACAGCGATTAGAAAAGGAAAAGCATCTCCTTCAAAATAATCTTGTCGTCGTCGAGGATGACTACAAAGCGCTCATTGAAATTATGGAGCGAGCTCGTAAAATGGTTGTGTTGAAAGAAGACGAAAAAAGCGAGAAAGTAAAATTTCAAGTGGACCAAACGAGCAAATTAAAAAAGATAGAGAAATAAATAAAAACAGCTGATGAAATTCATCAGCTGTTTCTTTATTCAGCGTCAAATCCATTTGGGTGCCAAAGCAATGGGTTTTGACCTAAGTCACGATCCATATCATACTTGATAGACTGAAACCCCATTTTAGCCCAGAAGTCACTGGATTTTACACGCGGATTGGTTTTGATCGGAAGGTCGAAGCTTTTAGCGAAATTCACCAGTGCTTCGCCGTATCCTTTGCGCTGATAGCTTGGTAATACTTCAAGTTTCCAAAGCTCTAGAAAATCCTGCGGAGGTGTGAAGTATTGATCAAACTTTTGGTCGCGTTTATATAAGCTCATTCTAGCAACAAGGCTGTCACCGAAATATATTCCGTAAAATGGAGAATGAATTTCATTTTCCGTCAGGTTTTCCTGTAAGTCTTCAAGCATAGATAATTCTTGATTGCCATACTCTTTGAATTTTTTAAATTCTTCGAGCGTTTTAAAGTTGATTTGTAATCGTTTTACTTCTGGTTTGTACATAATCCCCCTACCCCTTTTCTTGTAGCAGTGTGAAGCTATTTTTATTATATAATAAAAATACGAAAAATTCCGCAAATAAACACACTTGTTAGTAAGCGTTTCCAAATATCGAAAGGAATTTTAAGAAAAATGTAGAAATATAGGTGTTGGGGACAAAAAACAGTTGAACAAAGGGGATGATACCGTGAAAAGAGTATTAATTGCAAATCGTGGGGAAATTGCATTAAGAATTATTCAGACGTGTAAACGAATGGGAATTGAAACCATTGCCGTCTATTCTGAAGCGGATCAAGATTTACCGTTCGTAAAAGAAGCAACCAAAGCGGTATGTATTGGAGAGGCGCCTGTTCAAAAATCGTATTTGAGAGCGGATGAAATCATACGTGTAGCGAAGGAAGAACAGGTAGATGCCATTCATCCTGGCTATGGATTTTTGTCTGAGAACACAGCCTTTGCCAAAGCGGTTATGGACGAAGGAATTGGTTTTATCGGGCCATCTCCAGAAGTAATTCAGCTAATGGGAGACAAAGTAACGGCAAGAGACGTGATGAAACAAGCGCAAGTTCCTGTTGTTCCTGGAAGTGAAGGAAGCGTTGAGAGCCTTGAAGAAGCATGTCGTATTGCGCGGGAAATTGGCTATCCGGTTATGCTGAAGGCGAGCGGAGGCGGAGGCGGAATTGGGATGCACCGCTGTGAAGGCGAAGACGAATTGAAAAAAATATATGCGTCCACTAAAGGAAGAGCCAAAGCTTATTTTGGAAACGATGAGCTCTTTATTGAAAAATTTATTACTAATTCGCGTCATATTGAAGTGCAGGTTTTCGGAGATAAACATGGAAATCTGGTCCATATGTTTGAGCGGGACTGTTCGGTACAGCGACGTAATCAAAAAGTAATTGAAGAATCACCGTCTCCGTTTTTATCGGAAAAAGGCCGTGCTGTCATGTGTCAAACGGCGGTAGACGCAGCAAAAGCCGTTGGTTATTACAATGCGGGGACCATTGAATTTATCGTAGATGAACAAGAGAATTATTATTTTTTGGAAATGAATACAAGGCTTCAAGTTGAGCATCCCGTTACGGAAGAGCTAACAGGATTAGATCTAGTCAAATGGCAAATTCTTGTGGAACGAGGAGAAAAGCTCCCGCTTGTTCAAGAGGAAATTACTCAGGTAAGCCATGCGATTGAGTATCGGGTGTATGCGGAAGATCCAACAACCTTTTTACCGTCACCTGGCCTCATTACGTCATTGGAATTTCCAGAACAAGAAGGGGTAAGAGCTGATTTGGGCTATCTATCAAACCAAAAAGTAACGCCATTTTATGATCCGATGATTGCAAAAGTAATCATTAGTGGTAAGACACGAGAAGAATCGATCGAGCGCTCGAAAGGTTTCTTTAATAGCGCGTCAATCGAAGGGATTAAGACGAATTTGAGCTTGTTTCAACACGTGCTTCAGGACGAAGCATTTGTGAATGGGGAATATGAAACAAGTTATCTTTCAAAACGTTCCATCAAAAACTAACACAGGGGGAGTAAACATGAAAACAATCGAGGCAACAATGGCAGGGATGGTACTAAACGTATTAGTAGAGAGCAATGAGGAAGTACAAGTAGGGCAGGTTGTCGTAATGCTTGAATCGATGAAAATGGAGATTCCAATTGAAAGTGCCGTATCTGGAACGGTGAAGGAAATTAAAGCTGTGATAGGTGATTTCGTTAACGAAGGCGATGCTCTACTTATTTTAGAATAAAAGGGGGAATCAAAATGATACATACAAACAATCTTCAGGAAAACTATGAGCAAAAGCGACGAGAAATTGAGGCAGGAGGTCAGCCGAAATATCACGAAAAGCTCAAGGAGCAAAACAAACTATTTGTACGTGATCGTTTAAATCTGTTGTTTGATAACGGACAATATGATGAGGACGGAAAATTTGCGAACAATATGGCGGGCGATTTACCTGCTGATGGCGTTGTGACTGCGATTGGGAAAATTCATGGTCAAACGGTGTGCGTGATGGCTAATGATTCGACTATTAAAGCAGGATCTTGGGGAGCAAGAACGGTAGAGAAGATCATTCGTATTCAAGAAACAGCAGAGAAGCTTAAAGTACCGATTTTATATTTAGTGGATTCTGCTGGAGCACGTATTACTGACCAAATTGACATGTTTCCAAATCGTCGCGGCGCAGGGAAGATCTTTTACAATCAAGTAAAATTATCAGGAATGATTCCACAAATTTGCTTACTGTTTGGTCCATCTGCTGCAGGTGGCGCATACATTCCGGCCTTCTGTGATATTGTGGTCATGGTCGATGGAAATGCGTCGATGTATCTAGGATCTCCGCGTATGGCAGAAAAAGTAATCGGTGAAAAAGTAACGCTCGAAGAAATGGGCGGAGCACGTATGCACTGTACGGTAAGTGGATGCGGCGATATTTTAGTTGAAAAAGAAGAAGAAGCGATTTTAAAAGCGAGAGATTATCTTCGCTACTTCCCGAAAAATTTTCAGCATCGTACAGAAGTCGTAGATGCGATTGAACCGAAGCAGGGAAGAGCGCTTGTGGATATCGTCCCTGAAAACCAAAACGTACCGTTTGATATGTACGAAGCGATTGATTCATTAATTGATGCGGGCAGCTTTTTTGAAATTAAAAAACTGTTTGCACCGGAGTTAATTACGGGGCTTGCTCGTCTGAATGGTAAAACGATCGGAATTATTGCCAACCAGCCAAAAGCAAAGGGTGGCGTGTTGTTTGTGGACTCTGCTGATAAAGGAGCGAAATTCATTCAGCTTTGTGATGCGTTTCATATTCCGCTTTTATTCCTAGCCGATGTACCAGGATTTATGATTGGAACGAAAGTAGAACGAGATGGGATCATTCGTCACGGAGCGAAATTAATTGCGGCTATGAGTTCAGCCACGGTACCGAAAATTTCGGTTATTGTTCGTAAAGCATATGGTGCTGGATTGTACGCAATGGCAGGTCCTGCATTTGAGCCGGATTGCTGCATTGCTCTTCCGACAGCTCAAATCGCCGTTATGGGACCAGAAGCCGCTGTTAATGCGGTCTACTCCAATAAAATTAACAGCATTGAGGATCCGAAAGAGCGCATTAAATATGTGCAGGAAAAGCAAAAGGAATATAAAGAGCATATTGATATTTACAAGCTTGCTTCTGAACTGATTGTGGACGATATCGTGCAAGCGAATGATTTGAGGGACGCCCTCATTTCTAGATTTGATCACTACGATTCAAAAGAATTGGTGTTTAGCGTACGTAAGCACCCTGTCTATCCTGTTTGATAAAAAGAACCATTGTATGATTGTACAGAAGGTCCTGAGAAAGCAGCAGACCTTCTGTGCTTTTTTTATTTTCTCTATTAAAAATGGTAAAAATACTATAAAGTGAAGAGTAGAAAATAGACGAACATTAGGAGGGCTTTATGAACAGAATAGCAATTATTGGCGGTGGTTCCGTTGGTTTATTATATGCAGCTCGTCTTGCTTCTTATCATGAGGTGACTGTGTACACAAAATCAAACGAGCAGGCTAGAGCCATTAATGAAAAAGGGATTCAGCTTGAAGAAGGCGAACAAATAAACGTTATTCGTGTAAAGGCAGCCGTCATTTCTGATGGCATCGCTCCTTGTAATTTAGCCGTTATTGCGGTTAAACAATATCACCTTTCTTCAATTTTACCCTTTTTACGTGAAATTCCCCCGACTACTCCGCTGTTATTTTTACAAAATGGAATGAGTCATTTGGAGATCATCGATTCCCTTCCTCATACATATGTATTTCTTGGGTTAGTCGAGCATGGAGCATTGAAAACAGGAGACGTACACGTAAAGCATACAGGAATAGGCACGACACGTCTTTGTATGTACAAAGAAAATCATTTCATACATAGGGAACTCTTAAAGAATTCTACCGATTGCTTTTCATTCGTTGAGGAGCACGATTGGTATAAAACAATGATTAAAAAGCTTATTGTGAATGCGGTCATTAATCCGCTAACCGCTTTGTACAGAGTTGAAAATGGAATGTTGCCATCTGTTGCGCCATTCCGTCAAAACATGGAACAGCTTTTTGCAGAAGTAGTGCTCTCATTAGGAATTAACGAGGGAAAGGAATATTGGGAGTCCATCTTAACCGTTTGTGAACAGACGGCATTTAATCGTTCCTCCATGCTCAGAGACATTGAATCAAAGCGTCAAACTGAGGTTGATAGCATATTAGGTTATATCATAAGTGAAGGTGAAAGACGACGCGTCGATGTACCGCTTGCGACGTTTTTGTATAACTCAATCAAAGGATTAGAAAAAAAACAGAAAAAGTGAGATGATACAATTGGGAAGTTTCTTCGCTGGGGTGATCGCTACTTTTGTAACGGTACCATTTTTAGCTTTTTTACTGTCATACATTGTTTTTCGAAAAGTAACGAAAAATAATTTAAAATCCTTTCGAATTTCGGTGGATGTGACCACGATTTTTCTGATGGGTTCTGTTTATCATGCTACATATGTTATTTGGGGAAAATCATACTTATGGGCTATTTGTTTAGTACTTTTATTAACAGCCATCATGCTATTTCTTTTGCATTGGAAATATAAGCAGGACATTCAGTTAAGACGAATTTGGAAAGGCTTCTGGCGCATGAACTTTTTATTGTTCACGGTAGGGTATGCAGCGTTTGCTATCTATGGCGTTGTAGCACGTATTTAAAAATTATAAGCGTGTCACTAGACGAATAGAAACACAATATGGATAATGAATTTAGACTAAAACTCTATGAGTGTTATTTGACATAAGAAAGGAAGTTCTTTCATGGAAACTATTGACGTCGCTTTGTCGTCACTGAATAAATTAACAACCGATTACGTAAATGGAGAAAAGGATGTCTCTTCTTTTTTTCATTATGACATTGCTCAAACGGACTTGTTTCGATGTCGACAGCAAGATATTAAGGAGCAGCATTATCCTCGTAAGGAGCTAATTGATTATCTGCTTCCGTATAATTCATCCGTCGGTTCTTCAGAACAAACGCTTGCCAACATCCGAAAGCTGAATGATTCATCAACAACGGTAGTAGTAGGCGGGCAGCAAGCAGGTGTACTAACGGGTCCACTATATACCATTCATAAAATTATCTCGATTTTAAAGCTCGCTAAAGAGCAGGAACAGGCGTTAGGTTCACCTGTTTTGCCTGTTTTCTGGATTGCAGGTGAAGACCATGACTTTGCTGAGGTGAACCATGTATTTGTGGAGCAAAATGGCCGCATGGTGAAAAAAGCAGTTAAAGAAAAGCTTGCAGAGAAGAAAATGGTTTCTGATACGGAGATGACGCAAGAGTTAGTCAGAGCGTGGGTAGATGACATCTTCAAAGTATGGGGTGAGACGAATCATACAAAAGAAGTGCGTTCATTTATTCAATCGTGTCTTCAATCATCTCGTACGTATACAGAATTTTTTGCGCGTATGATTGCCCAATTATTTGCTCATACAGGGCTGATTTTAATGGACGCAGCTTCACCAGAACTTCGAAAGCTTGAATCACCTTTTTTTGTTCAGCTTATTGAGGAAAATATGAAGCTGTCAGAGAAAGTAGGCGATCAGCAGTCCAAGGTTGAAGAAGGGTATAAAAAAACGATCGATGTTGCACCGGAAACGGCCCATCTTTTTTATTCCCATCAAAATGAACGCATCCTGCTAGAGCGTACGGCAGAAGGATTTGCAGGCAAGAACGGTGAAGTGCAGCTAACAAAAGAAGAGCTGTTGCATATTGCGCATCATGAGCCACATCTTCTTAGTAATAACGTTGTGACAAGACCGTTGATGCAAGAGTTTGTACTACCAACATTAGCTTTTATTGCCGGTCCTGGGGAAGTAGCTTATTGGGCTGAGCTTAAGCAGGCTTTTGAACTGTTTGGTTTCCGTATGCCTCCTGTGATGCCTCGTCTTTCATACGTGATCGTGGAGCGTTCCGTTCAAAAAGCTTTGGAGGATGTACAGCTTGATCTAACAGAGGTGCTTCAAAACGGACTAGGGGCGTATCGTGAAAAATGGCTCAGTGAAGAAGTGACTTATCCGTATGCGAATTACTTTGAACAAGCCAAAACAGAAATTGAGTCCGCGCATCAATTGTTGCGAACGAATGTACTAAAAGAGGATGAACGCCTCGGAAAACTATTAGAAAAAAATCGCAATATCATTCAAAATCAGCTAAATATTGCTCAAAAAATTGTCGAGTCTGAACAGCTGAAAAAACATGAAACAATTTTGAATAAATATACGTTAATTGAGAATGCCCTTACTCCAAGTGGCGGTCCACAGGAGCGTACATGGAACGTAGCGTATTATTTAAATCAATACGGAATGGACTTTGTGGCGCAATTACTAGAAGTTCACGTCGAATTTAATCACAAATTAAAAGCCGTTTGTCTATAATAAAATCCTGCTCTTTAGCAGGATTTTATTTTGTTTAGAAGAATTAGGGGAAATACAGAAGAAAAAATAATTCAAAAAAGGTTTCTTGTTTTTTAAAGTGGGTAAAGTACATGGTTGGAATTTTTGCTGTAAACGAGTCGCTAAAATGTTATGTGGGGATGTCAAATATGTCATTTTATTTAATAGCATTAAAATCTGACAAAAATCTACGTTTTCTATGTAGAAAAAGCTGAAATTATGTTGGATTTTGATATATAATATAAAAAGCCATATTTATGCGAGAAGTTGGAAACTTTACATAATGAGATTGGCTTCACGATCACATAATTTATTACGTTTAAAGTAGGTGTCACGTTGTTTAATCATACAACAGTTTTATTAAAAGAAGCGGCAGAAGGTTTGAATATTAATCCAGACGGAATCTATGTAGACTGTACCCTAGGTGGGGCAGGTCATAGTGAATATATTGTCAAGCAACTATCAGAAAATGGTAAGCTCATTGCATTTGATCAAGATGATGTTGCCATTGAGAACGCAAGACAAAAGCTAGCACCATACATGGACCGTGTTATTTTAATTAAAAGCAATTTTCGCTTCTTAAAAGAAGAGTTATTAGAAAGAGGCATTACAGAAGTTGACGGAGTGTTATTCGATTTAGGTGTTTCTTCTCCGCAGCTCGATACACCAGAAAGAGGCTTCAGCTTCCACCACGATGCACCTCTCGATATGAGAATGGATCAACACGCGTCGTTGTCAGCGTATGATGTGGTGAATGAATGGCCGTATGAAAGGCTAGTAGGAATTTTCTTCAAATACGGGGAAGAAAAGTTCTCTAAGCAGATTGCCCGAAAAATTGAGGCATATCGTGAAAAGAAAAAAATTGAAACAACGTTAGAACTAGTAGAAATTATTAAAGAAGGAATCCCTGCTCCAGCAAGAAGAACAGGAGGTCACCCAGCGAAGCGAATTTTCCAGGCTATTCGTATTGCGGTAAATGATGAACTTGGCGTATTCAAAGATGCGATTGAACAAGCAATTGAGATGACCAAGCCTTCTGGGCGTATTAGCGTCATTACGTTCCATTCGCTAGAAGACCGTATTTGCAAGGTAACCTTTAAGGAAGCAAGCAGCTTACCGCCTCTTCCGCCCGGACTACCGATTATTCCAGATGAATTTCAGCCTGAGCTAAAATTAGTTACGCGAAAGCCCATTTTGCCTTCGGATGAAGAAATTGAGCATAACAAGCGTGCTCGATCAGCGAAGCTTCGTATAGCAGAAAAGGTGAAAACAAAACAAAAATAGACTAAAAGGAGGAGAATCGGTTGGCAAATGTAGCTTATAAAGTAAATGAACAGCACATACAATATCAACCACAGCAGCCGCAAAAGGCACCAAAAACACTTAAGAAAAAGAAGCGTCGCATTACGTTAGGTGAGAGGGTCCTTTGGCTTGGTCTCGCTGCCGCAACTGTTTGGGGCTCAGTAGAAATCGTTTCAAATCAGGCATCGCTTTATAGTGTAAACGCTGAAATTCAGGGGTTAGAAAAAAACGTTGATAGCCAGACTCGTGTCAACAAGGAGCTAAAGCAAGAAGTAACAGAACTAAGCACGTATGAGCGTATTTGGGCAAAAGCAAAAGAGCTTGGACTAGACTTGAACGAAAATAACGTGAAAGTGGTTCAGGAGTAAGCGGTATGTTTCCAAAGAATAAAAATATTAATACGGGAGCAGCGATATTAATTTTAATATTTGCCTTGCTCTTTTTTATATTAGCCGTGCGTTTTTTCTACATACAAGCAACAGGGACAGCTGAGGGAGAAACGCTTGCGCCTATTGCCCAAAAAAAATATACGCGTCAAGCTACCATTGAAGGACACCGTGGAACGATTTATGACCGAAAAGGAAAGCCCGTTGCAGAAGATACGGGAGCTTACACGGTTGTAGCGATCTTAGATAAAAAACAATCGAATTATGTGAAAAACCCGGAAAAAACAGCTGAGAAGCTAGCACCTATCTTAAAAATGGATCAAGATGATTTAGAAGAACGTTTATCTAAAAAGGATCGCATCCAAGTTGAGTTAGGATCAAAAGGACGGGATATTTCTCACAGCGTCAAAACGAAGATTGAAAATCTCAAGCTTCCTGGCATTGCCTTTATTCAGGATTCTAAGCGCTTTTATCCAAACGGCGTATTCGCGTCACATATTATTGGATATGCCCAAAAGAATGAAGCAGGAAAGATTATTGGGAAAATGGGGATCGAAGAGATTTTCGATAAGCAGCTGACTGAATCAGATGGCTACGTAAAATACGAAAGTGCTCAAAATGGGCTCAAGCTTCCTAATCCAAAAGAGTCTATTAAAGCCCCTAAAAATGGTGACAATATCTACTTAACGCTCGATGAACAAATTCAGACGTTTGTAGAAGATGCGCTTAATAATGTGGAGAAAGAGTATGAACCAGAGAAGGCCATTGTGGTCGTCGCAAACCCGAAAACAGGTGAAATTCTAGGGATGGGAAACCGTCCAAGCTTTGATCCAAACATACGAGACATTCAAAATTACGCGAACGAGGCACTCATGCCATTTGAGCCGGGATCGACGATGAAGATCTTTACGTTAGCGGCCGCCATTCAAGAAGGAGTGTTCCACGGATCAGAATTGTATCAATCTGGCGTTTACAATGTCCCTAATTCTGCGCCTATTCGCGATCATAACCGAACAGGATGGGGACCGATTACGTTTGATGAGGGCGTGCAGCGTTCCTCAAACGTGGCTTTTGCTATGCTGGCCGATCGCCTCGGGGCGGATCGTTACCGAAGCTACCTTCACAAATTTGGGCTCGATCAAAAGACGGGCATTGATATACCGGGGGAAAAGTCAGGAATTATTTCGTATAAGTACAAACGCGATCAGCTGACTACGGCGTTCGGTCAAGGCTCTCTTATTTCACCGATTCAACAAATTCAAGGAGCAACAGCTATTGCGAACGGCGGAAAGATGATGAAGCCGTATTTAATTAAAAAAGTAGTGGACCCTTCCACAAATAAAATAGTGGAAGAGCACAAGCCGACAGAAGTTGGACAGCCTGTCACAGGTGATACGGCGAAAAAGGTATTAGATGAGCTTGAGAAAGTAGTAACATCTGAGCATGGAACAGGACAAACTTTTGCTATTCCAGGCTATGATGTGGCTGGCAAAACAGGAACGGCACAAATTCCAAAGGACAATGGAAAAGGGTATCAGTTCGGTCATGGTAAAAACATCTTCTCATTTATGGGATTTGCGCCAAAAGACGACCCGAAATTGATCGTTTATGTAGCGGTGAAAAAGCCGAAGCTTACACCACAAGAAGCTGGATCAGCTCCGTCTGCTCTACTATTTAAGTCAGTGATGAAAAATAGTCTTCAATACTTGAAGATTGATCCAGAAGAAACGAAAAAAGAACAAAACGACCCACCGGCTGAGATAGGCGTAAATGTAAACAGTTACGTGGGAGAACCTGCAGAAGAAGCGGTCAAAGATCTGAAAGACAAGGGCCTAAAACCGATCCTCGTTGGTAAAGGTAATCAAGTAGAGGACCAAGATCTTTCAGGAGAGCGACTGATAAAAGGCGAAAAGGTATTTTTACGAACGAATGGCGATTTAACAATGCCAAACCTTACCGGATGGTCTTATCGTGACGTACTACGCTTTTCAAATATGCTAGAGTTAAAGCCAAGTCGTGTTGGAGATGGGTATGTGACATCACAAAACCTTAAGGTAGGATCACCAGTGAAAAAGGACGATTATTTGATTGTAGAACTTGGTCGTCCAGGTGAAGACAAGCCAAAAGAAGAGAAAAAAGAGGATGAAAAGAAACAAGATGAGCCGCAAGAGTAATCAGGCGGTACGTAGAAGATTGAATCATAACTTATGACGCAGTTCTAGTGACTCCTGTACAAGCATATATATTGAGAACGAGCCTAATAGAAGGAGGGTTCTTGATCAATGCGTGTATCAGGAGTCACTGTGCGAAAAAGGTTATTAACCGTTTTAGTTATCGGTATTTTAGTATTTACGATTATTGATGTTCGACTTGGATATGTTCAATTTGCTTTGGGGGATATGCTAACGGAAAAAGCGAAGGGGCTGTGGAGCCGGAATATTCCGTTTGAGCCTGAGCGGGGGAAAATATTAGACCGGAACGGGGTAGCACTAGCAACGAATAAAAGTGCGCCAACAATCTTCGTTATGCCTCGTCAAGTAGAAGACCCGGTTAAAACAGCAGAAAAATTAGCATCCGTCTTAAATATGTCGAAGGAAAAAGCGTATCAAGAAGTTACAAAAGCAACGTCAATTCAGCGTATAAGTCCAGAAGGAAGAAAAATATCTCCTAAAAAAGCAGAAGAAGTACGTGCATTAGGCTTAAAAGGGGTGTATATTGGAGAAGATTCAAAACGCTATTATCCTTTTGGGAGCTACTTATCTCACGTACTAGGTTTTACAGGAATTGATAACCAAGGCCTGATGGGTCTTGAATCCTACTACGAAGATGAACTTAGCGGTGAGGGAGGAAACGTGCAGCTTTATTCAGATGCAAAGGGGAAGAAAATGCCTGATATTGCAGATGATTATACTAATCCTGTTAATGGATTAGATTTAAAGCTGACCATTGATTCGCGTATTCAAACGATTGTGGAGCGCGAATTAGATAATGCACAGGCAACCTATAATCCCGACGGTATTATTGCGATTGCGATGAATCCGAACAATGGGCAAATTTTGGCGATGTCGAGTCGACCGACGTTTGATCCTGACAATTACCGAAATGTACCATCGGAAGTCTATAATCGAAATCTTCCAGTATGGAGTGCATATGAGCCGGGTTCGACGTTCAAAATTATTACGCTAGCGGCAGCACTTCAGGAAAAAAAGGTTGATTTATTAAAAGATCACTTTTATGATGATGGAGCAACAGAAGTAGCCGGAACCATTTTACATTGTTGGAAACGTGGAGGTCACGGCTCACAGACATTTTTAGAAGTCGTTCAAAATTCATGTAACCCTGGTTTTGTGGAGCTTGGCGAACGATTAGGAAAAGAAAAGCTGTTTAAATATATTGACGACTTTGGTTTCGGTCAGAAAACAGGCATTGATTTACAAGGAGAAGGAAAAGGCCTTCTGTTTAACAAAGACAAAGTCGGCCCGATCGAACAGGCTACAACGGCCTTCGGTCAAGGTGTGGCAGTGACGCCCATTCAACAAGTAGCGGCGGTTGCTGCAGCTGTGAATGGAGGCACGCTATATCAGCCTTACATTGCAAAAGAGTGGATTGATCCTAAAACGAATAAAGTCATCAAGAGACAATCGCCTGTAGCCAAACGAAAGGTTATTTCCGAAGCAACTTCCAAGCAAGTTCGGTACGCATTAGAGAGCGTAGTGGCAAAAGGAAGCGGTAAAGGTGCGTTTGTCGATGGCTACCGTGTCGGTGGGAAAACAGGGACGGCGCAAAAGGCGAAAAACGGTCGTTATTTAGAAAATAACTATATTGTTAGTTTTATCGGCTTTGCCCCTGCTGATCATCCAGAGCTGATTATTTATTTAGCAGTTGACAATCCAAAAGGTACCGTTCAGTTTGGTGGCGTCGTCGCTGCTCCAATTGTCGGTAAAATGATGGAAGATAGTCTGCGTACGCTCGGTGTAAAACCGCGAAGCAAACAAATAGAAAAAGAATTAACATGGCTTGATACCCCTGTATTAGAAGCTCCTGATTTAGTCGGGATGACGAAAAAAGATCTGCAAGAGCAGTTAGTGAACCTGAAGCTTGATGTTAGTGGAACTGGTGATAAAGTTGTAAGTCAAGCACCAGCCGCTAGGACAAAAGTTAAGGAAGGTTCGACAATCAGGATATATATGGGGGAAAAGTAATTATAATGATATAAGCCTTGGGGGTATTTCCCCTGGGCTTCTTTTTCTGTAAAATGGAAGATGGCTAATCGCTAACAGAAGAGAGGAAATGATAAGATGGAGTTACAATCACTTTTAGCTTACCTACACGACTTTACAATAAAACCAACAGAGAATGCTGAAATTACCTCGATCGAGATGGACCATCGCCAAGTGAAAAAAGGTTCCTTATTTGTATGTGTGAAAGGATATACGGTAGATGGACATGATTTTGCCACGCTTGCAGTAGAAAGTGGAGCGGCAGCGATTATTGCGGAAAGACCCGTAGATGTATCCGTTCCAGTCATCATCGTTAAAAATTCAAAGCGTGCGATGGCGGTTCTAGCAGACGGCTTTTACGAGCAACCAACGCAAAAGCTTCACCTTATTGGTGTTACGGGGACAAACGGGAAAACGTCCACTACACATCTAATGGAAAAGATTTTTCAAGCAAATGAACAAAAAACGGGCTTAATCGGTACAATTGAAATTCGTATTGGCGATCAGTCATACGAAGTGAAAAACACGACGCCTGAATCCGTTACCCTTCAGCAAACGTTTCATCAAATGGTCCAAGAGAATGTAGAAGTAGCTGCGATGGAAGTATCGTCACATGCGCTAGATCTTGGACGCGTCCACGGATGTGATTTTGATGTAGCGGTGTTTACAAACTTAACGCAAGATCATTTGGATTATCATAAAACAATGGACGATTATCGCCGTGCAAAAGGATTGCTGTTTGCTCAACTAGGCAATACTTATAATCATAAGAAGCCAAAGTTTGCCGTCCTAAATGCAGATGACAAAGCTTCTGAAGAATATACGAGAAACACTGCAGCGACGGTTGTTACATATGGAATTGATCACGAAAGCGATGTTCGTGCAAAAAATATTCAAATGACAAATGCAGGAACAACGTTTGAACTAGTCACGCCATTTGATACGGTAAACGTACAAATGAAGCTGATCGGAAAGTTCAGCGTGTACAATGTTCTTGCCGCAACGGCAGCTTGTCTCGTCTCTAATGTACCGCTTCAAACCATTGTGTCAGTAATTGAGCAAACGGAGGGCGTTCCGGGGCGTTTTGAAGTAGTGGATGAAAACCAAGATTTCAGCGTAGTGGTCGATTATGCTCACACACCAGATAGCCTTGAGAATGTCGGAAAGACGGTGCAGCAGTTCGCACAAAATAATGTGTACATGATTGTTGGATGCGGGGGAGATCGTGATCGTACGAAACGACCTCTTATGGCAAACATTGCCGCAACGTACAGCACAGAGGCGATTCTTACATCGGATAATCCACGAAGCGAAGATCCGAATGAGATCTTAAAAGAAATGGCAGCTGGAATCACATCAACGAATTACGTAACCATTTCGGATCGTAAAGAAGCAATTCAATATGCAGTAAACAAAGCAGAAAAAGGCGATGTGATCGTGATCGCAGGTAAAGGTCATGAAACATATCAAATAATTGGTGATGAGGTACTTGATTTTGATGATCGAGAAGTAGCCCGTCAAAGTATTAAGGAGCGTCAAAAATAATGGACTCACAGTGGTATATGAAACACGCAGTTGTTAAAACAGAGACGAAAGAGGAGGGAGTACAATGCTAGAACACGTGATTTTATTTACCATCGCTGTAGCCTTTTTAATCACAGTGATTCTATCTCCGTTCTTTATTCCCTTCTTACGTCGATTGAAATTTGGTCAAAGCATTCGTGAAGAAGGACCGAAGTCTCATCAGAAAAAATCAGGTACGCCAACGATGGGCGGAATCATGATTATTCTCGCGATTGTCGTTACAACACTCATTATGACGAATAAGTACCTTGAGCCGACAGTTGATACGTATCTATTATTGTTCGTCACATTTGGTTATGGTCTACTTGGATTTTTAGATGATTTTATCAAAGTCGTACTGAAACGAAATTTAGGATTAACGTCCAAACAAAAGTTTATTGGGCAAGTATTAATTGCGATTATTTTCTATCTTGTTGCGAAGCAATTTGATTTATCAACGGTTGTATCCATTCCTGGAACAGAGTTTTCTGTTGATTTAGGCTGGTTCTATGTTGTGTTCATTATTTTCTGGCTTGTTGGTTTCTCAAATGCGGTGAACTTAACAGACGGATTAGACGGACTTGTTTCCGGAACGTCTGCCATTGCTTTTGGTGCTTTTGCCGTTTTAGCATGGAATACAGGTCAATTTGATGTAGCAATTTTCTGTGTCGCAGTTGTTGGGGCAGTGCTAGGATTTCTTGTCTTCAATGCCTATCCTGCGAAAGTATTTATGGGAGACACAGGCTCGTTAGCACTAGGTGGAGCAATCGCAACGGTTGCGATTTTAATGAAATTAGAGATTTTATTAATTGTAATTGGTGGTATATTTGTTATTGAGACATTGTCAGTTATTTTGCAGGTTGCGTCATTTAAAACAACAGGAAAGCGTATTTTTAAGATGAGCCCGCTGCATCACCACTATGAATTAGTAGGGTGGACAGAATGGCGTGTTGTAATGACATTTTGGGCAATCGGATTACTGTGTGCAATGTTAGGAATCTATATTGAGGTGTGGATTTAAGTGAAAACAATTACTGATTACAAAGAAAAAAATGTACTTGTATTAGGATTGGCGAAAAGCGGAATGGCTGCGGCAAAGCTTTTAAACATTTTAGGAGCGAACGTTACAGTAAACGATCAGAAGCCTTTTGAAGAAAATGAAGCGGCTCAAAAGCTACAGGAAGCAGGATTAACGGTTGTATGTGGCCATCACCCTCTAGAACTTTTAGACGGTGTAGAGGTCATTGTTAAAAATCCTGGCATTCCCTACAGCAACCCATTACTTGCAGAAGCATTAAAACGAAATATTTCCATTATTACAGAAGTAGAGCTTTCCTATCAAATTAGTGAAGCACCGCTAATTGGTATTACAGGAAGCAACGGAAAAACAACGACAACAACGTTGATTCACAAAATCTTAGAAGAAAGCAACAAGAAGCCATTGATCGCGGGAAACATCGGTACGGTCGCTTCAGAAGTTGCGGAGCTTGCAACAAACGAGAATGTGATTGTGATGGAATTATCTTCGTTTCAGTTAATGGGTACGAAAACATTTAAACCGGCCGTTTCCGTGTTTTTAAATTTATTTGATGCGCATCTCGATTACCACGGTACGCGTGAAGAGTATGCACATGCCAAAGCAAACATTTTCGCAAACCAAACGCCTTCTGATTATGCGGTAATAAATGCAGATGATGAGACGGTGATGTCACTTGCTGAAAACGTACGTGCAACGATTGTACCGTTCTCTACTTCAAAGGTAGTCGAGTCAGGAGCATATATTAAAGATGGAAGCATGTTCTTTCAGCAGGAAGAGATTATGTCTGTAAATGAGATTGTTCTTCCAGGTAAGCACAATCTTGAAAACATTTTAGCAGCGGTCGCAGCGGCGAAGCTTCACGGCGCTTCTACAGAAGCAGTGAAAAAAGTATTAACAACCTTCACAGGCGTGAAGCATCGTGTTCAGTACGTGGCGACTGTTCAGGACCGAAAATTTTATAACGATTCAAAGGCAACCAATATTTTAGCAACGAAAGCAGCTGTTACGGCATTTGAACAGCCTGTAATTCTTTTAGCGGGTGGACTTGACCGAGGGAATGAGTTTGATGAGCTGAAGCCTTATTTAAAAAACGTGAAAGCCATCATTACATTTGGTCAAACGGCTGAAAAAATTGAGCGTGTTGCAAAGGAAGCAGGAATACAAACAATCAAACGTGTCGATAATGTGGAAAAGGCGGTTCCTGAAGCCTATCAACTTTCAGACGCGGGTGACGTCATCTTGCTTTCACCTGCCTGTGCAAGCTGGGATCAATTCAAAACTTTTGAAGAGCGTGGAGACATGTTTATTGATTCGGTGCATAGACTGAAGTAAGGGCTTGTCTAAGGAATACATCACGAGATAGATGGAGGCGCTAGGCCTTTATCTATCTTTTTTTAAACGCCCTAATTTCAAATGTTAGAGGTGTTTGCTTTTGTCTACAAAACGTTCTACACCAGATTTTTTTCTTGTTATCATCACGTTGTCTCTTCTATCAATAGGACTCATTATGGTTTATAGTGCTAGTGCCATCTGGGCTACATACAAGTTTCATGACTCCTTTTTCTTTGCCAAAAGGCAGTTGCTATTTGCAGGTCTCGGTGTATGTGCAATGTTTGTCATCATGAACATCGATTATTGGGTGTGGCGCAAGCATGCAAAGACCATCATTATCGTCTGCTTTGTTTTATTGGCGCTCGTACTTGTACCAGGAGTAGGAATGGTGCGAAATGGGTCTCAGAGTTGGATTGGCGTTGGAGCGTTCTCTATTCAGCCATCCGAGTTTATGAAATTTGCCATGATTGTGTTCTTAGCCAAGTTTTTGTCAGAAAATCAAAAGAACATTACGTCATTCAAAAAAGGACTCATGCCGTCACTAGCACTTGTGTTTTTAGCGTTTGGGATCATTATGCTTCAGCCTGATTTGGGAACAGGAACGGTTCTAGTCGGTACATGTATCACGATGATTTTTGTATCAGGAGCAAGGGTGAGCCATTTTGCTGGATTAGGATTTCTTGGACTTGCGGGTTTTATCGGTCTTATTCTCTCGGCTCCGTATCGAATCAAACGAATTACGTCCTTTTTAGATCCATGGGAAGACCCGTTAGGAAGTGGCTTTCAAATTATTCAATCTCTTTACGCAATTGGACCAGGGGGTCTATTAGGACTAGGACTGGGACAAAGTCGACAAAAGTTCTTTTACTTGCCTGAACCACAGACCGATTTCATTTTTGCTATTTTGTCAGAAGAGCTAGGATTTATAGGTGGAACGCTCATTTTGCTTTTGTTTTCCCTGCTGTTATGGAGAGGCGTGAGAATTGCATTAGGGGCTCCTGATATGTACGGAAGCTTCATTGCGATTGGGATTACGGCTATGATTGCGATTCAAGTCATGATCAACATTGGAGTAGTAACCGGACTCATGCCAGTAACAGGAATCACCCTTCCGTTTTTAAGCTACGGCGGTTCGTCGCTAACGCTTATGCTGGCAGGTGTTGGAGTTATTTTGAATGTTAGTAGATATTCTCGCTATTAAAGAAGAATCAATGTATAATACAATATTGTTGAGGCCGTATTAGGTCGTTGACATCGTCCTTTTTACGACTTTTGGCAGCTTGCTGGAGGGAAAAAAAGTGGCGGTGTCTTTTTGATGAAAAATAGTAATGTTTTTCTCACAAATGTAGACAAATTGTAACGTTCTTATTATCCTCTTTTCAGTGATTTTATGATATGCTTTGAACAGTTTTCATACATTCTAATAAAAGAGAAAAAAGAACCAAGTAAAAAAATGTAAAAAGCTCGTTGCAAATGGCCAACCATATGATAAAGTGTAAAAGTTAGGTCATAAAGGCTAGGACTGCTTCGAATGTTATTGTAACGTTCTTTTGTCATCGTAGAATTAGTTTAGCGGGTGTGTACCTAAATAACAATGAAGTTCATAAAATAGAGAAACAAAAACAACGAGATACGCAGAGAGGTCTAGGAGGTTGTCATGAAAAAAGTAGTAGCAGAGTTAATGGAAGCGAATGTAGGAAAGGTGATCGAGCAAGAACCTTTATCCAAACATACCACAATGAAAATTGGGGGGCCTGCTGAGCTATTTGTTGAGCCAAGCAATATTGAACATTTAAAAACGACCATGAATATTATTAAAAAACACGGAGTAAAATGGCGTGCGATTGGTCGCGGTTCGAATTTACTTGTATCAGATAAAGGCATTTCTGGTGTGGTCGTAAAACTTGGAAATGGTCTAGATGATGTTGAGATCGAAGACAATATGGTGAAAGTAGGCGGAGGTTGCTCCGTTGTTAAGCTTTCAATGATGCTAAGCAAGCAAGGACTATCCGGTCTAGAATTTGCAAGTGGCATACCTGGCTCTATCGGAGGAGCTGTTTACATGAATGCTGGTGCGCACGGGTCGGACATGGCAGCAATCGTGGAAAAAGCGCACATTCTTTTTGAAGACGGTACAATGCAGTGGTTGACAAAAGATGAGATGGAATTTTCATATCGCCACTCAATTCTTCAAACCGAACGTCCTGGTGTATGTGTGGAAACCGTTCTTTCCATGACAAAAGGTGAAAAAGAAGCGATTGTAGCAGTGATGCAAAAAAACAAAGATTATCGCCGTGAAACGCAGCCGTGGGATCGTCCATGTGCAGGCAGTATTTTCCGTAACCCACTTCCTCAATATGCAGGAAATTTAATTGAGCAAGCGGGTCTGAAAGGTCATGAAATCGGAGGAGCGAAAGTGAGCGAACAGCACGCAAACTTTATCGTGAATACGGGTAATGCGAAAGCGGAAGATGTGTTAAATCTGATTGCACATATTAAAGCAGTAATTAAAGAAAAGTTCGATGTTGAGATGCATACTGAAGTTGAAATTATTCAGTAAATGAACATGCTTTTCGTCTTCCTATCCTTATTTTCCAAAAAACGTCTGTAAGTTCTAGCGCAGGCTAGTAAAATCCGTTCTATATTATGCTATAATGTGGGTACTTGCAGTATGAATATACAGAAGAAAGGGCTGCTCTTACGAGAAGAAAAAGTTTGCTGAGCGCCCTTCATCTTCTATAAATAAAAGGTGAAATAATATGGAAAATGAAAAAGTAGTTCATCTCGAAGATCGAGTACCAAAGCTAAAAGAGCAGCGGAAACAAAAAGCGAACCGACGACTAATTTTTTATTTATCGATCTTTTTTCTGCTAATTTTGTTTATCGTGTATACGCAATCGTCGCTAAGCAACGTCGCTTCTGTTGAAGTGAAGGGAAATCAATATGTATCAGATCAAACCATTCTCAAGCTAAGTAAACTTACAAAAGAGACAAGCTACTGGAAAATCCCAAAGGGTGAAGTTGCGGA
This sequence comes from Priestia koreensis, assembly GCF_022646885.1. Classification (GTDB taxonomy): domain Bacteria; phylum Bacillota; class Bacilli; order Bacillales; family Bacillaceae_H; genus Bacillus_AG; species Bacillus_AG koreensis_A. The sequence goes on along the minus strand of NZ_CP061868.1, from coordinate 3,362,696 downwards.
TCGAATTAAGTCCAATCCGGAAATCAAAAGTGTAACGATACATAAAAGTCTTCCGAATAAGGTTGTACTGAACGTGACAGAATACAAACGAATTGCGTACGTGCTTGCAAAGGGGAAATATTTGCCGATCAATGAAAACGGCAAAGTGTTAAAAGCCGTAAAAGGAAAGCCAAATCTTTCGAACGCGCCGCTTCTAGTGGACTGGAAGAAGCCCGATGTGATTCAGGAGATGGTTCAATCCTTAAACAAATTACCCGATACGATTACGAAAGCTATTGCAGAAATTTACTATACGCCTGAACGTTCTGATTCACTTCACATCACGCTGTATATGAACGATGGACACGAGGTGAGTGCGAGTCTTCGCGATTTTTCAAAAAAGATGTTGGACTACCCGACTATTTTGAATTACATGGAGAAAGATTATCCAAATGCAAAAGGCATCATTCATTTAGAAGTGTCACCTTATTTTGAGCCATACACAAAACCGAAAGAAAAGGAGGGAGATGAAGAGAGTGAAACGCAAGGGTAAAAATGTCGTTTTATCTCTTATCCTCCTCGTACTTGGGTTTATGATTTCATATTCCTATCAATTTACGAAAAATGAAACGAAAGGCGGTGGTTCGGATCAGCAATGGAAACAAGAGTACCGATACCGCCAAATGTTGATTGATCAAGAAGAACGAAATCGTAAGCTGCAGCGTGAATTATTTGCAAAACAAGAAAAGGTACGTAAAACTGAAGAAGGACTAGCTAAAAAAGAACAGGATTTAGCAAAGATTGTAGACGATGTGAAAAAGTATCGCATGTACACAGGAAAAGTAGGGGTGAAGGGGAAGGGGCTAGAAGTGACGCTCTCTGACGCCTCTTACATTCCGTCTGAGGAAAACGCCAATCATTACATCGTGCATGAAGGACATGTTTTTAAGGTGATTAATGAGCTTCTTGTATCAGGTGCTTCAGCAATTGAGATCAATGGACAGCGTATTTCGAAAAACTCGTATATCATGTGTAATGGGCCTGTTATTACAGTAGACGGAAATCAATTTCCTGCCCCCTTCGTCATTTCAGCAACCGGTGATCCGGATGTGCTAGATACTGCGCTAAATTTAGCGGGTGGAGTAAAAGATCAATTGGTAAAAGATAACATTGTGGTCAAAATGACCAAGAAGAGCGAAATTGTTATGGCGCCGCTCATTAATGCACGTGAACAACAAACATTTTCCAAGTAAACATTTTTTGTAAAAGATGTTTATTTTAAAGCCGCGGAGGGAAAGGAGCTTAAGGTTGAATCAGAAGCAGAAGAGTCATTTCACGATTATCGCGCTCGTCATTGGTTTTATGGTAGCCGTGCAATTTCAAACAACGCAACATCCGAAAGTACGTGATACGCGTGACATGTGGGAGCTTCGTGCGGATTTAACGAAAGAGCAGAAAACCCAAGCGGATATTTTAAAGGAAATTCGTGCATTAGATGGACAGCTAGAAAATTATCGAACGAACAAAACGTTATCTAAAAAAGAAGCGCTAAACAAAACGCTGATGGAGCTAAAAAAAGAGGCGGGAGCGACTCCTGCAACGGGCGTGGGCCTTAAGCTCACAATTGCGCCTCTTTTCGGTGAAGAGCTGCTTGGAAAAGAAATAAAAGATGTTTCGCCGCAGCTGTTGAAACATTTAGTGAACGATTTGAATTCATATGATGCGGATGAAATTGCGATCGGTGATCAGCGAATTGTGGCAACCACTGTGATTCGAGATATCAATGGGCGCACGAAGGTGAATAATTATTGGCTTGGTGATGCACCTTTTCAAGTGACGGTGTTGACAAAAGATCCCGAAAAAATGTACAACCGGTTGAAAGCTTCTAATATCGCCGATGAGTTTGCGATTGAAGATTTGAGTTTGGACGTTTCAAATCCACATCGCCAGCTTACAGTTCCTGCGTATGATCAGGAAATGCCTCTTAAGGGGCTTGCGATTGACGAAGCAGAGTAGGAAGGAGAAGAGAAGCAATGTGGTTGCCTTTATTGGGTTTGGTGGTGGGCATTGTACTAGGTCTACTCTCGGAGCTACGAATACCGGTAGAATACACGAATTATTTGTCCATTTCCGTGTTAGCTGCACTTGACACGTTGTTTGGAGGAATTCGAGCGCATTTACAAAATATTTACGACGAAAAAGTATTTGTATCTGGTTTCTTTTTCAACATAATACTGGCAGCAAGTTTAGCTTTTCTCGGCGTACATATTGGTGTAGACTTGTATTTAGTAGCCGTTTTTGCATTCGGCGTTCGTCTGTTTCAGAATATCGCCGTCATTCGGCGCATTTTGTTGACCAAATGGTCGGATTCCAGACAAAAAATTGAAAAAAAGTAAAATTCCAAAAGGGAATAACGCGTTATTTGTTGAATATTTTCAATGATACATGAAATAGTAGGCAATTATAGATAATTGTTGTTCTTCTATCAAATTAAAATAGACAAGGAAAGCCGTTAAAGGAGGTGCCAAAGAATGAACAGCAATGAAATTTTTGTTAGTCTAGACATCGGTACATCCAGTGTAAAAGTAATCATTGGTGAAATGACTAATGATTCATTAAATATCATTGGTGTAGGTAATGTGAAGTCACAAGGGCTAAAAAAGGGCTCTATCGTTGATATAGATGAAACTGTTCAATCGATAAAAAAAGCAGTCGAGCAGGCAGAAAGAATGGTAGGAATTCAAATTAATCGTGTCGTGGTTGGAGTAGGTGGCAATCATGTGCAACTTCAGCATTGCCACGGGGTAGTAGCTGTTTCAAGCGACAACCGTGAAATTGCCAATGAAGACGTACAGCGAGTAATTGATGCTGCTCAAGTCATGTCAATTCCTCCAGACCGAGAAATTATTGATGTAATTCCACAACAATTTATTGTTGATGGGTTAGAAGGCATTACGGATCCACGAGGTATGTTAGGGGTTAGGCTTGAGATGGAAGGAACCATCATTACAGGATCTAAAACCGTATTACATAACTTATTGCGCTGTGTAGAACGAGCTGGGTTAGAAATCACTGATATTTGTTTACAGCCTTTGGCCGCAGGATCAATTGCGCTGTCAACGGATGAAAAAAATCTTGGTGTAGCCCTTGTTGATGTTGGGGGCGGTTCAACTACCATCGCAGTATACGACCAAGGCTATTTAGTTGGCACGACTGTTTTACCAATCGGTGGAGAAAGCATTACGAAGGATTTATCCATTGGTCTTCGCACCACAACAGAAGATGCTGAAAAAATTAAAATTAAGCACGGACATGCTTTTTATGATCATGCGTCAGAAGAAGAAGTGTTTAGTGTTCCCATTATTGGGAGTGATCAGCATCAGCAGTTTAGTCAACTCGAAATCTCTGATATTATAGAAGCTAGATTAGAAGAGATTTTAGAGATGGTTTCACACGAGCTCCAACGTTTAGGATATTCAGATCTTCCAGGAGGTTATGTACTCACAGGTGGAATGGTATCCATGCCGGGGATTTTAGAATTATCACAGGTTGTTTTCAAAAACAACGTGCGTATCGCAGTCCCGGATTACATTGGTGTGCGTGAACCAAATTATACAACAGGAGTTGGCTTGATTAAGTTTGCATACAAAAATGCGAAGATTCAAGGACGTAACATCGGAGCTCCCGTTGAAAACACAGTAGTAGAAAAAGTACCGGTGCAGCATCAGCAGCCTCAACAATCGTTTGAGCCACAGCAGCCTGCACCAACTCAAAAACAAAAGCCGAAAAATGATGAAAATTTCTCTAAGAAGATGAAAAAAATCTTCGGATACTTTTTTGATTAGATCAGAGCAACTTTAAGGAATTAGGAGGAGCTACAATGTTGGAGTTTGATACAAGTGTAGATCAGTTAGCAACGATTAAAGTAATTGGAGTCGGCGGCGGCGGTAACAATGCCGTAAACCGAATGATTGAACATGGTGTGCAAGGGGTAGAATTTATTGCAGTCAACACAGACGCGCAAGCTTTAAATCTATCAAAAGCAGAAATTAAAATGCAAATTGGTGCGAAATTAACAAGAGGTTTAGGTGCCGGAGCAAACCCTGAAGTTGGGAAAAAAGCAGCAGAAGAAAGCAAAGAGCAAATCCAAGAAGCACTAAAAGGTGCAGATATGGTATTCGTAACGGCTGGTATGGGAGGCGGTACGGGTACTGGAGCAGCTCCTGTAATCGCTCAAATTGCCCGTGAATTAGGGGCATTAACAGTAGGTGTTGTCACACGTCCATTCACATTTGAAGGTCGCAAACGTGCAACACAAGCTGCAGGCGGAATCTCGGCAATGAAAGAAGCGGTTGATACGCTAATCGTCATTCCAAATGATCGTCTATTAGAGATTGTGGATAAAAATACACCAATGCTTGAAGCGTTCCGTGAAGCGGATAACGTACTTCGTCAAGGTGTACAAGGTATCTCTGACTTAATCGCTGTACCAGGGTTAATTAACCTTGATTTTGCCGATGTTAAAACAATTATGTCAAACAAAGGTTCTGCGTTAATGGGAATCGGGATTGCGACAGGGGAAAATCGTGCAGCAGAAGCAGCGAAAAAAGCCATTTCAAGTCCACTTCTTGAAACGTCTATCGATGGTGCTCAAGGTGTGTTAATGAACATTACGGGCGGAACAAACTTAAGCCTGTATGAAGTTCAAGAAGCAGCAGACATCGTAGCATCTGCTTCTGATCAAGAAGTAAACATGATTTTCGGTTCGGTTATTAACGAAAATCTAAAAGATGAAATTGTTGTGACAGTGATTGCAACAGGATTTACAGAGCAAGATCTTGCTCAAGTAAAACCAGGTGCACGTCCAGGACTAGGCGCTTCTAAGCCAGCAGCTCCTTCTTCAGCTCAACCAAAGCGTGAAACAAAGCGTGAAGAGCCTGTACAGCCACAAACGGACTATAATCGTCCAGCACAACAAGAGGAAGCGTTAGACATTCCAACGTTCTTACGTAACCGTAATCGTAGACGATAAGAAAGACAAAAAGCGATGGGCCAAGCCCATCGCTTTTTTTTGTGCTTTTTTTAGTGAAAACAGAAAGTGACAAGAAAAGCGCTTATTCTTCAAAACTTCTTGAAAATTATCAGCATGAACTGACAGACTTCCTAATAGGATGTACTATATACTATTTTTTAACAGAAAAAATAAAAATGATAGGGGAGTCGAAGCCGGTTGTCTGTCTATTTAGATGTGATTTGGTTACTGAATTTTGGACTTGATACGATGCTTCTAGTGCTTTGTGCCATCATTTTAAAACGAAGGTTTAAATGGTGGAGGATGATGATCGGGGGATTGTTCGGTTCGCTCATCGTCATTTTTATGTTTACGCCCTTGTCCCAAATTATGCTACACCCTGCCACTAAAATTGCGACATCTGTTGTGATGATTTTGACCGCCTTTGGATATAAACGCTTGCGGTATTTACTAGAGAACTTACTAACGTTTTATTTTGCAACATTTGTGGTTGGTGGTGGATTAATGGGAATGCACTTTTTGTTTACGGATATGTTTATTTCATCCGGAGGTGAGGTTTTCACGTCTTCAAATGCCTACGGAGACCCAGTTAGCTGGTTATTAGTATTACTAGGAAGTCCGCTTCTTTTTTACTTTTCGAAAAAGCGTATTGAAGATGTCAATATGAAAACCATCACGTTCGATCAGCTTGTTCAGGTAGAAATCATGATGAATGACACGCCGCTAACAGTAGATGGTTTGTTGGATAGTGGGAACCAGCTTTACGATCCACTCACAAAAACACCTGTTATGATTGTCCAGGCAGATCAACTAACAGATTTACTTCCTGCTTCTATCATCGAAAGCAGTGCCAATTTAAAAGACTTTAATTTTTCAATTGAACCAGAATGGTATAACCGTATTCGCCTCGTGCCATATCGAAGCGTTGGACAATCAGGCCAGTTTTTAATGGCGGTTAAACCGGACTACGTGACAATTATTCAGCAAGGGGAGCGCATCGTAGCAAAGCAGTGCTTAATTGGAATTAGTCATACTCAGCTTTCACCCGAGAATTTGTATCAATGTGTGGTTCATCCTAAACTGCTCGTAAGTGGAAAAATTTCCTCTGCTTCTTAGAAACGAACGCCAATGATGGGCGCTCTTATGAAACCCACTATTATCATACGCACGACATTTCAAAATTAGAAGGGAGATCGAACATGGCTGCTCTTAGAATTCGCCTGCAATTATGGTGGTACAAATTATTAATGAAGTTAGGGTTTAAATCGGATGAAGTATATTACATTGGTGGAAGTGAAGCGCTGCCGCCTCCTCTAAGCAAAGAAGAAGAAGAAGTGCTATTAAATCGCCTCCCATCTGGAGATGAGGCAGCTCGCTCCTTGTTAATTGAGCGTAATTTACGACTCGTTGTATACATTGCACGGAAGTTTGAAAACACGGGGATCAATATTGAAGATTTAATTAGCATCGGAACCATTGGACTCATCAAAGCCGTTAATACGTTTAATCCTGAAAAGAAAATTAAGCTTGCTACATATGCCTCGCGGTGTATTGAAAATGAAATTCTGATGTATTTGCGCCGGAACAACAAAATCCGCTCTGAAGTATCATTTGATGAGCCTCTTAACATCGATTGGGATGGAAATGAACTGCTGCTTTCTGATGTATTAGGAACTGAAGAAGATATCATTACAAAAGACTTAGAAGCAAACGTGGATCGTAAATTGCTATTAAAGGCGTTGCATCAGCTCAACGACCGGGAAAAGCAAATTATGGAGCTGCGCTTCGGATTGCAAGGTGGCGAAGAAAAAACGCAAAAAGATGTAGCAGATATGCTAGGGATTTCGCAGTCTTATATCTCTCGCCTGGAAAAACGAATTATTAAACGACTCCGAAAAGAGTTTAATAAAATGGTGTGACAATAGTCGGAATTATCAAATGCATATTTTTTCCTTCGAAGGAGATAATGAGTTTTGTACATCATCTCATCTCCTGTTAGGAGGGAAAAAGTTGTCAAGGAACAAAGTAGAAATCTGCGGTGTAGATACTTCAAAACTTCCTGTACTGAAAAATGAGGAAATGCGTAAGCTGTTTCAGCAAATGCAGAGTGGTGACATTACAGCACGGGAAAAGTTAGTTAACGGGAATTTGCGTTTAGTCTTAAGTGTAATTCAGCGATTTAACAACCGAGGAGAGTTTGTGGATGATCTCTTTCAGGTAGGCTGCATTGGGCTTATGAAATCAATTGATAATTTTGATCTCGGTCAAAACGTGAAGTTCTCAACCTATGCTGTTCCTATGATCATTGGAGAAATTCGTCGTTATCTACGTGATAACAACCCAATTCGTGTGTCGCGTTCACTTCGAGATATCGCTTATAAAGCGCTGCAAGTAAGAGAACGTCTCATGAGTGAAACCTCCAAAGAACCAACAGCAGAAGATATTTCAAAAGTACTAGATGTACCACATGAAGAGATTGTCTTTGCTCTTGATGCCATTCAAGATCCAGTATCATTATTCGAACCGATTTACAATGACGGCGGAGATCCGATTTATGTGATGGATCAGCTGAGCGATGAGCGAAATCGGGACTCGCATTGGATCGAAGAGATCGCGCTAAAAGAAGGTATGCGAAGACTTAATGAACGCGAAAAGCTGATCCTGAGAAAGCGCTTCTTCCAAGGCAAAACACAGATGGAAGTAGCAGATGAAATTGGAATTTCACAGGCTCAGGTATCAAGGCTTGAGAAGGCAGCTATCAAACAAATGAATAAAAATATTCAAAGCTAAAGGCCGGGCGAAAGCTCGGTCTTTAACTTTGACAAAACATACATGAACAAGCCGCAGTCTTAATATACATAGTATAAATGCATAAAGTAGCGAGTGCTTCAAGAAGAGAAGAAGTCTCTGAATGAGCGAGTGGTCGTTTAAAAAGGAGGAGCGTTACTATGATTAAGATTTCGGATTTTCAAATGAAGGACGTTGTGAATGTAGCAAACGGAAAGAAATTAGGAAATGTAGGAGATATCGATATTAATTTGGGAACGGGGAAAATCGAGTCGGTCATTATCAACCATTCCTCTCGAATGTTAGGTTTCTTTGGAAAGGACGAGGATATTGTCATTCCGTGGCGAAATATTGTAAAGATTGGAGAAGATGTGATCTTAGTTCGTCACAAACAAACCGAAGAAGACGAAAACAAATAATTTTCTATTGTCAATCGTTTTTTCTTGTATGGTACAATGGAGGGAGATATAGTAGATTATAGAAAGGAACGTGTATCTTGTATGCATAAAGAACCGTTTCAACCATCACATCATGATTCTTTTCTCGCTGTACCTGAATGGAATCAACATGATTCAAACCTAATTGTGGGGTTTTCAACGAAAAATGGCGGCGTGAGCCAAAACGAGTTTGAGAGCCTTAACTTAGGTCTACATGTAGACGATAAAAAAGAAGACGTGCTTCAAAATCGTCGTATTTTAGCGGAAGCCGTTGACGTACCTTTAGAACAATGGACATTTGCTGAGCAGGTTCATAACAACAACGTAATGAAAGTATCATCAGAAGATGCAGGCAAAGGAATGGCCGATTACGAAAAAGGTATGCCTCAAACCGACGCTATTTACACAGATCAATCGAATCTATTATTAGCACTCTGTTTTGCAGATTGTGTGCCTCTTTATTTCTATGAACCAACTCGTGGACTTATTGGGTTAGCTCACGCAGGCTGGAAAGGCACCGTGAAAAATATTGCGGGCGAAATGGTGAACGCTTGGGTGAAGAATGAAGGCGTTGCGGTTGAGAACATACGGGCTGTTATTGGACCTTCTATCGGAGCTTGCTGCTATCATGTGGATGATTATGTCATTAAGTTTGTGGATGAAGCAATTGGGAATAATAAAGTAGACGTTTATCAAGAGGTAAGCAAGGGGCAGTATGCTCTTAACTTACAGGCTTTGAACGCTTTTCTACTCGAGAAAGCCGGTGTAAAAACGGCAAACATTCGCTCTACGTCCCGTTGCACATCATGTGAAGAAGATCTGTTTTTCTCACATCGACGTGATCGTGGAAAAACAGGGCGTATGCTTAGCTTTATTGGATACAAGGAGGTTTAAGTACATATTGACCGTATTGCATAATTTAGAACAAATTAAACAAAACATTGCTGAAGCGTGTAAGCGAGCTGGCAGAAACCCAAATGAGGTTAATATTATCGCTGTTACAAAATATGTATCTGTCGAACGTGCGAAAGAAGCAATTGAAGCAGGCGTTCAACATCTTGGTGAAAACCGTGATCAAGGCTTGCATGCGAAGCAGGAAGTGATCACAGATCCTGTAAATTGGCACTTTATTGGCAGCTTACAAACGCGAAAAGTGAAGAGCGTTATTCATGATATAGACTATCTTCATTCACTCGATCGCTTGTCCCTTGCAGAGGAAGTTCAAAAACGGGCGAGCGACACCGTCAAATGCTTCATTCAGGTGAATGTAGCAGAAGAGCAGTCAAAGCATGGACTGTCCGTAGATGAGGTCATTCCGTTTATTGAATCGCTTCACGACTTTTCACATATCCAGATCGTAGGCTTAATGACGATGGCTCCACATACTGATGATCAAGCACTGCTGCGTCATTGCTTTCATACATTAAAACAGCTTCAAAAGGATGTACAAGCTCTTCAGCTAGCGTACGCACCATGTACTGAGCTTTCTATGGGGATGTCAAACGATTACGAAATTGCCGTTGAAGAAGGCGCGACGTACATTCGTTTAGGAACCACATTAGTTGGTAATGAAATTTAGGAGGTGCATGTTATGAGTATTAAAAGAAGATTTCAAAGCTTTTTTGCGCTCGATGATGAAACAGAGTATGAGGAAGTAGAGCAAGAAAGACAGCCTGCACAAAGAGAAGTACAGCGTGAGGCGCAGCATCCTGTGCCACAGCAACAGCTTCCTGCACAGCAGAGCCAAAGCAAACAACAAAATGTCATCAGCTTGCAAAGTGTTCAAAAGCATCCAACAAAGATGATTTTAACAGAGCCGCGTGCCTATTCTGAGGCACAGGAAATTACAGATCACCTAAAAGCGAAAAAGGTAGTCGTTGTGAACCTACATCGCGTTGCGCGTGATCAAGCCGTTCGTATTGTAGACTTTTTAAGCGGAACGGTGTATGCCCTAGGTGGAGATATTCAAAAAGTGGGTGAGAATATTTTTCTCTGCACGCCTGATAATGTAGACGTATCAGGAACGATTTCAACGCTTATGGCAGAGCAAGAGCAAAATGTGAAGAGGTGGTAGCCGTATATGATGCTATTTGAGCAAATTGTTCTTCAGCTATTGGAGATTTATTCTTGGGCGCTGATCATTTATATTCTGATGTCATGGGTTCCATCCATCCAAGAATCAGTATTTGGTCGTTTTTTAGGTGCCATTTGTGAACCTTATTTAGCCCCGTTTCGAAGAATTATCCCACCGATTGGGGGCATGCTAGATATTTCTCCAATTGTGGCAATTTTCTTGTTGAATTTTGCTAAGGCGGGTGTCAGCACGCTATTTGGAATCGTGTAGCATTCCGTTTGCAACTTAGGTGAAGCCGTTTTTAACATAAACCATAAAAAGGAATCCATCCGATTCCTTTTTTTACATGCTGGTATCAATAGATGGAGAGATTTTATGAGTATTTATCAACATTTTCGTAAGGAAGAGCATGAGTTTATTGATCATGTGTTGGAATGGAAAGAAGAGGTTCAAAATCAATACAGCCCCAAGCTCACTGATTTTCTCGACCCAAGAGAACAAGAAATGGTAAGTGCCATTATTGGAAAAGGAAACGATGTGCTTGTTTCCTTCTTTGGTGGAGTGGATTGGACGGAGCGAAAGCGTGCTCTTTTATACCCTGATTATTACACGCCTACTGAAGAGGATTACGGGGTAGCGTGTTATGAGATTGAGTATCCACAAAAGTTTGTCACGATCGAGCACCCGCAAATATTAGGCTCGCTCATGTCATTAGGCTTAAGACGCTCAAAGTTCGGGGACATCACGGTTGGTGAGAACGTACAGCTAGTTGTTGCGAAGGAAATTGCGTCTTACATTGAGATGAACCTCGAATCAATAGGACGAGCTAAGGTAAGCCTTCGCCCTATTACAGCGGCTGATCTTATTCATGTGGAAGAAGAGTACATGGAACGGTCTGCAACGGTATCATCATTGCGTATTGATGTTGTGCTTGCTGCGATTCATAATTTATCTCGGCAAAAAGTGCAGCCATTTATTTCTTCTGGTCACGTAAAAGTAAATTGGAAGGTGATTGAACAGCCGTCCTTTGAGTGCCAAGAGGGAGACGTTCTTTCACTTCGAGGTCACGGAAGAAGTAAAATTTTGACGATTGATGGCAAAACAAAGAAAGATAAATGGCGCATAACCGTCGGAAAACAAAAATAATTTAGTCATAAAGAAGGATATATAAACAAATTGTCGAATAATCAATCATTATTGGAAATGGACAAAGAGACAACACGGAGGTGGCGACTATGCCTTTAACCCCTTTAGATATTCATAACAAAGAATTTAATAGAGGATTTCGCGGGTATGATGAGGACGAAGTAAACGAATTTTTGGATCAGGTGATTAAAGATTACGAAATGCTCATTCGTGAAAAGAAAGAGCTTGAAACAAAAACGGAAGAGCTAACACAACGATTAGGTCACTTTACAAACATTGAAGAAACGCTGAATAAGTCAATTTTAATTGCTCAAGAGGCGGCAGAAGAAGTGAAGCGTAACGCTCAAAAAGAAGCAAAGCTGATCATTAAAGAATCAGAGAAAAACGCAGATCGTATTATTAACGAAGCGTTATCGAAATCACGTCGTATTGCGTTTGACATCGAGGAATTGAAAAAGCAGTCAAAGGTATTCCGTACACGCTTTAAAATGCTTGTCGAAGCACAGCTTGAAATGCTTGAAAGTGATGACTGGGATCATCTATTAGAATATCAAACATCTTTTGAAGAGCAGCTTCAAAAAACAGCTCGTTCAGAATAAGAACGAAGGTTCTTGACTTCTTTCTTCTAAATATCATATAATTTTGTAACGAGTTCTTTTTATACAACATCAAACAAGGAAAGGGACAGTAATTTCTTCGTCAAAACTGTGAAAAGCGAATCGAGGGTAGTGAAAGCTCGGTGGCAGTTGAAGAAATGAACATCACCCTGGAGTTCCGTGCTGAAATCAAAGAGTAAGCATTGGCGTCTCATTCGCGTTAAGAATGCTTGAGAGGACTTTACCCTTTCCTTTTATTATATAAAAGCTGTAAAGTCTACAAGGGTGGTACCGCGAGAGACCTTCTCGTCCCTTTTTTGGGATGAGAAGGTCTTTTTTGTTTTGGATTTGTATAAACAATCGATTATTATTTGTGGAGGTTTGACGATGAATTATAAAGACACGTTATTAATGCCGAAAACAGAATTCCCGATGCGTGGAAATCTGCCGAACCGTGAGCCTGAAATTCAACAAAAATGGGAAGAAATGAACATCTATGAAAAAGTACAAGAGCGTACAAAAGGTCGTCCGCTTTTTGTTCTTCATGATGGTCCTCCGTATGCAAACGGTGATATTCATATGGGACATGCTCTGAATAAAGTCTTAAAGGACTTTATCGTTCGCTTTAAATCCATGACTGGTTTTCAAGCGCCGTATGTTCCAGGATGGGATACGCACGGTCTTCCGATTGAAACAGCGCTAACAAAAAATAAAAAAGTAAAACGCAAAGAAATGAGCGTAGCGGAATTCCGCAAGCTTTGTGAAGAATATGCGTGGCAGCAAATTAACAACCAGCGCGAGCAGTTCAAACGTCTAGGTGTACGCGGAGATTGGGAAAACCCATACGTAACGCTACAACCAGAATACGAAGCACAGCAAATCAAAGTATTCGGTGAAATGGCGAAAAAAGGCTATATCTACAAAGGGAAAAAGCCAGTGTACTGGTCTCCTTCAAGTGAATCTGCACTAGCAGAAGCAGAAATTGAGTACTACGACAAGCGCTCAGCGTCTATTTATGTGGCGTTCCCTGTAAAAGACGGAAAAGGCGTATTAGAAAACGATGAAAAATTCATCATCTGGACGACAACTCCTTGGACAATGCCAGCGAACTTAGGGATTTCTGTCAACGCTGATTTAGACTATAGCGTAGTAGCTGTAAACGGTGAAAAATACATCGTTGCATCCGAGCTTCTTGAAACAGTGGCAAAAGAAATTGAGTGGGAAAACTACGAAGTGGTTCGCACAGTTAAAGGTGCTGAACTTGATCGCGTTGTTGCGACACATCCTTTATACGGACGTGACTCGCTTGTGATGCTTGGTGACCACGTTACAACGGACGCAGGTACTGGCTGTGTTCATACGGCTCCAGGTCACGGGGAAGATGACTTTATCATCGGACAAAAATACGGTCTAGACGTTCTTTGCCCAGTTGATGAGAAAGGGTACATGACGGAAGAAGCAGGCGAATTTGCAGGTTTATTCTATGACGAGGCGAACAAGCCAATTACGCAAAAGCTTGAGGAAGTTGGCGCATTAGTAAAACTAAGCTTTATTACGCATTCATATCCACATGACTGGCGTACGAAAAAACCGACAATCTTCCGTGCAACCGCACAGTGGTTTGCGTCGATCAAAGATTTCCGCAATGAGCTATTAGATGCAATCAAAGAAACAAAATGGGTTCCAACATGGGGAGAAACACGCTTATTTAACATGGTTCGTGACCGTGGTGACTGGTGTATTTCTCGTCAGCGTGCATGGGGTGTTCCAATTCCAGTATTTTATGCTGAGAACGGTGAGCCAATCATTACAGATGAAACAATCGCACACGTATCAGATCTATTCAGAGAACATGGATCAAACGTATGGTTTGAACGTGAAACAGCGGATCTATTACCAGAAGGCTTCACGCATGAAGGTAGCCCGAACGGTCAATTTACAAAAGAAACAGACATCATGGACGTATGGTTTGACTCAGGTTCATCTCACCAAGCAGTGCTTGAAGAGCGCGATGATCTACAGCGTCCAGCAGATTTATATCTGGAAGGATCTGACCAATACCGCGGCTGGTTCAACTCATCTCTTTCTACAGGCGTAGCTGTAACAGGAAAAGCTCCTTATAAAGCCGTATTAAGCCACGGATTTGCGCTTGACGGAGATGGTCGCAAAATGAGTAAATCACTTGGGAACGTCGTCGTTCCTTCGAAAGTCATGAATCAACTTGGTGGTGACATTTTACGTCTATGGGTTGCTTCTGTTGACTATCAAGCAGACGTACGTGTTTCTGATAACATTTTAAAACAAGTTGCTGAAGTATATCGTAAAATCCGCAATACGTTCCGTTTCTTGTTAGGAAACTTAGCTGATTTTGATCCAGCAACACATACGGTTTCTTACGAAAATCTTCGTGAAGTGGATCAGTACATGCTTGTGAAATTAAATAGCCTCGTTGAGAAAGTAACAAAATCTTATGATCAATACGAGTTTGCGGCGATTTATCACGCAGTTCATAACTTCTGTACAATTGACTTAAGCTCATTCTACTTAGACTTTGCAAAAGACATTCTGTACATTGAAGCACCAGATCAAGCAGATCGCCGTGCGATTCAAACGGTTCTATATGAAACGTTATTATCATTAACGAAGCTTGTTGCGCCAATTCTTGCTCACACAGCAGAAGAAGTATGGGCACATATGCCACACGTAACGGAAGAAAGCGTTCAGTTAGTGGATATGCCAGAAGCAACAACGTATGAGAATGCTGATTCTCTTGTAGCGAAATGGGATGCGTTTATGGACCTTCGCGACAACGTGTTAAAAGCACTAGAAACAGCTCGTAATGAAAAAGTCATTGGAAAATCCCTAACAGCTCACGTGTCTCTTTATGCAAATGAAGAAACGAAAGCATTGTTAGAGTCCATTTCTGAAGACTTCAAACAGCTGTTCATCGTATCAGGCTTTGAGCTTGGCGGTGACCTTGCAGATGCTCCTGAATCTGCACAAACATTTGACGGTGCAGCAATTGTTGTAACGGCAGCAGAAGGTGAAACGTGTGATCGCTGCTGGATCGTAACGCCAACAGTTGGTCAAGATAGCGATCATCCTACGCTATGTGCTCGCTGTGCACAGGTTGTAAAAGAGAATTACGAAGGTTAAGAACAAGAAGAGAAATCTTGCATAGCCAAGATTTCTCTTTTTATTTGGATATTACCAAGTCCCATTCCCGTGCCCTTTTTGCTGAAAGGAAAAAGTTGTGGTGCAGACTGTTATTTTGTTGCGGTTACACTACAATTACAGTCGCAATCACATAAGGAGGAATAAGCATGGATGGGACATATTTTTCAATCAAAGAAGAACTTGAGATGACACGAATGGAATTACAAGATCGATTGTTAAAATATTATGCTGAAGGATTAGACTATCTTCCTCATTTAGTAACGCCTCAAGAGCAGTACGTTATTCAAAGCGTGAAAGCAGATTTACAGGATGTAGAACGAGCTTTATTAAAGCTTGAGTATGGTATTTTTGGCATTGATGAGCAAACGGGAGGTCGTCTTCCGATTGATAAACTTCGTATCTTGCCGACCGCTCGAACTGAAAATGATTTGCTATTTTTTTAAAACAGAGGGATGTACTTAAAAAAATGGCCAAACTGTGCTAAAATTCATTAGAATGTAGTTGCGTCATTTCAGTTAGGGGGAACGAT